>JAFTFE010000135.1 GCA_017449765.1 Lachnospiraceae bacterium | reverse complement strand
TGACAGATATTATTTCAGATATAAATTTGTTCCGGAGGACCTCGATAATAAAGACAGACATACAGGAAATTATACCAAAAAACAGGTAATTAATTATCTGAACATGACAAAAGAAGCACATAGCGCTATTGTACTTATGACAATGCAAGGTGATATAGAAACTTCATGTAATTTACTTGTGGCGTGTCAGGAGAGTGCGGTTAATATAGGTGAACTGCTTGAGAAAACCTATGGAGAGGGCTTTGAAGCTGTTCATATACTTGAGGAATATTGTGAATCCGTATATCAGTTATATCAGGCTCTTATTAATGGCGAGTTCGGACAAGGAGATGCGGATGGAATATCAGCCTTTCTTGGTGAAATATATGGCAGGATGACAGATGTTCTTAATTCTTATGTAATAAATAGAAAAGAAATGGTTTTCATACCATACAGAGCAGACTATTGGAAGAGTATGGAACCAATGTGGAAGAAGGTTGTCTGCGAAGGTACATATGATGTGTATGTTGTTCCTATACCATATTACAAAAAGACTGCGCGCAGTGAGCTTGCAGATATGTATTATGAAGCAGACGAATTCCCTGATTATGTCGAGCTTACAGATTACAAGTCATATGATTTTGCCAGAAGACATCCTGACGTAATTGTTACGATGAATCCTTTTGATGAGTGTAACTATACTATAAGCTTAAGCAGGGAACATTTCTCGAAGAATTTGAAAAAACACACGGAAGAATTGGTGTATATTTCGCCTTATGTCACAGATGAGATAGGTTTGAATAAAGAGACAAAAGCATGGAAGACCTTGGATTACTTCTGTACTGTGCCGGGAGTTGTACATGCTGACAGGGTTATAGTACAATCTGACCGGATGCGACAGACCTATATCGAGAGGCTTACCGATATGTCGGGGGAAGAGTACAGAAATGTATGGACAGAAAAGGTGGAAGTATACGAGTTGTTCCTGCAAGGCATAGGCGAAGAACCGATAACCGGTGAGATTAATTCGGAGAATGATGATGGTAAGGCGGAGTATAAGAAGAGTCTGCTGGATAAAATACCATCCGAATGGGAAAAAATAATATTCAAATCAGATGGTGGACTTAAGAAGATATTGTTGTATAATGTAGGTATAGCATCTATAGCTCAGTATGGTGATAAAACCTTGATTAAGATTGAAGATACGCTTGAGAAATTCAAGGAGTCTAAGGATGATATAGCGGTTATATGGTATTGCAACCCGCACCTGATTAGGACGCTCAAGGGTGTTGACCTAAAGCTGAGAGATGGTTTCCGCAACATTGTTGAAAGATATAAATCAGAAGGTTGGGGAATATATGATGAGTCTTATGATTACAGCAGTCTGATTGAACTTTGCGATGCATATTACGGAGATTCGGGCAATATACCGCACGTATTAAGATATGATAAGAAACCTGTTATGCTGCAGAATGTAGATATAGTGGGATAGAAGGAGATACCGGATTTGAATATTTTATATATTGATTACAATATGTATGGCAAAGATGATATCATAGAGGCTTTTACGATATTGGGGCATAATATATTTGAGTCGGATATTCCTGTAAAGTATGAGAAGTCAGAGGATAAAGTAAGCTTTTTGAATGAACTTGAGCAAGATATATCAGAATGCGGCTGCCAAACGATATTTACTTCAAATTACCATCCTGAAGTATCAGAGTTTTCAGACAAATATGGACTTAAGTATATATCGTGGACTTATGACAGTCCGCTTATAGCATTATATCACCCGTCTGCACTTAATTCTTGTAATTATATGTTTGTGTTCGACAGCGCAGAGTGTGATAATCTAAGAAGACATGGTGTGCAGAATGCATATTATATGCCTCTTGGGATTAATCCGGACAGACTGGATGCAATCAATGTATCTGAACAGGATATTGAGATTTACAGTGCAGATGTATCACTTGTGGCGTCGTTATACAATGAAGAACATAACTTATATGACCGTATGTATGAGAGGCTTGATGGTTACACAAGAGGATATTTGGAGGGGATACTTAATGCGCAGAGGAATCTGTATGGTTCAAATGTTATAGATTCGCTGCTTGAGAACGACTTAGAACTTGTTGCAAAGCTATACAAGGCTATGCCGTACATCTTGGTAGATGGATGTCTGGAGGGGCTTCCTTATGTGTATGCAAATTATTTTTTATGCCGCAAGGCTGCAAATATGCAGAGAATTTATCTTATAAAAGAGATATCGAAACGATTTGATATGAAGGTTTATACACCGGGAGATTTGTCGGATATAAAAACCGCCAAAGCTATGGGAACTGTAGATTATAAGACGGATATGAACAAGGTATTCAAGCTGTCCAAGATTAATCTTAATATAACACTTCCATCAATTCATACAGGTATACCTCTTCGTGCGATGGATATAATGGGCGTAGGCGGATTCTTATTATCAAATTGGCAGGCGGATTTTAACGGTTTATTTGAGAATGGAGTTGATTACGCTTGCTATACAAGTCTTGATGAAGTGTTGTATCAGATAGAATATTATCTTGAGCATGAAGATGAACGCATGACAATAGCTGAAAATGCAAGACAGAAGATGAGAGAAGGCTTTGATGTGGTAAGACTTATACAGCAGATTATGGAGATAGTCGCATCTGAATGATTGAGGAATTATAATTTTTTGAAAATAGATATTAAAGAATCTTTTACTAATGGTAAGATAAAAGGGGGAACATAGGATGAATTTTGAGTTAACAGCATCTATGATGTGTGCAAATTTTGGTAATTTGGAGAAGGAAGTCAGAGAGCTTGAGGCAGGTGGGATAGATTCCTTTCATATAGACATAATGGATGGTAGATATGTACCTAACTATGCTATGTCTCTGAATGATATGAGATATATAGCGAGTGCGACAAGGCTTCCTCTTGATGTTCATCTTATGATAGAGCATCCTAATACACATATAGATATATTCTTAAGAAATTTACGAAAAGGTGATACGGTATATATACATCCTGAAGCAGAGTATCATCCTTCTACGACACTTAAGGCTATAATTGATGCAGGTATGGTGCCGGGTATAGCGATTAATCCGGGAACCAGTATAGAGACTGTTATGGAGATGCTTCGTATAGTGGATAAAGTGCTTGTAATGTCGGTAAATCCGGGGAATGCAGGTCAGATGTATCTCCCTTATGTTGGCAATAAGATTGAGAGATTACTTAAGATAAAAGAAGATATGAATTTTGAAGTGTATTGGGATGGTGCGTGCAGCGCAGACAAGATAAAGCAGTTTGCACCTATGGGCGTGAAAGGCTTTGTGCTTGGCACTACACTCCTTTTTGGCAAGGGTAGACCTTATGGCGATATACTAAGAGATGTAAGAGCGATGGAGATATAGAGGTAGTTTGTTGTTGCATGTTATTACGATAGGAGAAACAATATTTGAGAGCATATGTATTACATGGAGTAAATGATATAAGATACGAAGAGGTGGAGAAGCCTGTTGCGAAGGATAATGAGGTTATCGTTGCGGTAAAAGCCGTAGGAATCTGCGGCTCTGATATACCACGTATTTATCAGACGGGTGCGCATATACATCCTCTTATACCGGGACATGAATTTGCAGGTCAGGTTATGGAAGTCGGTAGAAATGTAGATAAGAAGTGGCAGGATAAATCAGTGGGAATATTCCCGCTTATACCTTGTGGTGAATGTGTTCCGTGTAAGAATAAGCAATATGAGATGTGCAGACATTATAATTATCTTGGTTCACGTTGTGACGGCGGATTTGCAGAATATGTAGCAGTGCCTGAGAAAAATCTTATAGAGCTTCCCGACGGAGTATCATATGAACAGGCGGCTATGCTTGAGCCGATGTCAGTTGCAGTTCACTGTATGAGAAGGGTTGTGCCTAAGAAGGAAGATAAGGTGTTTGTCTACGGACTTGGTACAATCGGACTTTTGTTAGTTATGTTCTTAAAAGAATCCGGTATTGAAAACCTCTATGTAATCGGTAACAAGGAATTTCAGAAGAAGAACATCATAAAATTAGGGATAGATGAGAATAATTATTGTGATAGTAGAACTGTAGATGTATCCGGATGGATTATGGAGAAGACAGACGGTATCGGTGCGGATTGCATATTTGAATGTATAGGCAAGAACGAAACTGTATCAAAGTGTATAGACAATGCTGCACCGGCAGGCAGGGTTATGCTGGTAGGTAATCCTTATTCTGATATGAATCTTGACAAGAATACATACTGGAAGATACTTAGAAACCAGCTTGTTGTAACGGGTACATGGAACTCATCCTTTACACATGAGGAAAATGATGACTGGCACTATGTGGTTGATAAGCTGGCTAAAGGCGTAGTTAAGCCGGAGGAGCTTATTTCACATAGATTTTCTCTTGAAGAATTTGAACAAGGATTAGAGATAATGCGTGATAAGAGTGAGGATTATGTCAAGGTAATGGGAGTATTGTAATATAAAATAGATGGAGAACGGAAATATGGATTATATTATTGTACAGGCGAGTCCATATATCTTGCAAGACAGCATCATACTTAACCTAATTTACGAGGGGGATATGTGGAACTAATGCCGAACAATTCGACCACACTTAATCTGATTGTATTACAGGGACTTGCGATGAAGATAGCAGACACTATGGATATAACTATAGAGGATTTCAAGAGAAACCATCCCGGAGGAGCAATTGGAGTGCGGCTGAAGGATGTGAAATCTCAACGAGTATAAATGAGCAAATGATGTACATAATATACAATGCGGATTCTCGGCTTCGGTTGTTTATTAATAATAAATATGAAACTTTGTGTCCAATCTGCAAAAATTTCATGAGTAGCCTTTACTTTTGAATTTAAACTGTCTATAATGAAAGGGTAGAGATGAAGTCAGGGTTTTCCCTTTGTCATTTGCAGAATTTTATGATGCTTATGAGGAGGATAAAAGGGAAGCCTGGCAGGACTACTACACTTATGGTGGGATGCCGGTTGTTCTATCGTTAGACACTCATGAGAAAAAAAGTAAATATCTTCGGGATCTATTTGACAGGACTTATCTGAAGGATGTGTTGGAGAGATACAAGGTGCTAAATAATGAAGAGGCTTTGGCTACATTGTTGGATGTGATTGCCTCCGGAGTAGGCGCTCTTACGAATCCAAGTAAGCTGTCAAACACTTTCAAAAGTGAGAACGGACTGGTCGTTGCCCCGGATACTATCGATAAATATCTTGGCTATTTTATGGATGAATATTTGATCCAAAAGGCTGTAAGATACGATGTGAAGGGAAGAAAATACATCAAGACTCCTTCGAAGTATTACTACTCGGATCCCGGACTGAGAAATGCTAGACTTGGTTTTAGGCAGATCGAGGAGACACACCTTATGGAGAATGTCCTCTATAATGATCTGATACGTAGAGGATTTGATGTAGATGTTGGAGTGGTTGAAATCGCCACTATGGAGGAAGAGAAAAAGGTAAGGAAACAGCTGGAAGTCGACTTTGTGGTAAATAGGGGAGATAACAGATACTACATTCAATCAGCGCTTACGATTGCTGACCCTGAGAAGAAAAAGCAGGAAATAGCCTCTCTTTTGCGGATACCGGATTCATTTAAGAAAATCGTTGTTGTCAGGGATTATCTCAAACCGTACAAAGACGAGAACGGGATTCAGTATGTTGGTATAGAACATTTCCTGAGAGATGAAAGCATCCTTACAGGATAATATTTGAACAACTACTCAGCGGAATCTTTTTAATCGGACGATCAGCTGAATATGCATTGGACATAATTCAAAAATATTTGAGAGACAAATAGGGCAGATATATTCCAAAAAACAGGAATATATCTGTTTTTCTTTTAAATACTTATCTTATGTGATATAATTCAATTATGTATACAATATTAAAAAATATTTGAAAACACTTTAGTTTTCAGAAGAAAAATCCGATAAAATATATGGTGAAATATGTCGTTTTGTTAATGATTTAAAATTATTCAAGATTGTATAGGTATTAGAAATATTAGAAAGGGGTTACGATGTATATTTATACTTTTTCAGGTCTTTATGAGGATAATAAATGGTGGATTCCATTGTCAGATATGGATGGTTTGTTCTGTATTGATAAAGAGGGGGATTCAGAATATGTGACCTTTTTTGGACAGGAAAAATATAATGGTCATTACGATATTTCTAAGGTTTTTTCATATAATGATAAGCTGATTTTTGTACATAGATATGCTTTTGAAGTTAAGGTATTGTCCAAGAAAAATAAAGAATTAGAAACCGTGAGACATGATATCAAATCAGAGTTCTTTATTTCAAATGCTGTTAAATCAGACAATATCATATGGATATACCCTAATGTAATGACTGTTCCAATTATCAAACTTAATCTTGATAATATGGAAATGACAGAAATTAAATGGAATTTAAAAGAAGGAGATGCATCATTACCAATTATAAGATTAAAATATTATGAAAATAAAGTGTATTTTGCGACAAGGAAAGAGAATGATATAAAAATAGGAATTCTTGATTGCAACACTGACAATATAACATATAAAAGGCTTTCAGAAGCTAAGTATATAAATTGCATAGAAGTGTCAGATAATAAACTTTGGGCATTATACAGAAGTAAAAGTGGCAAAACGATTTTAGAAGAATTTGACCTTAATTTAGATAAAGGTAAAAAAACAGATTTATCATATAAATTAGAATTAAGTGATTCAATCAAAATTAATTATTTTGAATTGGTATTTAAAAATAATACTCTATTTGCATTCTCGACTTTTGAAAATAAAGTTTCTGTCATTGATTTGAGTACGGAAGATATAACTGATGTATACGGAGAAAAAAGAATAGAATCAGAAGAGATGACAGTTAGTGATATTCAAAGGATGGAAGACAAAATAATTATGTATTCTCCGAGCCTTGGCTGTATAGAATATTTTGATATTTCAAAGCGTGAAATTGTTGCTTTGAATTATGATATAAATCAAGAAAATTATGACTGTTTGTGTAAGGATATTGTTAGAACGAAGGGTTATGTTACTGAATGGGATAGACTAAATTTAGAAAAATATCTGAATGTTATTAATAGTTGATTGTAACTGATTTGTAATTATGAAAAGAAAAGGGTTATCATGAAGAAGATTATATTATTCGGAGCCGGAGGAAACGGCAAAAAGGCATTAAAAAAATACGGAATAGAAAAGATAGCGTATTTTTGTGATAACGATGTTGAAAAACAGGGTGAGTATATAGATGGAGTTAAAGTGATAAGTTTTTCGGATATGAAGAAGTTTTATCAACAAGGGTATCAAATTGTTATTACACCTAATAATTATTGGATTCAAGTTGGACAACTTGAGATGGAAGGAATATTTGAATATAGCATATTCCGACCATCGTTAGAAAGCAAAGATCTTAATACTATTATAAAAATAGAAAACGATTGTTCAGAGCATAACGCTATTCTTGATGAGTATGTGCGTGAGTCATCTAAATTTGATTTGTTGGAGGATGTAACAGAATTAAAAAGAATTGCCAGTATAGCATTGGAGAAAAATAAAAAAGAAGATTTTCCTTTGGTACATTTTGGGCTGTATGATGAAGGACATTTTTATGGAAATTTGCAAAATTTAATGAAATATGCCGGAATTCAGGATGATTATGATGTTGTGTATGCGCCTTTTGTATCTCATTCGGATTGCTTTCCTATGTATAAAGATGCGTTCTCCCCTAAGACAGCATGTGTTTTCTCCGGAGATTATTATAAACAAAAGGTACATATGAGAAATTCCTATATCCCGGTTTTTACAGTTGGTCCGTATATACATTATGCAAAAGGGATATATGATGAAGAAACCGTAAAATTAAAGAGGGAAAAAAATGGAAAAACTTTGTTGGTCTATCTTCCGCATACAATAGAGGGGATTGGAAGGGGGTATAGCAGAGAAAAATTTGTTGATGATGTATATGGAAAGTATTCAAATAGCTTTGATACATTACTTTTATGTGTATATTGGGCAGATATAAACGATGAAGTATGTGATTATGCACGAAAGAAAGGTTTTCGAATTGTTTCAAATGGTTTTAGATTTGATCAGAATTTTAATAAAAGACAAAGAAGTTTGATGGAAATATCAGATGCGCTTGTATGCGGAGATATAGGTACTCATATAGGTTTTGCGTTATATATGGGATTGCCGGTCAGTAGAGTGGGCATATCGGATGACTCTACAATAGGTGATTCTGAATTCCCCGGTAATATTGAAAAAACTCTTCAGTTTGGAAAAGAATATCAACATTATAAATCTGAATTTTATAATATTTTCGATGAAGAATTCAGGATGGATTATAAACATAAAAGCTGGATAGATATGCTGCAAGGGTTTAATCATGTAAGAGATGCCTCATATATAAAAAATATGTTTGAAATATGCAGGGATATATGGATAGAGTGTGATGGTAAGTTCAAATATTATCCTGAGGCAGTTATGAAAACCCTTAGAAAATATGAATATGATGAAATTGAGAAACATATTATTTTGCAAACATCGTTGATGGCTAAGATATAACTGAAATAGAGGGTGATAGATTTGAAAATAGTTGCAATTGTTCCGATGAAATTAAATAATCAAAGACTTCCGCAAAAAAACACAAAATCCTTTTCTAATGGAAAACCATTATGTTTTTATGTTTTATCTACCCTAATGACTGTTGAGGAAATAAATGAAATATACGTTTATTGTAGTAATCCTGAT
Source organism: Lachnospiraceae bacterium (assembly GCA_017449765.1). Taxonomy (GTDB): domain Bacteria; phylum Bacillota; class Clostridia; order Lachnospirales; family Lachnospiraceae; genus Coprococcus_C. The sequence continues at coordinate 13,710 of JAFTFE010000135.1, read as the reverse complement.
ATTAAAAATTATATTCCTAAGGGGATTAAATATCTTGAAAGGTCAAAAGAACTTGATAAAGACACTACCAAAATGAATGAAGTGTTGAAGTGCTTTGCAAATGATGTTTGTGCTGATATTTATGTTATGTCACATACTACGGCTCCTTTTATTTCAAAAGATTCTATAAAAAAAGGAATACAGTCGGTCATGGGTGGGGAATATGACTCTGCATTTTCAGCAAAAAAACTTCAAGATTTTCTATGGAAAGATGGAAGCCCTTTTAACTATAATTTGGATGATATCCCTCGGACACAAGATTTGCCTGCTATTTATCAAGAAACAAGTGGATTTTATATATATAGAAATGAAGTAATAAATAAATTGAACAGACGTATTGGAGAGAAGCCGTTTATTGTTGAAGTTGGAGAAATCGAAAGTGTTGATATTGATGAGCAAGAAGATTTTATTATCGCGGATGCAATATATAATTATAAAAAATGATAAAGATTTTAATTTGTAAAGAAGGTTAACTTGAGATGAATAAAATTCATGTTTTAGATTGTACATTAAGGGATGGCGGCTATTGTAATGAATGGCGGTTTGGATATGAAAATATAAAAAAAATAACAAATGGTCTTTTAGAGGCTAATGTTGAGATAATTGAATGTGGATTCCTTACTAAAAAAGTTAATTATAATAAAGATGTAACAAAGTTTACAAATGTTGAGGAAATAAAGAAAATAATTCCTAGTAATCGAAATGGAAAGATTTTTGTTGTTATGATTAATTATGGTGAATACGATATAGATGATTTACCTGTTAATGATGGTTCGTCTATTGATGGCGTTCGTGTTGCATTTCATAAAAATAACCTTTTTGAAGCATTAGAATTATGTAGACAAATAAAGGCTAAAGGCTATCTGGTATTTATACAGGCTATGGTTTCGGTAAGCTATTCTGACAATGAATTTTTGAGTTTGATAAGAGAAACCAATGAAATTAAACCATATGCATTTTATATAGTTGATAGTTTTGGGATTATGAAAGGCAAAGACTTAATAAGATTGTTTTATATGGTTGAGCATAATTTAAATGATGATATTTTTATTGGATTTCATTCTCATAACAATATGCAACTGTCATATTCGAATGCTCAAACGCTCGCGACTATTCAAACTAATAGAAATTTGATTATTGATGCATCAATTTATGGAATGGGTAGAGGCGCAGGAAATCTAAATACGGAATTATTTGTAGAGTATCTTAATGAAAATACAGGTAAGCAATATAATTTAAAACCATTATTAGTATTGATAGATGAAATTATTAATGAATTTTATCAGATGAATTATTGGGGATACTCATTGCCAAATTATATTTCTGCCAAATATAATGCACATCCTAATTATGCAAAATATTTGGATGATAAAAAAACGCTTACAATCGAAGCGATGAACGATATTTTTGAAATGATGAATGATGATAAAAAAATCTCATATGACAAGAAATATATAGAAAAATTATATATACAATATATGGCGAAAGAAAAGATTAAAGAAGAGCACAAAAATGAACTGAAAGAGGCTTTATCGGGAAAAAAGATTTTGCTTATTGCACCAGGTAAAAGTTCAATTGATGAAAAAGATAAAATTATAAAATGTGCGGAAGATAGAGATGTTGTTAAAATAAGTATCAATTATGCATATGATATAATACCTCTTGATTTTATTTTTTTATCAAATTTAAGAAGATATAAAGAATTAGACAATAGTAAAAAGACAAAATGCATTGTAACATCAAATATTCCATCTGAAAATGTATATTTTCAAGCAAATTATATAACGCTTTTGAATGATGAAGAGGCGGTTAATGATAATGCAGGATTAATGGCGATTAAATTCTTTATGAATTATGATGTTGAAGGAATATATTTGGCTGGATTTGATGGATACTCTCATGATGATTATGAAAATTATGGAAATAGTGAAATGACTTTTTCTGCAAGAAATTTTGTATTGGATGCTATGAATATAGGGATTAGTAAAGTGCTTGCAGAATATTGTAAAGATGTAAAGCTACAATTTATTACAACACAGAAGTTTTTAACGATATAAACTTAGTAACACTTATATTGACTATATGTAAGAAGTGATGAAAGGTAGATAATATGCATGAAATAAAGTTGGTAATATGGGATCTGGATGATACTTTCTGGCAAGGAACTCTGTCGGAAGGTCCTATAGAGAAGATTGAAAAGAATATTTTCATAGTCAAAGAATTAACAGACAGGGGTATTATGAATTCAATAGTATCAAAAAATGATTTTGAAGCTGTAATGAAAGCATTAAAACAGATGGATAGAGTTGATGAGTATTTTATATTTCCACATATTTCATGGTCTGCAAAAGGAGCGCAGGTTAAAGACTTGCTTAAAGAATGTAATTTGAGAGCAGAAAATACACTATTTATAGATGATAATGTTTTTAATTTGAAAGAGGTGGAATTCACAAATCCTGGAATAATATGTAAAACTCCTGATTACCTTCAAGATATTTTGACAAATCCTTCTTTCAAAGGGAAAGATGACATAGCGCATACAAGATTAAAACAATACAAGGTTTTGGAAGAAAAGAATATAGAAAAAAATAAGTATGACAGTAATGAGGAATTTCTAAAAGCTTCTCATATAAATGTAAAGATTTTAGAAGATTGTATAGAGTATGAAGACAGAATATATGAGTTGATTCAAAGGACAAATCAGCTTAATTTTACGAAATTTAGACAGACTAAAGATAATTTGCATAAAATGATTTTGGACGATAAAGTAAAATGTGGTGCAGTATTTGTGGCTGATGATTATGGATTTTATGGATTATCTGGTTTTTATGCTATGGATGATGTAAGTGTTATTCATTTCTTATTCAGCTGTCGTGTGCTTGGGATGGGGATTGAACAATTCGTGTATGAAAAATTGGAGTGCCCTAAATTTGACAGTGTTGGAGAAACAGCGGTTAATCTAAGAGATGATGCTTATATTGACTGGATAATAATAAATAATGATTTGGATATTGAATCAGAAAATATAGATGATGGAAGATTTCAGATTCTAATGGTTGGCGGATGTGATTTAGAGCAAATGTGTACATATCTGTCAAGTAAAGGAAAATTTAATGTTAAAAAAGAATTTAATACTGTTATTGACGGACAGGAATACCGAACATCAGATAGCTTTCAGCTTGTTAATTCTTTAAAACTGTCAGAGGAACAAAAGGCGGAACTGTGTGATAATCTGCCATTCTATCATAAGGATATAACATTTGCAACAGATTTTTTTGATCCGAATAACAAAGTAATAGTTTATAGTGTTGTAGATGATTTTATACGCGGGACATATAAAAGTAAAAATGATAGAAGCTTATACGTGGGATATGCGGGGTATTTCGACCAAAAGGAATGGCTTGATAAATTCTCAGAAAATGAATTAAATTATTTGAATGAGAATTTTATCTTCGAAGGAAAAGAGAAGAAGGAATTATTTGAGAGTAATCTGCGCTTTCTGATTGAGAATGTGTCTGCAGATACAAAAATTGTCTTAATAAATGGAGTAGAAGTCAATATAAGTGATAAAATAGGTAAAGATCGAGTTAATAGAAATATTGAAATGAATAAGGTTGTGGATAAAGTAGTTTCTTATTATCGGAATGTTTATCTATTGGATATGAGAGATATTGTCACTTGCAGAGCAGATTTAGGTAATGACAACAGACATTTTTATAGGACGACATATTATAAGATGGCATTGCGTTTGAATGAAATATTGGTTTCGAATGGCTTTGGAGATGGTTTTGATAATGAGCTTGTAAGAGATGAAGAAAAAGAAAAATTAAGGATTCAATACGAAGAAATAAAGAACAAGAATATAGTAATTTACGGAACGGGAATAAATGCACAAAAACTAATTATATCATTATACGATTTTAATATTGTTGGTGTTTTGGATAGAGATAGAAAAAATGGGGATTTTTTTGGATACGGAATTGTTGATTGGGATAATTTAGAACCGCAAGATGCAGATGTATTGATTATTGCGGCGGATAAGAGACATATTGATGAGATAAAGGCACGTATATTGCCGGAATGTAAAAAAAGAAACATTAGTATCTTAAGTTAAGGAAAAGATTGGGAATCTATGAATAATATTGTATTTTGGGGAACAGGTGAAAGATGTCGCAGGCTTTTGGATAAATGGAAGCTGTATGGTGAAAAACCGGACTATCTTTGTGATAACAATAAGGATAATTGCGATGGTTTTATCTACGGAATACCTGTGATTAGTCCGGATGAATTATATAATATAAATAATTTGATTATTATAATTGCATGTAATGCAGCGGATGCAATTAAAAAACAGATTGAACAGATGAAAATTAAAGTGATTTCCGTTTTGACCGGACCATATTTTGATAATATTGATAACCTTGCCTTATTATACAGAAGCAAGAAATTATTCACAAAAGAGATTAAGAAAAACACATGTGTGATGGATTTTAACTATGGAACAACATTAGGTGGTGTTCAGACATGGTGCTATTCTCAGGCTGGGATTTTAAGAGAGCTTGGTATAAGTGGATATTATCTCATGCCTGATAATTATATGAGCGATTGCCCGAATGATGACTTTGAAGTGAAAATTGCTCGTGTAAATACAATTACACAGACTGATAACTATGTTGATTCATACATAAGGGAAATTTTGCAAATTTCTCCTGAATATGTGATTTGTAATTTCCCGAGAGAAATATTTTTAGCGATGATTATTGTGAAAAAAATTTTTCTCAAAAACATGAAAATTATAGCAGTTATGCATAATGATGAAAGTATATACTATGATACTTATTTTAAATCAGATGAATATATTGACAGATATATTGTTATAAGTACGAAAATGAAAAAACGCCTTATAGAAAAAGGTGTAAAAGAAGAAAAGATTAAAATGGTGCAATGGAGAATAGGCACGGAGGATTTGTCAAACAGACAGTATCTGGATGAAAATAAAAATTTAAGGTTGGGATATGCGGGTAGAATTGTTATCATACAGAAACGAATAGATTTAGTTTTGAGAGTAGCAGAAAAGCTTATTAATGACGGAGTAAAATTCACACTTGATATAGTTGGAAATGGAGAATCCGATGATTATCTTTTAAAAGAAATATCAGATAAGAATCTGGGAGATTATGTTAATTTCTGTGGATTATTAAAGCATGATGAAATAAAAAATTTCTGGATGCAGCATGATATATATTTGAGCTGTTCTGATTATGAGGGGCATAGTATATCTCAGTATGAAGCTATGGCTTGCGGGGTGGTTCCTGTTGTCACAGATGTTTCGGGGACGGAAGATGATATAGTAAATGGATATAATGGATATATTGCTCCTGTGGAAGATTATAATATGATAGCACAACATATAAAAGATATATCAAATCATACTGAGCTTCTATCAATTATGGGTAAGAGGTCTGTTGATATGATTGATGAGAGAAACATTTTGGTAGATGAATCAGGTTTATGGAGGGATATTTTAGATGGAGGAAATTAATCTTAGTAACAAAAGATATAATGGAGAGACCATTGCGATGTTTAAAAGATGGTTGGAGAACAGAAATGCCGGTAAAACATTTGTTGATTATTTCAATGAATATGGATTTGGCGAAATCGCAATATTTGATGCCGGAGAGATAGGAAGACTTCTTTATGATGAGATTAAGGAATCAGATATTAAGGTGTTATGTTTTATAGACAGAAACGCTGAGGGAATAAAGGAAATTGATGGAATACCTGTGCTTCAGATTAAGGACATTGATAAACTGCCTGATGTTGACATTGTAGTAACGTCACCTGTTTATCAATACGATGCGGTAGTTAAAATGCTTGTAAATATTAATCCGAAAATCAGAACCATATATATGAAAGATGCAGTTTATGAATTTTAATACAAGGAGGTATATTATGATTACATGCGGAAGAAATACATCAGAGGATTTTAAGGAAAATGGAATTGATAGAAGCTATGATGAGGTTTTTGAAAGGATTTGTAAAAACATTGCTATAGACATTCGTGATGAGAGATTCGTTTATTTTATCGATACAGAATATGTTATGGATACTACCAAGGGCTACAGATATGAGAACCTTACTCCGGCATATGACAAGATACTTGATTTTGGACTCAAACAGATGAAATATGATAATGTTTCTAATAAATTTACAGGAAGCTATAATCTGGTTTGTGATAATCTTATTATTCTTGCAGATAGAATTATTGATGAGTTAAAGAAAGAAAATAAGGACGATAGAAGAATTGTTTGGTTTGAAAATATCAAGGATAAACCTACTACAGGCTTTGAAGAGGCGATTCAAAGAATGATGTTTATAAATCAGATTTTCTGGCAGACCGATCATAGACTTGTCGGACTTGGAGCTTGGGATTCGTTCTTGAATAAATACTATATTGAAGATGTTAAGAAAGGTGTTTTGGATAGAGAAGCTGCCTTTAATATTTTAGTTGATATGTATAAGATATTGCATGAATACTATGATTTCAAAAGCAATGTTTTAATGGGTGACAGTGGTCAAATTTTTGTAATTGGAAGAAGTACCACTGAAGGTGAATATATCTGTAATGACTTGACATATCTGTTCATAGAAGCCATGATGGAGGTTCATCAGCCGGAACCTAAGTGTTTGCTAAGAGTAAATAAGCATACGCCAAAGGATTTAATAGAATTGTCACTTAAATCAATATCAACTGGAATTGGAGCACCTTTACTTGCTAATGATGATGTCGTGATTCCGAGTCTTATTAAATTTGGAATCAAACCGGATGATGCATGTGAATATGCTACGTCGGCATGTTGGGAGCCTCTTATAGGTGGAAAAAGTTCAAGTAATAATAACCGTACAGTTATAAATTATCTTAGGGCGTTGGATAATATGTTTAAGCGTGATAATCTGGAAGAATTAGATACATTTGAAAAGCTGTTTGACAGATATCTGGAATCGCTTAGGTTTAATTTAAGAGCAGTGAAGCGTGTTCTTAAACCACACAGATTCCAATATAATCCATTGCTTTCAGTTTTTACATATGGATGCTATGAAAGTAAAAAGGATGTTTCAGAAGGTGGAGCTTTGTATCATCATGCGGGTGTAACATCTGTTGCCATGGGCAATTTGATTAATTCATTATTGAATATTAAAAAATATGTTTATGAAGATAAAAAGTATACTCTTTATGATGTAAAGAAAATGCTTATTAATAATTTTGAAGAAAATGATGGTTTGGTTGAAGAGCTTAAGGCTATACCTTCTATATACGGAAAAGATGAAGATGAAATTATTGATATGGTAAATTCCATTATTAATTGTGTTTCCGAGGAGATAAAAGATTTCAATTCTTACCTGGGAGAAAGGATGAAAACCGGATTAAGCGGTTCGGCATATATGGATGCTGCAAGAAATTACGGTGCTTCATTTGACGGAAGAAAAGCAGGTAATCCGTTTGTCGTACATATATCAAATGAGGACAATGAGGGCTTTACAGAGATAGTTAATTTCTCTTCACAGCTTAATTATCAAAATGGTATGTTCAACGGAAATGTATTGGACTTTATGGTTAGTCCGGATTTTATAAAGCAAAATTGGGATAAATATGTAGAGTTTATATCAAGTTGCATAAATGTTGGCTTTTTTGAGATGCAGATGAATGTTGTAAGTTATAAACAATTAGTTGAGGCCAAGGCAAATCCTGAGGCGTTTCCAAATCTTATAGTCAGAGTATGGGGCTTTAGTTCATATTTTAAAGATTTACCTGAGGAATATAAGGATGTACTTATTGAAAGGGCTTTAAAAAATGAGAGGAAAGCATCATGAATGAATGTCCTGTAATTACAAATATTCAGAGAATGTGCTTTCATGATGGCCCCGGAATAAGAACTACTGTTTTTCTAAAGGGATGTAGTATACATTGTCCATGGTGTTCAAATCCAGAGAATATAAGTTTTGATTTTGAGGAATATACTTTAGATGGAAAATCCGGAGTTTATGGAAGAAAATATTCCACAGATGAACTTTATGATGTAATTAATAAGGATTGTAGATTTTGGGGGAAAAATGGCGGTGTGACATTTTCCGGCGGAGAGGCCTTGATGCAAATCAAGAAACTGGAGAAATTATTAGCAAGACTGCATAATGATGGTGTGAATTTGGCTGTGGAATCTGCTATGTTTGTACCTTCAGAATATGTTGATTTAGCATTAAAATACATTGATTATTTTATAATTGATATTAAGATTCTTGAAAGTGAGCTTTGTAAAAGAGTTTTAGGGGGTGACATTGAATTATACTTTTCTAATGTTAAGAGAGTCTATAATTCGGCGAAGCAAATGTTATTTAGGATACCATGTAATTATGAGTATACCTTAATCGAAGGGAATAAGGATAAGATAAAAAGTTTCTTATTGAGTTATCCTAATGTAAAAACGCAAATATTTGCAATCCATGATTTGGGAGAAAGTAAGTACAGATCGCTGGATAAAAGTATGTGGAAACATTCAGAAATTGATAAAATAGATATAAATAATTTTTATAACGAATTGATAAATATAGGATTGGAGGCAGAGATTATCCATATTTGATCAGGATAATATATGAAAAGCTATGGGATTAAAAAATATTAACAGAACTTTTAAAACTTATGAAGATGTAAAAAGTGAAAATTGGAAATTACGTGTAGAGAGTTTGTCAATCGGTGCAGGTGAGGATGTTGTAATTTTTGGATGTGGAGAATGGGGAAAGAAATTATATTCACTTATTAAAGAGGGATTAAATATTAATATACTTGGTTTTTGCGATAATAATATTAATTTGCATGAAACAGAAATAGAAGGACTTATGGTTCATTCTGCGGAGTTTTATGTTAAATATTTTCCTGAAGCAATATATGTTTTAGCTATGGCAAAAAATACATATGACATAAAAGAACAGTTAATCTCACTTGGTATTAAATCGGACAATATAAGAATGATGGACGGAAGTAATGCAGGAAAATTAACACGTAAATATTTTTCTGAGCGGCTTAATGAACAATATTACATTGATGAAGATTATCCTTCAGAGGTTTTTATTCCTGTTGTTAAAAGTATAAACAAAGATGATAACAGAGATTTCAGAATTTATATTGAAAAAGGATTAATTAGTGTTCTTGAAAAAGAGATTGATCCATTGGAAACCTGTGGAATGAATCAGTATGAAGACTTATATGGAAAATATTATGATACAAATAGTATTGATATAACAGGCCAAGGAGAAACTAAGGTTAAGGTACTTATAGCGTGCAGTCATAAGGACAAAGCAGGACTGTCTAATGATAATTCTGAGTTCTACGTGCCTATTCAGGTGGGTAAAGCATTAACAGATATAAAAATGTATGAGCTTTGCGATGATATGGGTGACAACATTTCAGACCGTAACTATAATTATTGTGAATGCAGTGCTCTATATTGGGCTTGGAAAAATAATTTTGGAAAAGATGTTGATTATGTAGGATTAAGACATTATAGAAGAAAATTTGACATTACGGAAGAACAGTTAAGGCATCTTAAAGAAAATAATGTTGCTATTGTTCATCTTGATCCTATTTATCACGATAACATTAAGAATAGTTTTTCAGCGCATACTAATAACATCAATGATTGGGAGATTATGAAAAAAGTGATTTTTGAGAAGTTTCCGGATTATGCAAGTGCTATGAAGGAATATGAGACGCAGCATTTTATATGTGCATATAATATGTCAATTATGAGAACTGATATTTTTGATAAATATTGCGAATTTTTATTTGGCGTTCTTATAGAGATAGAAAATCATTATTTAAAAGAATATGACCGCAGAGACAGATATTTGGGTTTTCTTGCTGAAAATCTCACAAGCATTTTCATAATGCAGAATAAAAATGAAAAACAAATTATTACAAAGCTAATTCCGATTATAGGATAGGAGCATATTATGAATTATCAACCACTAATAACTATAATAATGCCATCGTTAAATGTAGCTGATTACATAGAGGAATGCCTGAATAGTGTTTGTAATCAGACATTAAAAGACATTGAAATTCTTTGTATTGATGCAAAATCAGATGATGGAACTATGGAGATTATCAGTCGATTTGCTGATGAAGATTCACGTGTAAGGCTTATATTGTCTGAAAAAAGAAGCTATGGTTATCAGGTAAATCTGGGATTAAGCATAGCAAAAGGAACATATGTTGCTATATTGGAGACTGATGATTATGTAGAATATGATATGTATGAAAGACTATATGAGGCAACTGAAGAGGAACAGTACGATTATGTAAAGTGTGATTATAAAGCTTACTGGACACAAAAAGATGGTGAAAGGCTTTTTTATAATAGAAAGTCTATGTCCGACAAAAAAAGTTATGGACAACAGATATATCCGACGGATACATTGCAGCTTTCTTTAGATGATTGGTTTTTATGGAATGGCATATATAGGAAAGCTTTTTTGGACAAGTATAATATACACTTACAGGAGACACCTGGTGCTGCATATCAGGATATTGGTTTTTTGTGTCAGATTAATATGTTTGCAAAAAAAGCTTGTTATATAGATAATGCGTTATACTGTTATTGTCTGGATAGAGATGGGGCTTCTTCCAATTCAGGAAAGGGATTAAGATATGCATATGGCGAGTATAACAATATTTTACAGCATCCAAAGGTAAAACAAAATAAGGCGGCAGAAAGAAATATATACATCAGAATGAGCAAATCTGTCAGCAGCATTATTGATAATACTATGGATGGTAATGCTGCCCTTGGAGATGAAGATGTTAAGTTGATGTTTGAGTGGTTTGGAAGACGGTTGGAATATGCCGGAAATGAAGGATATATTTCGCAAGAGATAATAGGTAGGGAATTTTGGGAGAATATAAACCTGTTGCGAGGACCCTATGAAGAATTTGTAAATGCAGTTGTTGATAGGAATAAAGCTTTATCCGAATTTGTTGAAAACCATAAAAATATATTCATTTTTGGATGTGGACATTATGGATACAGGGCATATAAATGGATTATGGCAAATGATTGTAGCCTTATGGCTTTTTCAGATAACAATGAGAAATTATGGAATACATATATAGATGGTATTAAGGTCGTAAAACCTAATGAACTACCTCAAAATGATGAGGCTGGTGTGATTATCGCCAATGCAAGTGCCTTTGTACAGATAAAAAATCAATTAATAGAACTTGGAATTTCAAGAGATAATATTTTAGTGTGGTAGGTGTATATGAAAGTAGGAACAATATCATTTCATTCTTCAAATAATTTTGGCTGTGTACTTCAAAGCTTCGCTCTTAGTGAGACTATCAGAGAATTGTTTTTAGATGCTTGTGTCGAAGAAATCAATTTTAGAAGAACATTGCTTCAATATGATAATAGACCTTATAGGATTCAGTATGAAGATAAATGTAAGCAGGAAGGCACTTCTCCGACAGAGGAAGGCTATGCAGAATTTGAAAAGCTTCAGCTTGGTATGCAAAAACGCATAGATAGATTCAGAGATTTTAGAAATCAGTATATGAATATGGGAGAAGTTATCTATGATATGCAGGAAGTTGATAATGATAAATATGATGTCTGTATATCCGGCAGTGACCAGGTATGGAACTGGGGATTGACGCATGGATATGAGGATGCGTATTTTTTGGAGTTTTCTGATGATAAGACAAGGCGAATTGCCTATGCAGCAAGTCTGGGTATAGACTTGTTCAATGAACCTGGGCAGGTTGAATGGCTTAAGCAGCATATAAAGAGCTTTGATTATATTTCTATCAGAGAGAAAAGCTATCTGCCTTATATTCAAAAAATTACGGATAAGTCGATGCCTGTATGTTTGGATCCTACACTTCTTCATAGTCAGAGTTTCTGGGGAAAATTTGAGAAAAAACCGGAAGGGCTTGGAGATGAAAAATATGTGTTGATGTATGCACTTGGTTATAGATGGTGTAAGGAATGTGAAGAAAAGGCTGCACAAATGGCAAATGATGTTGCCAAAAAGAATGGATATAAGATAATTCATTATTACTATGGAGAATTAAAAAACTGGTTTCCAAAAGACTCTGAACATTTTTATTTTGAGGGGCCACAAGAGTTTCTATGGCTTGTTCATCATGCCGAATATGTGATTTGCTGTTCTTTCCATGCTACTGCCTTTTCTGTTATATACCATAAGCCTTTTTATACATTTCATGTTCCCGGGAATGGCGCAAGGATGAAGGATTTGGTTGATACAATAGGTATACCAGATAGATACATTGATAGTGTTCTTACCGAAGACGAGTGGAATTTTGATATTGATTGGGATAAATGCGAAGAAAAATTAGAAGAACAGCGTAGGATTTCCTTGGATTATCTGCGAAAGGCGATTTCTTGATAAATGAAGAATGAATGTAATTCAATTACAAACTGCATAAAAGAAGAACAGTGCGTGGGATGTGGAGCATGTGTAAGTATATGTCCTGTAGACGCACTTGCATTTAAGAAGGATAAATGGGGATATTATGTTCCGGAATTGGATAGAGAACGGTGCATTAATTGTGGAAAGTGTGTTACAACCTGTCCTGTATATAGTCATAGAGAGTCTGAAAATGCGGAGGATACAAAGGCATATTGTTTTGTTTCCGTTGATAAAGAACTTTTGGAGAAGAGTTCTTCAGGTGGTGTATTTTCTCATTTGTCCAGAATTATATTAAAGGATGGTGGACTTGTCTTTGGGGTTGAGTGGACTAAGGAACATACCGCAAAGCATGCTGCGATAAGTGATGAAGAGGATTTGTATAGGTTTCAGAAGTCTAAGTATATGCAAAGCTATACCGGAACCATATTCAGAAATGTTAAAGCTGCACTTTTAGAAGGGAAAAAGGTCTTATTTTCAGGCTGTCCATGCCAAGTTGCAGGACTTAAGCAATATCTTGGAAAAGCTTATGTCAATCTCTATCTTATAGATTTACTCTGTGGTAATTCTCCTTCGGCGGAATTTTTCAAAACTTATGTAAAAGAGGAATTTGATGATGACCTAAAGTCATATGAATTTAGATATAAGGCAGGCGCTTGGAGAAGTGATTGTGAACAGATTAACCTGATATCAGGTGATAGCATTGTTCGAACAGGAATGGAAGCAGATAGCTATCAAAGTGTGTATCACGACCATACCATGTGTGCTCCACATTGTGAGAATTGTATGTTTCATTCTATACCAAGATATGGAGACCTTTCGATTGGAGATTTTTGGGGGATTTCAAGGTTCAAACCAGATTTAGATACATCTTCCGGAGTATCGGTTGTCTTAGTCAATAATGAAAAAGGAACAAAACTTTTTGATTTAATTCCTAAGAATGAGATTGGATTATTAGATGAAGTTCCACTTGACTGGATTGGTGGAAATGGTTATTTAGGTAAGAACAGTTCTAATTTTATCTCACCATTTCGGGATTTATTTTATAAAGAGTATCTGTTAAATGGTTTTCATGCGGCTGTAAATGCCGTCGATAGAGAACGTTCGGCGTATATGAAACTCAGATATTTAGGCGATTTTAACTTGTTAAGAGACTGGATGATGCTAAAACAAAGCGGTGTAAATCCTGGC
>JAFTFE010000134.1 GCA_017449765.1 Lachnospiraceae bacterium | reverse complement strand
TGACCTTGCACTTGCTTACGGTCTTGGTATCGGTGGTGCAAGAGCCGGAGTTCTTGAGACTACATTCAGAACTGAGACTGAGACTGATCTCTTTGGTGAGCAGGCAGTTCTTTGCGGTGGTGTATGTGCTCTTATGCAGGCAGGCTTCGAGACTCTCTGTGAGGCAGGCTATGATCCAAGAAATGCTTACTTCGAGTGTATTCATGAGATGAAGCTTATCGTAGACCTTATCTATCAGTCAGGCTTCGCAGGCATGAGATATTCAATCTCAAATACTGCTGAGTATGGTGATTATATAACCGGACCTAAGATTATCACAGAAGAGACTAAGAAGACTATGAAGAAGATTCTTAAAGACATCCAGGATGGTACATTTGCTAAGGACTTCTTACTTGATATGTCTTCTGCAGGTGGACAGGCTCATTTCAAGGCATTAAGAAAGTTAGCTTCAGAGCATCCGTCAGAGAAGGTCGGTGAGGAAGTTCGTAAGTTATACAGCTGGAATGATGAAGCAGGAAAGCTTATTAATAATTAATTTTTAGTATTATTTAAGAACCTGGATAAAATTTTGTCCGGGTTCTTTTTTCCATATAGGAAAAATTAGGAAAGGCGGATAAGCTATGACTTGTCTTGAAGCACAATCAAATATTATGGCTTTTATTGATGGTAAGCTTCCTGATGATGAAGTTGTGGATTTTGTCCGTCATATGCAAAGCTGTAAGAATTGTTCGGAGGAGCTTGAAATATACTATACTCTTATAGTTGGTATGAGAAAACTTGATAATAATGAGGATTTACCTCAGAACTTCAAACAGCTTTTGGATGAGGATTTAGAGAGAGCAAAGGGAAAAGTCCAAAAGGCTAAAAGATTTAAGATATCGACCTTTGGTGTGTTTTTTATAATAGCTGTTGTTGTATTATTTCTGTTTTATGGACGTATATTGCAGAAGGTTTATGATATTGAGCAGATAACTATCAAGGAGAGACAAAGTGATTATTATTTCTATGATAGTTTCAAGGAATATCTTTTGTTTGATGATGAGGATATAATAATTTATACACGTGAAAAAAACACAGTAAAAAAGCCGGATTTGTATGAGCAGTTAAAAACTTATAATAAAATCCATAATTATTATCCTATGTATGAAGAGGACGAAGATAGTGAGGAAAATGAGGAGGAAACACCTTAGATGAGTAAACTTTTATTGATAGACGGAAACAGTATCCTGAACAGGGCGTTTTATGGCTTGCCGGATTTAACGACCGGTGATGGCAGACATACTAATGCAGTTCTTGGATTTTTAAATATAATTCTTAAAGTTATTGATGAAGAAAAGGCTACTCATATATGTGTAGCTTTTGATCTTAAGGAACCTACCTTCAGACATAAGATGTACAGTGAATACAAAGGTACAAGACATGCTATGCCTGATGAGTTAAAAGAACAGGTACCGCTTATCAGGGAAGTGCTTGAAAGTATGAATATATCCATATTGTCTAAAGCAGGATATGAGGCTGATGATATATTAGGAACATTATCGAGATTAGGAGAAGAAAATGGATATGAGGTAACGGTATTATCAGGTGACAGAGATTTACTTCAGCTTGCAACTGATAAGATATTAATAAAAATTCCTAAGACCAAGGGTGGAAGGACAGAAATATTTAATTATTATGCAAAGGATGTTGAAGCTGAATATGGTGTAACACCTGTTATTTTTATTGATATGAAGGGACTTATGGGAGATTCTTCAGACAATATACCCGGAGTTCCGGGAGTAGGACCTAAGTCGGCTTCTAAGCTTCTTATAGAATATGGTTCTATGGATGGGCTTTACGAGCACATTGACGAGCTTAAGAAAAGCAAAATGAAAGATAATCTTGTGGAGTTTAAGGAACAGGCGTATCTTTCAAAGGAACTTGCAACTATTAAGCTTGATTGTGAGCTTGATGCGGATATTTCTAAGATGACTTATAGTAATGCTTTTAATAAGAATTCATATAAGCTTTTTTCCGAGCTTGAATTCAAGAGCCTTCTTGGCAGATTTGAAGATAACGAAAAATCTGAGTCGGATTTTAGCTTTGAGATTAAGACGGTTGATGAAAAGTCTTTGTTTGATAAAATCTTTGCAGGAGATTTTAACGGTTTCGGATTATCATATATTGAAAATGATAACGAATTACTTGGTGTATCAATCTGTGTTGATAATAAGAATGTATATCTTGTGAGATTTGGCGGAGAGATTTCCAAGACATTAGTAAACGATAAAATTACAGAACAACTTAAAGCTGACAAGGCTGTTTATTCACTTGATATCAAAAAGGCTCTTAAGACAATTGACGTTTGCCCTGATTATAATATTATTGATTGCAGTATAGGTGCGTACCTTTTGAATCCTTTAAAAGAACACTATGATTACGATGATATTGCTCGCGAATATTTAGGTGTATCATTGCTGTCGGCAAAGGAACTTGTTGGGAAAAATGAGATAAATATGTTTTCCTTTGAAGATGACAATATAAGCAAATATTTTGCATATAAGGCCGTCGTTCCGTATTTGGCCGGAGATATAATTATTAATAAGCTTAAAGACGAGGAAATGTATACGCTTTATGAAGATATTGAACTGCCGTGTGTATTTTCATTATATGAGATGGAGAAAAACGGAATAAGAGTAGATGCTGCAGCTTTAAAGGAATACGGCGAGAAATTAAAAGAAAATATAGACAGACTTACCAAAGAGATATATGAACTTGCAGGTGAGGAATTCAATATAAATTCCACTAAACAGCTTGGCGAGATATTATTTGAAAAATTAGGACTTAAATCCGGTAAGAAAACCAAAACCGGTTATTCGACAAGTGTTGAGGTGCTTGAAAAGATAAGAAATGAGCATCAGATTATAGATAAGATACTTGATTACAGACAGTTGACAAAGCTTAATTCAACCTATGTGGAAGGAATGTCTGTATATATTATGCCGGATGGAAGGATTCACGGAACATTTAATCAAACTGTCACAGCCACAGGAAGAATAAGTTCTACAGAGCCTAATCTGCAGAATATTCCGACGAGACTGCCCCTTGGACGAGAGATAAGGAAGGTATTTATACCGGAAGACGGATATGTATTTTTGGATGCCGATTATTCACAGATAGAATTAAGAGTCTTAGCACATCTATCTAATGATGAAGCACTTCTTGCTGCGTATAAGAAGGATACGGATATTCATACAGTAACGGCATCAGAGGTTTTCGGCGTGCCGCTTGATAAGGTTGACAGCCTTATGAGAAGAAAGGCAAAGGCAGTTAATTTCGGCATAGTTTATGGCATAAGCTCATTTGGCCTCGGACAGGATTTGGATATATCAAGGAAGGAAGCCGAAGGATATATCAATAAATACTTTGAGACTTATAAAAAGGTCAAGGAGTATCTTGATGATACAGTCGAATATGCAAAGGAACATGGATATTCAATTACGATGTTTAAAAGGAGAAGACCTATACCTGAACTTAAGTCATCTAATTTCATGACAAGAAGCTTCGGCGAGCGCTGTGCCAAGAATTCACCCATTCAGGGAACGGCAGCCGATATAATCAAGATAGCCATGATAAATGTTGACAAGGAATTGAAGCGTAAGAATTTAAAATCAAGACTTATATTACAGGTACACGATGAGCTTTTAATCGAAACGAAGAAAGAGGAGCTTGACGAGGTCAGGGAAATTCTTCTTGATAAAATGATGAACGCAGCAAGTTTAAGTGTTCCTCTTGTTGTAGATATGCATGATGGCGGAAGTTGGTATGATGCTAAATAAATTTAACTACCATACCGCTTACAATATGACAACTTCATAAGCAAACCGTATGGTAAGTGGTCGTAAAGTTTAAAGGAGAATATATGATTATACTTGGTATTACAGGTGGTGTCGGCTCAGGCAAAAGCAGGATATTATATGATTTGAAGGAAAATTACAATGCTTATATTGTTGAGGCGGACAAGTTGGCACATGAACTTATGCAGCCTGATAAATCTATATATAATGAGATTGTTTCAACCTTCGGAAGAAGTATTCTCAAGGAAGAACCGCCGTATTATATTGACAGGGAAAAGCTTGGAAACATTGTATTTAATGATAGCGAAAGATTAACTGTGCTTAACGGTATAGTGCATCCTTTGGTTAAAGAGGAGATTATAAGGCAAATTAATGAGGCAAGAGATAGCGGTAAATATGAACTTTTTGTAATTGAAGCTGCTCTTCTTATACAGGATGGTTATAAGAGCATATGTGATGAGATATGGTACATATGGGTCGGCCGAGAGGAACGCATAAGACGTCTTATGATACAACGAGGGATAACAAGGGAGAAATGTATATCTATAATTGACAGTCAGGAGACTGATGAATACTATAAAAAATATGCAAATTTCACCATAAATAATCAAAATAATTACGAAAATTCATCAAAACAACTAAAGGAAAGGTTGAATAAAATCCTATTAGATGGTATAATAAACGAATAAGCATTGCTTATTCGCTTATTTTATTTATTCATTGACAGGAGGCACAACATGGCAGTAATGACAAAGTATCCCGAACCTCTTATATTTGGTCTGGATATAGGTACAAGAAGTATAGTAGGAACTGTTGGCTATAAGGAGGCTGATAAGTTCAATGTTGTTGCAATGGCTGTCAAATTTCATGATTCAAGGTCTATGATAGATGGTCAGATACATGATATTAATAAGGTTAGTGATGATATTCTATATGTAAAAAACTCACTTGAAAAACAATTAGGCGGAAGAAAGCTTCATGATGTATGTATAGCAGCTGCGGGACGAGTACTTAAGACTGCCGTCGGTCATGGAGATTATGAGTTTGCGGAAAATACTGAGGTTACACAGGAATACATTCATTCAATAGATTTAATAGGTGTTGAAAAAGCACATGAATTAGTCCTTGAACAGCTAAATGAATCCAGTGAAGATACAAAATATTATTGTGTCGGATACACAGTTATCAAATATTACCTTAATGATTATGAGATTCTTAATCTTGAAGGACATAAGGGGTCAAAAATCGGTGCGGATGTTCTGGCAACATTTCTGCCTGAAGAGGTAGTAAGCAGTCTTTATACCGCTGTTGAGAAGGCGGGACTTTATGTAGCTAATCTTACATTGGAGCCTATAGCGGCAATAAATGTTGCAATTCCGGAGAATTTCAGACTGCTTAATATTGCTTTGCTTGATGTCGGAGCAGGTACGTCGGATATATGTATCACAAGAGACGGAAGTATTATTGGATATGGGATGATTCCGTCTGCAGGAGATGAGATTACTGAAACAATTATTAAGAAATATCTTGTTGATTTTGATACTGCTGAAAAACTTAAGATGTCATGTTCTAAGAAGAAAGCAATAACTTATAAAGATATTATGGGTATATCTCACAAGATTATGCCTGATGAGGTACTTAAGACGGTTAATTCCGTAAAGACGGACATAGCCAAGAAGGTTGCTAAAAAAATCATAGAGCTTAACGGCGGTGTTACGGTAAGTGCAGTATTTGTTGTCGGTGGAGGTGGAAAACTCGATGGCTTTACTGATGAACTTGCGCACAATCTGAAGCTTCCTGCTGAGAGAGTGGCACTTCGTGGTCAGGAAGTTATGAATAATATCAACTTTTACGTCGAGGATATAAAGAAAGATCCACTGTATGTTACGCCTATAGGTATATGTCTTAATTATTTTGATCAAAAGAATAATTTTATATTTGTAAATGTAAATGGGGAGCGTGTTAAACTGTATAATAATGATAAACTTACCATTTTTGATGCTGCTGTTCAGTATGGACTTCCGAATGAGAATCTTTTTCCGAAGAGGGGCAAGGATATGACCTTTAAAATTA
Organism: Lachnospiraceae bacterium; assembly: GCA_017449765.1. Lineage (GTDB taxonomy): Bacteria > Bacillota > Clostridia > Lachnospirales > Lachnospiraceae > Coprococcus_C. Next base: position 85,746 of record JAFTFE010000134.1, on the reverse strand, counting down.
ACGGAAAATCAAGGATAGTCCGTGGATATACCGGAGAAGCGGCAGTAATTAGAAAAAATGGTGATGTAGTCGGTATGAACTCGCTTATAGAAGCAAATGACAGGATAGAGATTGAAGAGTCAACAGCAGGTGAACCTGCTGATATATTACTTGGTTCACTGCCTGAGTATGACGGCAAATTAGACTTTATAGTAAATGATGTAAAGATTACGTGTCCGAAATTTGCAGTTGTAAACGGAAATCCTGAGCTTGAATCTTACAAGATTAAGGATGGGGATAATATTATTATGCAGTCCTATTATCTTTTGGAACAGCTCCTGACATATATGGATGTTAAACCTGAAGGAACAATATATGTAAATAACCAGAAGGCAGGAATGAAAGATAAAATATATGAAAACTTTGTTGTGTCTTGGAGTGACGAAGTAACATATGATGACCTTCCTGAGGATAATGAACCAAAGAAAAAGAAAAACTCAAAAAATGATAAAACAAAGAAAAATACAGACAAAGATAAGATTGAAGATAATACAGTCGGAATTTTAAATGATGACGTGGCCGCAGCCGAAGATGTGTCGGCTGATATATTTGATATGCATATCATCATAAATAATCGCCCATACACTTTAAGCGGTAAGAATGAATATCGTTTTGTAGATGCTATGGACGCTTGTGCATTTGATATGTCAACCATGAAGGGAAGCAGCTTAGCTACTAAAGTTGATGGTTATAACGCTAATTTTATTGATTTAATACATGAAGGTGCAAATATCGAAATCTATTGGGAGAAGTAATTTTATATGGGTTATTTGGATTCAGATAATAAAACAGATATCACTGATGATCAGGGTATCCATGATAAAATAAACAGCTCAATTATATATAGTCCGATCTTTCATAGAATAATATATATATCATGTATATTATGCTCGCTTTTTATTGCGCTTGGTAAAATTTCTAATGAAAGTAAAAATCCGAGTTTCAATGCGTATGAGGTTCTCGTTGTACTTGCGGTATTATTTGTAATAGATTTTTTTCTGTACAGAATGAATTATTTTATGTCAACAAAAGTTTTTCTTATATTCAGACTGTGCGAGATTATTATATTAGAATTAATTATAGCTGTTATCGCAAATATAAATATTATGATTATGCCTTTGTGCGCAATGATTTTTCTATGGGAGACCGAATATATATTATATGGTTCGGATTTCATAAAGGATAATATTTTTACAAGAAGAATTGTTATAATAATACTTGCTGTCGGTTCATGCGCATTAGGTGTAAATTACAGAGAAGATTTAATTTGGGCCTGTTTTATAATTCTTCATATTGTTATGGTCTTTGGCGTGTTTACAATGGTCGATATGGTTGTGGAGATAAATGATAAAAATGAAAAAAAGATATTCAGGCTTTCTAATGAAGTGGCTGATATTCAGGATGCAAATGAAAAGCTTATTGAGTATCAGGAAAAAATTGAGTCTATCAATGAAGAAATCAACTATCAGCGTATAGAGATGAAAAGAACTAATAATGAACTTGAGCAGGTTAATAAAGAGGTTGAAGCTCAAGCCGAGGTTATGAAATATATGTCCTCGACATTTAGCGTAAAAAAATGTATTGACGTACTCACAGATTCAATTATTGAGATGAGACAGCCGAAGCTTTGTGCTATCTATACAGCACCGGATGATTTTATTGATAAATACGGAAATATTACCATCAAGACGAATTATACATCTATTGAGCGAAGATTAAAAGAAGATGCAGGTGATATTTTTAATTCAGTAAAAGAACATAAAAACACACGAATATATGTTAAGAATGAACTTGAACAATTTGCTTTCATCGGTAACGCAAATATCAATTCCGTAGCATTGTTCCCTTTGATTGAGGATGATAATGCATATGGCTTTATGATAGTTGCTTCCGACAGAGAGGATTTTTTTGACAAAGGAATAGCTTATTATGAAGGCTGTATAGCAGAGTTTAATATATCTGTCAAAAATTCAAGGCTTTATCTTATGATGCAGGATATGGCTCATAAAGATGGACTTACGCATATTAATAATCGTATGTATTTTATGCAGCTTTTTGAAACGGCAGTTAATAATGCTAAGAAAGAGAAAACGCCGATTTCGGTTGCGTTATATGATATAGATAAATTCAAGTCCGTCAATGATACCTATGGACATCTTGCAGGTGATGAAGTAATTAAGATGGTGGCATCAATCGGAGCTAAGTATGCTGAAGAAAATGACGGATTTGTGGGAAGATATGGTGGAGAGGAATTTCTTATTGTATTTCCTGACAAAGATAAAAAGCAGGCATTATCTATCCTTGAAGCTATGCATGAGGAAATTAAAAATACTGTGGTAAGATATGAGGAGTATAATATAAATATTAATGTATGTATAGGTCTTACTTCATATCCTGAGATATGTAATGAACCGGCATTACTTATTAACAGAGCTGATATGGCTATGTATTACGGTAAAGAACACGGCAGAGGCCGTCTGGTTATAGATTCACCTGAGATAGCGCAAGAAGAATAAGGTAAAGGAGAAGAGAAGTGGAATTTATTGATAAAATAAAGCAAAGAGCAAAAGCTGATAAAAAGACGATAGTTCTTCCTGAGACCGCAGATATGAGAACTCTTATGGCTGCACATAAGATACTCGAGGAAGATATTGCGAATATTATACTTATTGGGGATAAGGCAGATATTACAAAAAGAGCGAAGGATAATAATTTGGATATAGCAAAAGCCCGATTCGTAGACCCGTATGACTGTCCGAAGCTTAATGATTATGTGGCGCTTTTGGTTGAGATAAGAAAGAAAAAAGGTATAACACCTGAGGAAGCCAAGGAGCTGCTGCTTACAAATCTTTTGTATTTCGGATGTATTATGGTTAAGGCAGGAGATGCTGATGGTATGGTGGCAGGTGCGGTTAATTCATCAGCAAATGTTTTAAGAGCTGCCTTACAAATATTAAAAACAGCTCCTGATACAAAACTTGTATCGGCATTTTTCCTTGTTGTTGTACCTAACTGTGATATGGGCGCTGACGGAACATTTATTTTCTCCGATGCAGGACTAAATCAGTTCCCAAATGCTCAGGAATTAGCTGCTATAGCTGAAAGCTCCGCTAAATCCTTTGAACTTCTTGTGGAAAAGGAACCTATAGTTGCAATGCTTTCACATTCTACAAAAGGAAGCGCAAAGCATCCTAATGTAGATAAGGTTGTCGAGGCGACGAAGATAGTAAATGCTGAATGTCCTGATTTGAAATGTGATGGAGAACTGCAATCCGATGCTGCTATAGTTCCGGAGGTTGCAGCTTCAAAAGCTCCGGGAAGCAAGGTGGCAGGTAAAGCAAATGTGCTGATATTTCCTGATCTTGATGCGGGAAATATTGGATATAAGCTTGTTCAAAGACTTGCAAAAGCGGATGCTTACGGCCCTATAACTCAGGGTATTGCTAAACCTGTAAATGATTTATCAAGAGGCTGCTCGGCAGATGATATTGTAGGTGTTGTGGCTATAACAGCAGTACAGGCACAGGCTATGGACTAATTAGTCACTAATTGTTATAGATAAGGAAGGATACATATAAATGAAAATATTGGTAATTAACTGTGGAAGTTCATCTCTTAAATATCAGCTTATTGACTCGGATTCTGAGCAGATGCTTGCAAAGGGAATATGTGAAAGAATTAAGATTGACGGTTCATTTATTACACATCAGACCACGGGTAAGGATAAAGTTACAACCGAGGCTCCTATGCCGGATCACAGTGCAGCTGTCAAGCTTGTTATAGATAATCTTATTAATGAAAATACCGGTGCCATAAGCTCATTGTCTGAGATAGATGCTATAGGACACAGGGTTGTACATGGCGGAGAAAAGTTTGCATCATCTGCAAAGATAGATGATGATGTTATAGCAGCTATAGAAGAATGTTCGGAGCTTGCTCCGTTACATAATCCTGCCAATTTAATAGGTATACATGCATGCGCCAAGCTTATGCCTGATGTACCTCAGGTTGCAGTCTTTGATACGGCGTTTCATCAGACTATGCCCGATTATGCTTATATTTATGGTATTCCTTATGAATATTACGAAAAGTATAAGATAAGACGCTATGGATTTCATGGTACAAGCCACAGCTTTGTTTCTAAAAGAACAGCAGAGGTTATGAAGAAAGATATTAAGGATACTAAGATTATTGTGTGTCATTTGGGAAGCGGTTCAAGTATATGTGCTGTAGATGGCGGCAAATCTGTAGATACGACTATGGGCTTTACACCTCTTGAGGGTATTGCTATGGGTACAAGAAGCGGTAATATTGACCCGGCTATCATAGAGTATATAGCGAATAAAGAAAACAAAAGCATATCCGAAATTATGAATATATTAAATAAAGATTCCGGTATGTATGTTATATCCGGTAAATCAAGTGATTTCAGAGATTTGGATGAAGGTATAGCAAATGGTGATGAAAGGTGCAGAATTGCTGTAGAAGTATTTGCTTATCAGGCAGCTAAATTTATAGGCGGATATGTAGCAGCTATGAATGGTGTTGATGCAATTACATTTACAGCAGGTGTCGGAGAGAATAATAAGACAGTAAGAAGTCTCGTATGTAAGAGGTTAGGTTATTTGGGGATTAAGCTTGATGATGAAGCTAATTCAAAAAGAGGCGAGGAAGTCCGCATATCAACTGAGGATTCAAAGGTTGCAGTATATGTTATACCTACTAATGAGGAACTTGCAATTGCAAGAGAGACGGCCGCTCTTGTATAGATTCGATAAAAAATTAAAATTTTAGTTGACATTATAATCCAAAATTTGTATAATACGTAAAGTGTGATTTTTAAGGAGGTGTAAAACCGTGGGAGCAATTTGTCCAAAGAACAGAACTTCAAAGGCAAGAAGAGACAAGCGTAGAGCTAATTGGAAGATGGATGTACCTGGATTAGTAAAGTGCAGCAAGTGTGGAGAGCTTATGATGCCACACAGAGTATGCAAGGCTTGTGGTTCATATAATAAAAAGGAAATCGTTAAGGTTGGTTAGTATATTTTAATCAAAATCAGAGATTTTAAAAAGATATTAAGCATAAATGTTTAATATCTTTTTTATTTTGTCAATTGTTGACTATTTTGTCTTGAACAGCTATAATATTTTGGTATGTTTATGTTTAAAGATCTATTGAATGTATGATAATTAGAATAAGCATTTTTAAAACCCGGATAAATAAGGAGATATAAAATGGATAAAATGAAGATTACAATAGATACACTTGGCGGTGATAACGGAAGTGAGCCTATGGTACATGGAGTTTCAGAGGCTCTTAAGCTTCATGATGATTTTGATATAATTTTAGTAGGTAATGAGGCCGAACTTAAGCCGCTTGTTAAAAAATATGAATGTGACGAAAACAGGGTATCTATAATAAATTCAACTGAGATTATTACCTGCCATGATGCTCCTGTAGATGCGATAAGAAGAAAAAAAGATTCATCACTTGTTGTCGCACTTAATACTGTTAAAGACGGCTCGTCACAATGCGTAATATCTGCAGGAAACTCAGGCGCAATATTGGCCGGAGGACAGTTCATAGTAGGTCGTGCAAAGGGAGTCAGAAGAACCCCGCTTGCGCCGCTTATTCCTACTAAGAAATCAGATGCACTTCTTATTGACTGCGGTGCAAATGTAGATGCAAAGCCTGATGTGCTGGTACAGTTTGCAAAGATGGGCTCAATATATATGGAAAGTATAGTCGGAGTAAAAAATCCGAGGGTTGGAATAATTAATATAGGTACAGAAGATGAAAAAGGAAATGCGCTTGTTAAGGAGACTATACCGCTTCTTAGGGAATGTAAGGATATTAATTTCGTAGGAAGCATAGAGGCAAGAGATATACCTGAGGGCAAGGCAGACGTGCTTGTATGTGAGGCATTTACCGGTAATTGTCTGCTTAAATTCTTTGAGGGTGTAGGTTCGATGTTCCTTGCTGAGATTAAGGGAACTCTTATGTCAAATCTAAAGACTAAAATTGGCGCTGTATTAATTAAGTCCAAGCTTACAGAGCGTTTTAAGAGATTTAAAGCAGATGACAAGGGTGGCGCACCTCTTCTTGGTTTGAAAGGTCTTGTAGTTAAAATACATGGTAATTCCAAGAATTCTGAGGTAAGAACTGCCATAGAACAGTGCAGAAACTTTATAATAAATGATGTAAACGGCAAGATTGTTGCTGCATTTGAAAGTGTAAACGACAAAGAGCAGTAAAGCTTGTAATCTGAGGATGAATTATAATTATGAATAATTATTCCGAATTGGAAAAGCAAATAGAATATAAATTTAAGGATATATCACATCTTGAGACAGCATTTACCCATAAATCTTATACAAATGAGATCATGATTGGTAAAAAAGAGTCTTACGAAAGATATGAGTTTTTAGGTGATGCGATACTTGAATATGTTGTAAGTAATTATTTATTTACAGAGTATCCTGATATGTCTGAAGGAGATCTTACCAAATTAAGAGCAAGTCTTGTGTGTGAATTTACCCTGTCAAAGATTTCCAGAGATTTAAAATTGGGAACCTACGGATATTTCAGTAAGGGTGAGAAACATACAGGAGGACAGAACAGAGATTCAATTCTGTGTGATATGTTTGAATCTCTTATCGGTGCTATGTATCTTGATGGAGGTATTGAGGCTTCGCAAAGCTTTATAAAAAAATATCTGCTTACGGATATTGAGCATAAGAAGCTTTATTATGATTCAAAGACGAAGCTTCAGGAGGTATCACAAAAAGAGGATAAGGCACTTAAATATAATTTATTAAGTGAAGAAGGTCCGGAGCATGATAAAACATTTCATGTAAATGTATCACTTGGAGATGAGATAATCGCTGATGGTAAGGGACATTCCAAGAAGACAGCAGAGCAGACAGCTGCATTTAATGCATTAAAGAACTTAGGATTAATATAGATTGGTTAGGTAGATTATGTATTTAAAAAGTATAGAGGTGTATGGCTTTAAGTCATTTGCCAACAAGATTTTATTCAAATTCAATAATGGTATAACAGGTATAGTAGGACCGAACGGTTCGGGTAAGAGCAATGTCGCAGATGCGGTAAGATGGGTACTTGGAGAGCAAAGCGCAAAACAGCTTCGTGGTGCTAAGATGGAGGATGTTATATTCTCCGGAACAGAGATGAGGAAACCGCAGGGCTCTGCTTATGTTGCCATTACATTAGACAACAGCGACCACAGCCTGCCTATAGATTTTAATGAGGTTACGGTTGCAAGACGTGTATACCGATCGGGCGAAAGTGAGTATCTGATAAATGGTGTGGTAAGTCGTCTTAAGGATGTCAATTCACTGTTTTTTGATACAGGTATCGGTAAAGAGGGATATTCTATAATCGGTCAGGGTCAGATAGAGAGGATATTAAGCGGTAAGCCGGAGGAAAGAAGAGAATTATTTGACGAAGCAGCCGGTATAGTAAAATATAAGAAGAACAAGCTCGCGACTGAGAAATCTCTTGAGAAAGAAAGAGAGGATTTGTCGAGAGTAAATGATATACTCGGAGAGCTCGAAAAGCAGGTTGGACCGCTCAAAGAGCAGTCTGAGACTGCAAGGCGCTTTCTGATATATAAGGATGAATTAAAGAAGCTTGATATAAATGCATTTCTTCTTGATGCGGATAATACTAAAGAACAGATGCAGGAATACGAGAAGAATCTTAGTATTGTCGAAGAGGATGCCATAAGGCTTCGTGAGGAATTCGATCAGGCTAAGGAAGAATATGAGAGAATTGAAAATGAGTTAAATACATATAATGAAGCAATTGACGATACCAAGAATGAAATACATGAGAAGAAGGTTTTAAATCAAAAATACGAGGGCGAGCTTAATCTCTTGAAACAGCAGATTGAGTCATACAAAGAAAGTAAGTCTGATGTTTTGGAGCAGATTGAAAAGGGTAATGCGGAGGTTGCAGGACTCAAGGCTGAATTAGCCAAGCTCTATGAACAAAAAAGTGAGGCTGATGAGAAGCTTGATAATTCTGATGATGTCTTGGAACATGCAAAGAACGAGTATGATAAACTGAAGAACTCAATAAGCTCCAAGGAACAGGAAATCGAGGATTCCAAGAGTGATATTATAGAGTATCTTAATGAGGGCGGTAATTTAAAAGCCAAGGTCGGAAGATATGATACCATGCTTGAGAATATTAATCTTAGAAAGAGCGAGCTTAATCACAGATTTCTTGAGCAAAAGAGCGAAGAACAAAAATATAATAATGAGAAAGAAAATCTGGAAAAAAGTCTGGCTGATATGGACAAGGAGCTTGAAGAAAGCAACCTGGGCTATAATGATGTTGTTGCCAAAATGGATGATAACGCAAAGAAGCAGGCTGAGCTTTCAGATAATATAAAGCAGTACAATGATCAGATAGTTTCCCTTAACTCCAAGAGGGAGGCATTAAGAAACCTCACTGAAAGATACGACGGATACGGCAACAGTATCAAAAGGATTATGGAGCAGAAGACTCATAATCCTAAGATAATCGGGGTTGTTGCGGATATTATAGATGTTGATAAAAAATATGAGACAGCTATAGAGACAGCCTTAGGCGGAAGTATTCAGAATATTGTAACAGAAGATGATGCAACAGCCAAGAAGATGATTGAGTATTTAAAGACTAACAGATTCGGACGAGCTACATTCCTGCCTTTGAATTCTATAGTAGAAAGAGGCGGTATAAACAATGATGCTTTAAAAGAACAGGGAGTTATCGGAAGTGCTGCTTCTCTTGTAAAATGCGACAGTAAATATAATTCGGTCATCAATCATCTGTTAGGCAGAATTATAGTTGCGGATAATATAGATAATGCTATAAGTCTTGCAAGAAAATACAAGCAAAGCTTAAGAATCGTTACGCTTGAGGGAGAGCTTATCAATCCGGGCGGAGCAATGACCGGTGGTGCATTCAAGAATTCTTCTAATCTGCTCGGCAGAAAGCGTGAGCTTGATGAGATTACAGAGGAGATAGATAAGCTAAAGTCGGCACAATCAGATGCACAGGATAGGATTGAAGAACTTACCAAGGAAAGAGATATCTTAAGAGTTGACAGAGAGAAATACTTCGAGAATATCCAGAATATTACTATTAGAAGGAATACCTATGAGCTTAATCTTAATCAGACTATTGAAAGACTTTCTGAGATTGAGAAGGTATTTGCGGGCATAAGCCGTGAAAATGATGACATTGCCAATCAAATAAAGGATATTAATGCTAACAAAGAAGAACTCATCAATAACAATAACGAGCAGGAAAAGGCTATTAAGGAGCTTGAGGAAAGGATAAATCAGTTAGAGGAGGAGCTTGTAGGAGACAGAGAGAAGCTTGAAGTATCCTCTGAGGATATTAACAAATTAAATATAGAATTCAACTCTGTAAAGCAGCAATATGACTTTATATTGCAGAACGTAACAAGAGTTAAGACTGCTGAGAGAGAGGCGTCTGAGAATATTGCGAATCTTAAAAGTAAGCTTGGATCAAACGAAGAAAAGGTTTTGGAACTTTCAAAATCGGTCGAAGAAACTAACAAACTTCTCGAGGAGAATAACAGAATAATAGGAATTAAGGAGCAGAAGCTTATTGAATATAATGACAAGAAGAATTCTCTTAATGACAGTCACAAGGACTTCTTTAACCGACGTGAAGCATTGTCTGAGCAGATAAACGGACTTGATAAATCAGCTTTTAAGATTAATTCTTCAATAGAGAAGTTATCTGAGCAAAGTGAAAATCTTAATAACTATATGTGGGAGGAATACGAGCTTACATATAATTCGGCTGTAGAGTATAGAGATGATAAATTCAACGATATAAAGGAATTAAAACGTGAGATATCTGCGATTAAGGGCAAGATTAAAGCTTTGGGACCTGTAAATGTCAATGCGATAGAGGACTACAAGCAAGTGTCGGAAAGATACGAGTTTCTTAAGAATCAACATGATGACATAATCAAGGCAGAGGCTAATCTTGTACAGATTATAGATGAGCTTGACAGAGCTATGAAGGAGCAGTTTGCAGAGAAGTTCAAGGATATAAGAGTTATGTTTGCTTCTGTATTTAAAGAACTCTTCGGTGGTGGTAAGGCAGACCTTGAATTAGTTGACGAGGAGGATTTGCTTGAGACAGGTATTAAGATTATTGCACAACCTCCTGGAAAGAAACTCCAGAATATGATGCAGTTATCCGGTGGTGAGAAGTCTCTTACAGCCATAGCATTGCTTTTTGCAATTCAGAGTCTTAAGCCGTCGCCTTTCTGTCTTTTGGATGAGATTGAGGCTGCACTTGATGACTCAAATGTCAAGAGATTTGCAAAATACTTAAATAAGCTTACCAAGGATACACAGTTTATTGTAATAACTCATAGAAAGGGAACAATGGAGGCGGCTGATATTCTTTACGGTATCACTATGCAGGAGAAGGGTGTATCTACACTTGTTTCCGTCAATATGATCGAAAGTGAACTTGATGACTAATTTTGTGAGATGACCTTGTACCTGTGATAATTCATCGCAGGCACGCTCTCGCTAAGATTCTCACGCAGCGGTACTAAGCTCGATAATACCTCGCTAAGTACCGGCGGCTCATATTACCTGCTTATGAATCATCACAGGCACAAGGTCATCGCCAAAGATTGTTAAAAACATATATTTTTATAATGTAAATAGTTGGGAGGGGTTTTATGTTTGGTTTTGGTAAGAAGAAAAAGGAAGAAGAAAACATCACAAGTGATTATGATTTGTTGAATAGTAGTGATGATTTAGTTAAAGAAAGCTCGGAGGAGTTTCAGCCTGATAATTTAGATGTGTCATTTCCTCAGGATGAGGTTTCGGTAACAGAGTATAATGCTGATATAGAGCCGGTCGATGAATTTGAAAATCAGGAAGATGATATTGACGAGCCTGAGAAGAAGAAAGGTTTCTTTGCGAGACTTAAGGAAGGTTTAACCAAGTCGAGAAATAATTTTGCCGAGAGCTTTGCTAATCTTTTCAAGGCTAATGAGATTGATGATGATTTCTATGATGAGCTTGAGGAAACTCTGGTTATGGCAGATCTTGGAGTTGAGACCACTGAGAGAATCATTGATGATTTAAAGACTAAGGTCAAGGAACAGAAGATTAAAGAGGCAGAGGCTTGTAAACAACTTATAGTAAATATAATAAGAGATCAGATGTCTGTTGATGATAATGCCTATGATTTTGAAGATAAGAAGACGGTTGTGCTTGTAATAGGTGTAAATGGTGTCGGTAAAACTACTTCTATAGGTAAGCTTGCGGCGCAGTATAAGAAGCGTGGCAAGAAGGTGCTTATGGCTGCGGCTGATACCTTCAGAGCGGCAGCAATTGACCAGCTTAAAACCTGGTCGAATCGTGCGGGCGTTGACATTATAGCACAGGGCGAGGGTGCCGATCCGTCAGCTGTTGTATATGATGCCGTATCAGCGGCAAAGTCAAGGAATACAGATATATTACTTATTGATACAGCGGGAAGACTTCACAATAAGAAAAATCTTATGGACGAGCTTGCCAAGATGAGAAGGGTTATATCCAGAGAATATCCGGAAGCAAATGTTGAGTCGCTTATAGTGCTTGACGGTACCACAGGTCAAAATGCCTTAGAGCAGGCAAGACAGTTTAGCTCTGTTACTGAGATAAATGGTATAATAATTACCAAGCTTGACGGTACGGCTAAGGGTGGTATAGCTATAGCAATCCAGTCTGAGCTTAATGTACCGGTTAAGTACATAGGTATAGGCGAGAAAATTGATGATTTACAAAGATTTAATCCTACAGATTATGTAAATGCTTTGTTCGCGGACTTTGATATGAAATCAGATATTGAGATTATAGTTGATAATGATATAGAGAAAATTGAGAATGACGATGACCTCTTCGATGTATAGCGAGGAAAATGACAGTCACAAATATGCAAACTGATATTTGACGAGCTAAGGTCATACTAAGGTCATTCTTACGATAGGCGAGATGATATATATGGATATAAGGAGATGAAAATAAATGACACTTGATAAATTCGAAAAAGCATATGAGATAGTAAGCAAGGTGGTTCATCCGACACCACTTATAGAAAGTGATTTTTTCTCACAGCAATGTGGTAATAAGGTTTATCTTAAGCCTGAGAATATGCAGCTTACAGGTGCATATAAGATAAGAGGTGCTTATTATAAGATAAGCACACTTTCGGACGAAGAAAGAGAAAGAGGACTTATAACTGCATCAGCAGGCAATCATGCACAGGGTGTTGCCTATGCTGCCAAGGCTTATGGTGTTAAGGCTACGATTGTTATGCCTACTACAACACCGTTAATCAAGGTAAACAGAACCAAGTCATACGGGGCGGATGTTGTACTCTATGGCGAGGTATATGATGAGTCCTGTCAATATGCACTTAAATTGGCAGAAGAAAAAGGATATACCTTTGTACATCCTTTTGATGATCTTGATGTGGCTACAGGTCAGAGTACGGTGGCTATGGAGATTATAAAAGAGCTTCCTTTTGCTGATATAATACTTGTGCCTGTAGGCGGAGGCGGACTTGCTACAGGTGTATCAACACTTGCAAAGACACTTAATCCGAATATCAAGGTAATAGGAGTTGAGCCGCAGGGGGCAGCCTGCCTTAAAGTGTCATTGATAAATAATGAGGTAACAACACTTGATGTGGTTGATACTATAGCAGACGGAACGGCGGTTAAAACTCCGGGTACGAAGATATTCCCGTATCTTAAGGAGAATCTTGATGATATAATAACCGTTGAGGACAGTGAGCTTATAGTTGCCTTCCTTGATATGCTTGAGAATCACAAGATGCTCGTTGAGAACAGCGGACTTCTTACCGTTGCTGCACTAAAACACCTTGAACCTAAGGGACAAAAGGTCGTAAGCATATTAAGCGGTGGAAATATGGATGTCATAACATTTTCATCCGTTGTACAGCACGGACTTATCGCAAGGAGCAGAATATTTAATGTATCTGTTCTTCTTCCTGATAAGCCGGGTGAACTTCAAAATGTGGCAGGAGTCATAGCTGACCTCAAAGGCAATATTATCAAATTGGAGCACAATCAGTTTGTAACTATTAATCGTAACTCAGCGGTTGAGCTTGTAATTACCATTGAGGCATTCGGACCTGAGCACAAGGAAGAAATACTTTCAGCATTGAATGACAGAGGCTACAGACCGATAGAGAAGAAACCAAAGGCGATATTTTAATGATTAAGTTAGCTGTTGATGTAGGAACAACAAATATTAATATGGCTTTCTATGATACTGATAAGGAAAGTGTCGTAGCTTATACTGATATGCCGAACAGGCAGTCCTTATATGGTCGCGATGTGATTAATCGTATACTTACTGCGACGCGTGATAAGAAATTTCTGTCGGTTATGAAAGATATGGTTGTATCTGACATCGTTGATGCAATAGTTAATACATCCAAGGAATATGATTTTAAAGCGGATGATATAAGTGCAGTATGTTTGTCAGGAAATACTACAATGATTAGCATACTGCTTGAATATGATATAGAAAGCTTAGGTGTAAGTCCGTATAAGCACATACTTGATAAATCCGTGATTACATCAGCTAAAGAATTATTCAAGGATAAATGCGTTGTAAAGCCTGACTGTAAGGTTATACTCACAGGCTGTGTGAGTGCGTTTATAGGCGGGGATATCCTGTCAGGAATATTATACTTAAGATTAAGTAATAAATACAATTCACTTCTTATAGATTTGGGAACAAACGGTGAGATTGTACTAAATGTTAAGGGTAAAATGTATGCAACTTCGGCCGCCTGCGGTCCTGCTTTTGAAATGAGCTTAAAGAGACAGGGTGTATATGGCTCATCGGCAATTGATGCCGTAGCACTTGGAGTTAAAGCTAAGATTATAAGTAAAGAAGGCTCACTTAAAGAGGAATATCTTGAAAGCGGTGCCAAGATAGGCAATGTTCATCTTACTTCAGATACTGTCAGAGAGATTCTTCTTGCTAAGGCTGCAATTGCAACAGGCATAGAAGGATTAACAGATGCAGCGAAAATATCTTATGATGAAGTTGATAATATTTATATAGCAGGCTGCTTTGGTAATTATCTTAATATAGATAACGCTGTATATATTGGTCTTATTCCCAAGGCATTTAAGGATAAGGTTAATGTAATCGGTAATTCGTCTCTAAAAGGGGCACTTACGATTTTAAATGACAATGAATTAATTGATGAAATAGATTTGTTAAAGGAAAAAATAGAAGTTGTACAACTTGTAAATATAGCTGATTATCAGGACAGGTTACTTAAAAATATGTTTTTTAAAGAGGTATGACAGACTTGATAATATATTTTATAGTAATTAAACAAGTTTGAAATAATAATTATTGGAGCAAATATGAAGATTATGACTATAGCAAGTGGCAGTAGCGGTAACTGCACATTTGTCGGGACAGATAAAACGTCGGTGCTTGTAGATGTCGGCGTAAGCAGAAAGAAAATAGAAGAAGGACTTAAATCCGCTGATATGACCTTCGGGGATATTGACGGAATTCTTATAACACATGAGCATATAGATCATGTGAGAACTCTTGGAGTAATTTCAAGAAAGAATGAAATACCGATTTATGCCACACATGAAACCTGCTGTGAGTTATCAAATATGTCATCACTCGGGGATTTTGATTTGAGTCTTTTTAATTCGATTAAGCCTGATGAAGAATTCTACATAGGCGATATCAGAGTTGAAGCGCATTCAATATGGCATGATGCGGTTGATCCTGTGTGCTATAGCTTATATAATGACTCCAAGAAAATATCTATAGCAACGGATATGGGAGATTATGATGAATATATAATAGATTCACTTAAAGATTCGGATGCACTCATTGTAGAGGCAAATCATGATATAAGAATGCTTGAATGCGGTACATATCCCTATGAATTAAAACGTAGGATACTCAGTAAATTCGGGCATCTGTCCAATGAGGCAGGCGGCAGACTATTAAAGAGTATTTTAAACGAACATATAAAAGTTTCATTTTTAGGACATTTAAGTAAAGAGAATAATTATCCTGAGCTTGCCTATGAGGCTGTAAAATTAGAGCTTAAGGATAATCCGTATACAAAAGATGTAAGAGATTTTAATTTGCGTGTGGCGGACAGAGATTTGTCAAGTGAATTAATTGAAATATAGGAGCAGTGCTTATGCTGCAAAGCAGCATAACTTCAAATGCACTGCGACGACTTGCCGCCGAACGAAGGTGAGGGGCGTAACATATATTAGGAGGAATTAAAAATGAAAAAGACAATTATTACCGTACTTGGAAAGGACAAAGTGGGTATTATAGCGAAGGTATGTGTGTATCTTTCACAGAATAATGTTAATATTCTTGATATAGCACAGACTATAGTTGACGGTTATTTTAATATGATGATGGTGGTTGATATATCAGAAGCATCTAAGGATCAGGAACGAATTAATGAAGAACTTGTGGATCTGGGTAAGGAAATCGGTGTGCAGATAAGGGCACAGAGTGAAGAGATATTCAATATGATGCACAGATTATAGTAAATAGGAGACGGATTATGATTAGTATAAATGAAGTTATTGAAACAAATGAAATGATTCATAAGCTAAATCTTGATGTCAGAACCATCACTATGGGTATAAGTCTGCTTGATTGCGTGGGAGCTGATGTTAAGGATACCTGTGATAAAATATATGAGAAGATAACAAACTCTGCAAAAAATCTGGTTTCTGTAGGTAATCAGATAGCTGAGAAATACGGTGTACCTATAGTTAATAAGCGTATATCGGTTACCCCTATTGCTTTGGTGGGTGGCTCAGTATGTAAGAGTGAGGAGGATTTCATAGAGATTGCAAAAGCACTCGATGAAGCGGCAACTACCTGTGGTGTTAATTTCATAGGTGGATATTCTGCGCTTGTTTCCAAAGGTATGACTAAGGCTGATGAGCTTCTTATACGTTCCATACCAAAGGCGCTCGCATCTACATCCAGAGTGTGCAGCTCTGTAAATACAGGCTCAACCAAGACCGGTATAAATATGGATGCGGTAAAGCTTTTGGGTGAGATAATTCTTGAAGCTGCGGAGCTTACTAAGGATGCAGACTCGATAGGCTGTGCCAAGTTCGTAGTATTCTGTAATGCTCCGGATGATAATCCGTTTATGGCAGGAGCCTTTCATGGTGTAACAGAGGCAGACAGGATAATAAATGTAGGCGTCAGCGGACCGGGAGTTGTAAAAGCGGCTATTGAACATGTAAGAGGAGAAAACTTTGAAGTTCTTTGCGAGACAATTAAGAAGACAGCATTTAAGATTACAAGAGTCGGACAGCTTGTAGCAAAGGAAGCGTCTGAGATGCTTGGTGTTCCGTTTGGAATTATAGATTTATCACTTGCGCCTACACCGGCTATAGGTGACAGTGTAGGAGAGATACTTGAGGAGATAGGTCTTGAATATGCCGGTGCACCGGGTACAACAGCAGCACTTGCCATGCTTAATGATCAGGTTAAAAAAGGTGGTGTAATGGCTTCATCTTATGTAGGTGGATTAAGCGGCGCGTTTATTCCTGTGAGCGAAGACCAGCGTATGATAGATGCAGTATCGGCAGGTGCGCTTACGTTGGAGAAGCTTGAGGCGATGACCTGTGTATGTTCGGTTGGACTTGATATGATTGCGATACCGGGTGATACCAAGGCTACTACCATATCGGGAATAATTGCTGATGAGATGGCTCTTGGTATGGTAAACCAGAAGACCACTGCTGTCAGGATAATTCCTGTTATAGGTAAGACTGTCGGTGATAAGGCGCAGTTCGGAGGTTTGCTCGGTTATGCACCTATTATGCCCGTAAATCAGTATTCCTGTGATGCTTTTATTAACAGAGGCGGCAGAATACCTGCGCCGATACATAGCTTTAAAAACTAAGAAGGATTATATTATGAGCAAGCTTGCACTTTCAGAACGTATTTTAATGAATATTGAGAAGCCTGCAAGATATATAGGCAATGAAGTAAATATAGTTAAGAAGAAATTGTCTGATATTGATATTAGATTCGCTGTATGCTTTCCCGATGTGTATGAGATAGGAATGTCATATCTTGGCATACAGATATTGTATGATTTCTTTAACAGGCGTGAGGATACCTATTGTGAGAGGGTATACAGTCCGTGGCCTGATTTGGATGAGATTATGCGAAAGGAAAATATCAGACTTTTTTCTTTGGAGACACAGACCCCGATAAATGAATTCGACTGGCTTGGAATAACCATTCAGTATGAGATGTGTTATACAAATATACTTCAGGTTATTGAGCTGTCAGGTATTCCGATATGGGCTAAGGATAGGAAAAAAGGTGATACATTTGTTATAGGCGGAGGTCCTTGCGTGGTTAATCCCGAGCCTTTGGCAGATTTTTTTGATATGTTTTATATCGGCGAGGGAGAAATATCATATGATAAGCTGCTTGATTTATACAAGGAATATAAGGCAAGCGATATGAGCAGAGAGGATTTTTTACATGAGGCGGCAAAAATACCGGGTATATATGTTCCGTCACTGTATGATGTCTCATATAATCAGGATGGTACTATATGTGAGATAAAGCCGTTATATGATGATGTGCCTTCTAAGATAAAATGGCAGGCTGTTATGGATTTTGACAATGTTCCTTATCCTATGAAGCCGGTTGTACCTTATATCAGGGCTACGCAGGACAGGGTTACACTTGAGATAATGCGTGGCTGTATAAGAGGATGCCGTTTCTGTCAGGCGGGTATGATATACAGACCTACCAGACAGAAAAATGTCGAAATGCTTAAAAAATATGCTAAGGAAATGCTTGATAATACAGGCTATGAGGAGATTTCGTTAAGTTCCTTAAGCTCAAGTGATTATGAAAAGCTGGATGAATTATTGCAGTTTTTAATTGAACTTCGTGATACTGACCACGTAAATGTTTCACTTCCGTCTCTCAGAATAGATGCATTTTCACTTGATGTAATGAGCAAGGTGCAGGATATCAAAAAAAGCTCACTTACCTTTGCAGCTGAAGCGGGTACACAGAGGCTTCGTGATGTTATAAATAAGGGCATTACAGAGGAGAATATATTACAGGGAAGCCGTGATGCGTTTATAGGTGGATGGGATAAGGTTAAGCTTTATTTTATGATGGGACTCCCAACAGAAACTGATGAGGATTTGCTTGGTATTGCAGAACTTGCTGAGAAGATATCAGAAGAGTATTTTGATGCTGTTCCTAAGGAAAAAAGAAACGGAAGAGTTATGATTAATGCGTCTTCTTCTTATTTTGTGCCAAAGCCTTTTACACCTTTTCAATGGGCGCCTATGATAAGCCCTGAGGAATATAAAAGGCGAGCTTATTATGTAAAAGATGCATTTGCAAATCAGAAGAATAAGAAAAGTCTCAAATTTACTTATCATGATGCCGAAATAACTGTGCTTGAGGGCATACTTGCCAGAGGCGACAGGAAACTTGGCAAAGTTATATACGATGTATATAAAAAGGGTGCGATATATGATGCATGGACCGAATTTTTCTCCATGGAAAGATATAATGAAGCATTTTCCGAAAACAATATAGATATTGATTTTTATATATCAAGGGAGCGTGATATAGATGAAGTATTCCCTTGGGATCATATAGATGTGGGCGTAAGCAGAAGCTTTCTTACTAAAGAGTGGTTAAATGCAAAAAATGGCGTTGTAACTCCCAACTGCCGTGAAAGATGTTCGGGCTGTGGTGCTGCCATATACAAAGGAGGTGTCTGTTTTGAAGCTAAGAATAAAGTATGAGAAGACGGGTGTACTTAGATTCATTGGGCATCTTGATATAATGAGGCTTTTTCAGAAGGCTATAAGACGTGCAAAGCTTGATGTTTCATATTCCAAAGGCTTTTCCCCACACCAGATCATATCATTTGCCGCACCAATGCCACTTGGTATGACCTCCGAAGGAGAGTATTTTGACGGAGAGTTTAATTCCATAACTTCATCTGAGGATATGATGAAGAATCTTAATGATACTCTGCCTGATGGAATTAAGGTTCACGATATAGTTTTGCTTGAGGACAGTGCGAAGCCTTCTATGGCACTTGTATCCGCATCTGATTATTACATTTACAGAAATGAAGAATGTGAGAATGATACAATTAAGCATTTGCAGGATAATATAACATCAATGATGGATAAGTTTTCGGTAGATGTGGTAAAGAAGACAAAATCAAAAGAAGAATTAACGGATATAAAGCCGCTAATATATGACTTAAAAGTATATAAGGATGGTATATATATGCTGCTTGAATCAGGCAGTAGGGGAAATCTTAAACCCGAGCTTGTTATAGAGGCACTTTGCAACGAGGCAGGTGTGGAATACAACAGATATGATTATATGATTCACAGGCTTGAGACATATATGGGTGAAAAGGATGATTTAAAGCCGCTTTCTGCTGAAGGAAAACATTTTTAGAATTGTTATTTATTACAGAAAAGAGTTTATATTATGAACCGTTTTGTCGTTGTAAAAAAGGATAAGGTGAAGATAGGATATTATTTTGAAGGTAATAAGCTTACAGATATTAACTGCTATGAGGAGGACTCATTACTCGGCAATGTATATGTAGGCAGAGTATCGAATATTCTAAATAATATAAATGCGGCTTTTGTGGATGTATCGGCAGATTTAAGCTGTTACCTGTCACTTGAAGATTATAGGGGCAAGGAGAAACTTAAGATAGGAAGTCTGATTCCTGTTCAGATATCAAAGGACAGCATAAAGACCAAGCAGCCGTCAGTCACAGCAGATATTTCACTTACCGGTAAAAATGTCGTGATTCATACCTATGAGATGGTTGGAATATCATCAAAAATCAAAGAAAATGAGGTCAGAGAGAGATTAAAGAGTGTATTTGCAGATGCGCTTAAAGCATTTGATATTGTAAAAAAATGTCGTGACATAAGCTATGGAGCTGTTATAAGAACCGATGCGGCAGGTGCGGCTTATGAGGTTATAAAGGATGAGATAATTGCTTTACTCACAAGGCTTGATGATATGCTTTATGGAGCGCGGTATCTTAAGGCGTATTCTAAAATATATATAAATGAGCCGGCATATATTAAATCCATGAATGAATATGCAGGCAGGGAAGACACAGAGGTTGTCACTGATGATAAGGATATATATGAGGAGTATGCAGAGTATTATAATGAGGCTGATATAAGGCTTTATAATGATGAGATGGTCAGCTTGGCTAATCTGTATAATCTAAAATCGCTTACGGATAAGGCACTTAATAAAAAAGTGTATTTAAATTCAGGTGCATATCTGGTTATAGAGCCAACAGAGGCAATGACGGTTATTGATGTGAACAGTGGTAAGGCTATACGTGGAAATAATACAGAGGAATATATTTATAAGATTAATAATGAAGCGGCAAAAGAGATTGCAAGACAGATCAGACTCAGAAATCTGTCGGGAATTATAGTAATTGATTTTATCAATATGAAAAATGTTGATTATAATAAAATGTTGATGGATGACTTGAATGAATATGTTGCCAAGGACAGTATTCCAACCAACGTGGTTGACATAACTAAACTTGGGCTCGTGGAATTAACAAGAAAAAAAATAAGAAAGCCTCTGCATGAGATGGCACATTTAATAAAATATTAATAAATATTTATGTTAATTTTAGCAATATGTCAGTTGATTTAGTATTATAATAGACATATAATGTAGCAGTTATAAGTATACGAATAAGTATCAAATTTAGATTATAATCTTACAAAATGGGAGGGAGTTTAATACATCAAAAATGTATTAAATGATTAAATATGACTAAGGAAGAAGAACTTAGACAATTGGAAGAGCTTAGAAGAATACAGGCAGAAGAACGTGCTAAAATGCATATGGAGGACACTTCATATCTTGAAGACAGTGCATTTACACCTGATAATTCATATCTTAATGACAGTGCATTTGTTGACAGCGCATTTGTTGACAGTGCATTTGCACCTGATAATTCTGAAAACATAATAAATTATCCTAATCAAAGTATTCAAAGCCCGATGCAATCAGGTTATAATGTTCAGAATGTACAAAATCCGATGCAAAACGGATATGCTAATCAGAATATACAGAATCCGATGCAAAACGGGTATGCTAATCAGAATATACAGAATCCGATGCAGAATGGGTATGTTAATCAGAACATACAGAATCCGATGCAGAATGGGTATAGTAATCAGACTGAACCGGTACATCGGAGTAATTTACAACCGCAATATAATCAAGCTCAGAATCATAGTCAAAATGTACAACACCGTAAAAAAAATGAACAACAAATGAATATGAACAATAAAAATAATGCCGCAAATAAAAAAGATGCGCAGAAACTACAGATGAGAGAACCGAATAATTATTATAATCAGGTTATGAGTAACGCTAAAAATATACAAAATCAGGACAACAAACAAAATAATGATAACGGAAAAAAGAAGAAAAAAAGGAAAAAGCATCCTTTTTTAAAGCTAATTGCTGTTTTATTGATTTTAGTAATATGTTTATGTGGCTTAGGTGTGGGATTAGCAGTTAAGGCTATAAGGAAATTTGACAGGGTTGAGACAGTAGTTTCGCAAAGACCTGATAATTTTCAAGGTGAAATAATTAATATACTGCTTATAGGCCAGGATGCCCGTGAGGGACAGGGAACACAAAGAGCTGATACAATTATTTTATGCAGTATTAATAAGCGTACACATACGGTAGCACTAACTTCAATTATGAGAGATATGTATGTATCTATACCGGGATATGGTAATAATAGAATTAATGCAGCCTTTGCATACGGAGGAATAGATTTACTTGATCAGACAATAGAAGAGAATCTCGGAATCAGGATTGATGGTAATGCTTTAGTAGATTTTGGCGGATTTATGGAAGCTATGACCGTCGTTGGAGACCTTGATATTGAACTTACGGCAGAAGAAGCAGCATATCTGAATCAGCATCCTGAGCTTGGAACAACTGATGAGGTAGCTGTAGAGGTATGGAATCTCCACGAGGGAGTTAATACTCTTAATGCAGGTCAGGTTTTAGGATATTCGAGAATCAGACATGTCGGTAATTCCGATTGGGATAGAACGAACAGGCAGCGTATCGTTATAATGGCTGTAATAGATAAGATTAAGAGTGGACATTTAATAAAAGGCTTTAAAGTTCTTGACGGTATCACACCGCACATTACTACTGATATGGGTGTAAGAAGTATACTCACATCAGCACTTGCGTTTGTTCGGTCGGGAGGTGGAAGCATGCAAAGCTATTATCTGCCTGCTGAGGGAACATACAGTGCACAGAATGTAGACGGAATGGCGGTGCTTGTGCCGGATATTGAAGCCAATAGGCAAATTTTACAGCAGTATATGCAGGGTATAAACCCTTCTGAGAATTAAATTTATTGCTAAAATGATATTTAATAAAGATATAATATCAGAAGATGATATGTCAATTAATGACGAAAATCACATAGATAATGATTAGTACTATGAGTTAATACGATTGTCAGATAAGGGTAAAATAAACGAAGCAGAAAATGGTTTTTCAAGAAAAGAGATTGAATTGGTTGTAAGAAATATTGCAAGCCGTATGGGATATTAATCTTTACTGGAAATATTTCTTGAAGAATTAAATGATTGAATATTTTGTGATTTTATTTTGATTTACTATTGATTTTTATGTTTTTTTAGCATACAATGATTACAGATAGATAATACTATCCTTAGGAGAGTCCCTGCCAAACAGTGGGAGATTTTAAACTCGGGAGAGTCCCTGCCATATAGTGGGAGATTTTAAACTCAAAGGGAGCTTATTGCTCCCTTTTTTCATCAATCGGGAGCTAATATGAAGGAATTTAAAATATACAGTGTATCAGATGATTATATAAATTATTTACGTCAATTTTATCCTAATGTTTATTCTAACAAGGTTGATAAAAGAATACATACCAGAAAATACGTTGGAATTGTGCTAAAAATATCAAATTATAATTATTATGTTCCTATGTCATCGCCAAAAGATACTGATTATCAAATTGCAGGAGACAAATAAGGTAATAAAAAAGAGTATTGTTCCTATATTTAGAATTATAACTAAAAATTCCAAAGGGGAAAAGGAGCTTAAAGGAACATTACGTATTAGCCATATGATTCCGGTACCTGATAGTGAATTAGAATTATATGACATAGAAAATGAAATTGATAGTACATATAAGGATCTTGTTCAAAATGAAATAATATTTATTCGTAAAAATCAGGAAAAAATCAAATCATATGTAGAATTAATGTATAAACAAAAGAAAGAAAATGATGAAAGTGCAAAATATGTTAAATCTGCTTTAGAATTTGAAGAGCTTGAGAAATTGTGTGATAAATTCAGGAATAAAATTCCTTGACATTTTTTTTACATAATGTTATAGTATCTGAGTGTGCCGCACAGGAAGGTAGAAGTATGCCCTA
Organism: Lachnospiraceae bacterium; assembly: GCA_017449765.1. Taxonomy (GTDB): domain Bacteria; phylum Bacillota; class Clostridia; order Lachnospirales; family Lachnospiraceae; genus Coprococcus_C. The sequence continues at coordinate 62,077 of JAFTFE010000134.1, read as the reverse complement.
TTTTAAGGCATCACCGTAACTGGCGAGTAATGATAATAGGAGGTAACCATATGTACGCAATTATAGCAACAGGCGGTAAGCAGTACAAGGTAGCTGAAGGAGATATCATTAAGGTAGAAAAGCTTAATGCAAAAGAAGGCGACGAAGTATCATTTGATGTTGTTGCAGTAAACAATGACAAGGATATAATTTGTGGCGAGGATTGCAAGAAGTCTTCAGTAAAGGCAACTGTTCTTGGCGAAGGTAAGGCTAAGAAGGTAGTCGTATACAAGTACAAGAGAAAGTCCGGCTATCATAAGAAGCAAGGACACAGACAGCCGTTTACTAAGGTTGAAATCAAAGCAATCAATGCATAATTAAAATCATGATTAAAGCGATTTTTTATAAGAAATCTGATGGAACATACAAGGGATTTAGTGTTAAGGGGCATGCTGAATTTGATAATAGCGGAAAAGATATAGTCTGTGCTGCTGTATCGGCACTTGCCATTAATACGATTAATTCCATAGACAGCTTAACTGATAATAAATTCGAACTAAAAGAAGGTAAATCAGGATTGCTGGAGTTTAAGTTTACATCAAAATCAGATGAAAAAGGACAATTATTACTAAAATCACTTGCTCTTGGGATTACAGAAATACAAAAAGAGTACAGTGAAAAGTATTTACAAGTATACTTCAAGGAGGTGTAAATATGTTAAAGATGAATTTACAGTTCTTTGCTCATAAGAAGGGTGTTGGTTCTACTAAGAACGGACGTGATTCAGAGTCAAAAAGACTTGGAGCAAAGAGAGCAGACGGACAGTTTGTAAAGGCTGGAAATATATTATACAGACAGCGTGGAACTAAGATTCACCCGGGTGTGAATGTTGGTCGTGGCGGCGACGATACTTTGTTTGCACTTGTAGACGGTATCGTACGTTTTGAAAGAAAGGGTAGAGATAAGAAGCAGGTTTCTATCTATCCGGTAGCAATAGAAAATTAATGTATAAGAATAAGAAGCCGGGATATTTTATCTCGGCTTTTTTAAGCATTTTATCTGGAGGAAGTTATGTTCGCTGACAGAGCAAAAATATTTATAAAATCCGGAAAAGGCGGAGACGGACATGTGTCATTTCGCCGCGAGCTTTATGTGCCTAACGGCGGACCTGACGGAGGAGACGGCGGAAAAGGCGGAGATGTAATCTTCGTAGTCGATAAAGGACTAAATACACTAACGGATTACAGGCATATTAGAAAATACAAGGCACAGGACGGTGAAGAAGGCGGCAAAAAGAACTGCCACGGTGCAGACGGTGAGGATATAATTCTTAAAGTTCCTGAGGGAACGGTTATCAAGGATGCTGAGACAGGAAAGGTTATCCTTGATATGTCCAATAAGACAGAGCCTGTTGTGCTGTTAAAGGGCGGAAGAGGCGGCAAGGGCAACAGACATTATGTGACCGCTGTTATGCAGGCTCCGAAGTATGCACAGCCGGGACAGCAGGCGAGAGAGCTATGGGTGACGCTTGAGCTTAAAATGATAGCTGATGTTGGACTTGTTGGATTTCCTAATGTGGGTAAATCAACCTTTTTATCCAGGGTAACTAATGCTAAGCCAAAGATAGCAAATTATCATTTTACAACACTTAATCCAAATCTTGGTGTAGTTGACTTGGAAGATAATAACGGTTTTGTTATAGCTGATATACCGGGAATTATTGAGGGTGCTTCAGAGGGGGTCGGACTTGGTTTTGAGTTCTTAAGGCATATCGAAAGAACCAAGGTTTTAATTCATATGGTTGACGCAGCATCGACAGAAGGACGTGATCCGATAGCTGATATAGAAGCCATAAATAATGAGTTAAGTACATATAACGAAGAATTATCGAAAAGACCTCAGGTAATAGCTGCCAACAAATGTGATGCTTTATACGGTGATGATTATGAGACCGTAATTCAGATGCTTAAGGATGAATACGAGCCAAAGGGTATAAAGGTGTTTCCTATCTCTGCGGTATCAGGTAAAGGTTTAAATGAGCTTTTATGGTATGTAAATGATTTGGTAAAGGCTGTTCCTGATGAAGTTATTGAATTTGAGTCTGAGATGGATATTGAATTTGATGATAATCCTGAGCTTCCGTTTGAGGTATGGAAGGATGAGGAAGATAACTGCTTCAGAGTGGAAGGCCCGCGTATTGAGAGGATGCTTGGATATACTAATCTTGAATCCGAAAAGGGGTTTGCATTCTTCCAGAATTTCCTAAAAGAAAACGGTATTTTGGAACAGTTAGAAGCACTCGGAATAACCGATGGAGATACGGTCAAATTATACGGACTTGAATTTGATTATTATAAATGATTTTTGCCTTTATGTGGTATAATACGAGGAAAGGTGTCGCTGCGCTGGCGCAAGCGACACTTTGACGAGAAAACCCATCGAGCCGACAGGCGAGATGACAATAATAAACGGAGGAAATAAAATGACAAGTAAACAGAGGGCATATTTAAAAGGACTTGCAATGAATATAGACCCTGTTATAAATATTGGTAAATCAAGTTTAACACCTGAGGTTACAAATGCTGTTGAAGAGGCTTTCAATAACAGAGAGCTTATCAAGGTGGGAGTGCTTAAAAACTGTCTTGATGACCCGAGAGCCATTGCCGAAGCATTAGGTGAGAGAACTAAAAGTCAGGTTGTACAGGTGGTTGGCAAGAAGATTGTACTTTATAAGCGGGATAAGAAAAATCCTAAGATTGAGCTTCCAAAATAGATTGAATTAATGAATTTGTATTAATAATATTTATGAAGAATATGAAAAAAATAAGATTATCAGATTATAAAAAATATAATTGTATAGCTTTACTGGGTGGAACCTTTAATCCTGTCCATAACGGACATTTGGAACTTGCCAAGGCTGCAAAGGAACAATACAGCGACATCGAGAAGGTTATATTTTTACCTAATAATAAGCCGGCTTATAAGTCGGACAGCGAGCTTATATCGCCTGACGAAAGGATAGATATGCTTGCGCTTGCGATAAAAGATATGGAATATGCCTGTATTTCCGATATCGAGATTAAGAGAGGCAATATAACCTACAGTGCGGATACGATTGATGAGATACGCAGTGTAAATCCTGATTTAAAAATATATTTTATCGTCGGAGCAGATTCATTATATACTGTGGATAAGTGGTATAAATATGAAGAATTCCTAAAAAGCTGCAGTTTGCTTGTGGCAAGACGTAACAGTGAATACGATGATATGAGAAAATATGCCGATATACTTATGAAGAAAGTAAAGGGCTCTGATATTAATTTTATTATGATTCCCGAGATTGATATATCATCTACAAATATAAGAGATAATGCGGCTGATTTTGATTACCTGTCCGGTAAAGTGCCTGATAAGGTTTGTGAGTATATCAGGGATAATTTGTTATATTTATGATTTAATATGATGTTTTATTTTGAACGTTTATATTGATTAAAAAAAGAATTTTATATGAATGATTGGCTGAATTGTATGAGGAATTAATGATGAATAAAGAAAAGATGGTGCAGAAATTAAAGGAAAAAATAAGTGACAAGAGATATGAGCATTCTGTCGGTGTATCCTATACCGCTGCATGTATGGCTATGGTATATGGGGCAGATGTAGAAGCAGCTAGAACTGCAGGACTTCTGCATGATTGCGCCAAAGGCTTATCTACTAAGGAGAAACTTGAAAAAGCAAGGAAGTACGGGCTGCCTGTAAGCAAATACGAGGAAAGCAATCCCGAGATGCTTCATGCCAAGCTTGGTGCATATTATGCAAGATATAAATTCGACATAACCGATGAGGATATATTGAATGCCATAACCTATCATACTACAGGAAGACCGAATATGTCACTCCTTGAGAAGATAATATTTATTGCAGATTATATCGAGCCTAATCGTAAGATGATAAGGGATATGGAAGAAATCAGGAAAGAAGCTTTTTCTGACATAGATATGTGTTTGGTTCATATTCTTAAGAATACCATAGATTATCTTGAGACAAGTTCGAATGATATGGACTATATGACAAAAATGACCTATGATTATTATGTTACACATAATGATTGATAATAAGGAGAAAATATGAATTCAAAAGAATTAGTAAAAATAATATATGATGCCCTTGATGATAAAAAAGCAAATGATATTCGTATAATTGATATAAAAGACATATCTTCAATAGGAGATTATCTTGTAATTGCTGATGGTTCAAGCCATAGTCAGCTCCAGGCTTTATGTGATAATGTTGAGGAAAAAATGCATGAGTCAGGAACAAAATTAAAAAGCAGGGAAGGTAATTCAAATGGAGGATGGATTTTACTTGATTATTATGATATAATAGTCCATATATTTTCAGAGTCAGATAGAGAATTCTATGATTTAGAGCATATATGGAAAGATGGGACACCTATATTGATTGGAGATTTATAACATAAATGAAACCGGATGATTTTAGAAAAGAGAATTATAAGAAGATAAATCAGATTGCTGCTCTTTGTATGAGAATTATAATTGGTCTTTTAATAATCGGATTTATCTATACATATTTTATGACAGGTATTGATCATTTATTGCTTGTTATTCTTTTTTCTGTTTCCGCAATTGTATCACTTATTCCAATACTTCTGATAAATGTCTTAAAATGGGATGAATCAAGATTTACAAAGCATATAGTAGTTATATGTATATGTACGGTAATGACGATAATGCTTACAATGTTTTCTACATATTTATTTCCTGTATTACTTTTTCCGATACTTATAGCTTCGCTTTATTATAACCAGACTTTTGTTCTTTTTACATCACTTCTGGTTTCTTTAAGTATATGTATATCAGATTATCTTTCAGTATTATACAAGGATATATTTATAGGAAGTCATTTTGATAATTATGAAGATATGTTTACGAATTATGCAGTTCCTCATATTATTATCACGTTTATTATGTCTATAGTTGCATACTTTATAGTTCAGAGAAATTCCATGATGATTGATTCTGCAATAGATACTGCCGTGACTATGCAGAATAACCAGAAAGGCCTTATTTATGCCTTTTCAGAGATAAGTGAAAGTAAATCCAAATCAACCGGTGAGCATATTAAAAGAGTGGCAGAGTATATGCGTATTCTTGGTAAGGCTTCCGGATTTGATGATGAATATGTGGAAATGCTTGCTACAGCATCCATGATGCATGATATAGGTAAGCTGATGATTAGTGAGGAGATTCTTGATAAACCGGAGAAGCTTACTGATGAAGAATATCAAATCATGAAAAATCATGTTTTATATGGTGAAGCCCTTCTTGAAAAATGTCCGGGAGAACTTATGCATATAGCCTGTATTCTTGCCAAAGAACATCATGAGCGATGGGATGGTTCGGGTTATCTTGGTATGAAAGGGGAAGAGATTGCATATATAAGCAGGCTTATGGCTGTATGTGACGTCTTTGATGCACTTACTTCCGAGAGATATTACAAAAAAGGCTGGACAGACGAAGATACCTATGATGAGATTGTAAGACTCTCGGGAAAACATTTTGATCCGAAGGTTGTTAAGCTGTTTATTCAGCACTTTGATGAGTTTAAGGATGTACACAATAAAATTAAGGATAAGCAGATTTATTAGTCTTACCGGAGGCATATTATGTTTCGAGTAATTAATGAATATCTTAATAAAGTTAATATATGTGAAAATGAAGAAATCTATAATATGCTTACGGATTTTCTTTCTGACTGCGATATGATTGATAAGTTCTCTATTAAAGTTGATTTTAAAAGATATACTATCAATATCAGGCTTAAGGATTTTAATGTCGAGAATTCCGTTATATGTTTTGATAGGTTTAGCAGTGCTGTGTCGTATCCTTACTCAGAGATGCATGTGAGGTTTAATGAAGGTAAATGCATTCGTTACAGGTATATAACAAGCAAAGAAAATAAGGATGCCTTTTATTGTGACATTATTATTAATTAAAATTTGTTTTACTTAACAAAAAGTATATATCCAATGCTGAAATTATTGTTGGCATTGGATATATACTTTTTTTTAGGTAAAAATATAAATTTAGACTTTATTATATATTAAATATTGACAATATATTTTAAATATACTATTATATTTTTTGTATATTAATATTAGGAGGTGGTAGTTTGAAGAAGAAAGTTATGGATAAACGAGAGCAGAAGATAATGCAGATTCTATGGGAACATCAGGATGATATACAGGGACTTAGTGTGGTTGATTTTGAAGAACTGACAGTCGGTGATAAACTAAGCAGACCGTCTATATTCAAGGCTCTTCAATCACTTATGGACAAAGAATATATAGAAGTGTCAGGGCTTGAGCAGGTTGGAACAGTATATGCGAGAAGGTATATTCCTAAGATATCTCGTGAGCAGTATGCAGCAATTCTTCTGGCTGACAATGGAATACGGTCATCCTCACTCGGAAGTTTGGCACTTGCTATGATTGGTAATGACAGAGATGACGAGCCGGATAAAAGTAAAGATGATGAGCTTATAAGCGAGCTTGAAGCTGTTATAGAAAGGATAAAAAGGGGTAAGGTGTAGAATATGCCAAATGATAATTTTATTGGAATATTTGCTTTGTTCTATGAGATGCTTTTTAAGGGGAGACATGTTATCAGTGCATATGCAATTATGTCATGTGTTTTTTGGAGCAGCCTTATAATACTGATTTATTCATTAATCAGTGAAAGCGGATTTTTCATAAAGATTTCGGGAGGCAAAAGGGTTCTCGTAGGTTACATATTATGCATGCTTCAGATGTTTTTTCCTATGGATTTAAGCTCACAGCAATATATTGTTGTAAAAAGTATGAATCCTTTAGGAAAGCTAATGATGTATAGGATTTCGTTACCATTCGGAGAAATATCGGTATCAAAGCTTATGCTTATGATATGGGGTATAGGAATTATTGTTCAAACTGTCAGATTTATGTATGGGAGAATACGAATGAAAAGACTTATTAAGAGTCTTCCCATGACTTTGATGGAGATTCCCGGAGCAGTAAGTGAGATGATGCCAAGAAAATCAAAAGCTTACATTTGCACAGGAATATCAGTGCCGATGAGTGTTGGAATCATTAACAGGATGATACTTCTCCCCGACAGAGAATATGATTGTAATGACATTTGTAATATTATAAGACACGAATCTGTTCATCTTAATATGTATGACCATATTACGGTTATTGTATCAAATGCTCTTTGTATAATATATTGGTGGAATCCATGCGTATATCTTCTTAGAAGAAATATGGAAAAGGCATTAGAGGTAAGATGCGACAGAGAGGCTGTGAAGGGTATGGATAGTGTGGAAGTTGCCGAATATATGTCCACACTTATTAAGGTTTTTAAGAACCGTTACAGTGACGGACAGTACGCAGGACTTGGAATGCTTGGAAGCGGTCGCAGTATGCGGAAGGAGTTAAAATCCAGATTTAATGCTCTTGAAGCAGATGTATCAGGTGAGAAAATTAAGGGTGTAAATCTTTTACTGACATTCATTCTTTTAGGAATTATGATTTTATCATACAGATATGTACTTGGACCATTATTTTTACCTGAGCCGAATGTTAATTACAATATGTTAGATAATAATGGATATATAATGAATGATAACGGTATTAATTTTGATGAACCCGGGCCGCTTATTATGGTTGATGATTCAACATACATCATAGATTGTGGTGATGGACGATACAAAGTAGTAAACAGCCTTTGCGAGCAGGAGATATCTGAGCAATGGTTCGATACATTGAAGGATATGGGTGTAAGAATTAAATAATCAAAATAACAGAAAGGATAATATAAAATGAAGAATGCAACAGAAGAAAATGTCAACATCAATGATGTGACCAATGAAAAAGCAGATAATAATGGCAAAAAAAAGATAAGATTGTCATCAATTATAATTTTTTTTGCTATATTAGCAGCCGGCGTTTATTTTATTTATACGAACTTTTTCGGAGCTAAACCTGAGCTTACCGTAAATGGTAAAAAGGTAACGATGAGAAGCACTATACAAGAGCTTTATGACAATGGTTTTGTCTTATGTTCGGATTCCGGAAGTGTTTTAAATCCAAGTGGTTCTGTCGGCGGAAAGCAGATATATAACATAAGTTACCATCTTGGTGTGCCTCGAGGAGACGGTGGATATGCCGACCTTACAGGAATCATTATTACGCCTGCTAATTTTGATTCAGGAAGCAAAGATATAAAGGAATGCAGCATATATGAGATCGTTTATTATCCGGCTTATGATTCTGCTGCGGCTGATGTGCTTATCAACGGAGAGAAGCTTGACACTGATGATTTGTCAACATGGGCAGACTTTTTTGCTGAGAAAAAATATCCGTTTGAGGAGTCGGAGATTAACGGCTTTAGAAACAGCAATAATACAATATTGCTTGGAAAGACCGGAAGATATAAGTTTGAGGCAAGAGCAGTGGGATATGGAGAGGAAGCATTTTCATATATCAGATTTACAAGAAATATAGAAGTAAAATATGAAACGAGGTAGAAGGATGACATTATTTTACAGATATTACAGATATTCAGGAATGGCGACACTTATTTCGATTCTTGCCAATATAGGAAGTATAGTCGCTATAATCGGTGCGGCATATATGCTGCTTGTTGATGGAAAATACGTATTGGGGATTATACTGGCTACGCTCGCCGTATTCCTCTTTGTATATGTGGGACGAATACTTACAGATAAACTTGCACAGAAGTGGGGCGAGAAAAATATTGCCACTAAACCACATATTGCCAAAGAATATTGTACAGAAAATCCTGAGGAATATGAGAGAGTGGCTGCAATTAACCCCAAATTCGCTGAAAAATATATGCTTGGCGCAAATGGAAAGATTGTAAAAAGAAAATAAAAATTATTTATATAGAGTAGGGCATGATTAAATCATCTCTACTCTATTATTTTATTCTTGACAATGTTCATTTATGATAATATAATGCATAAATGTGAACACAAACATTTAATGTTTCAGGAGGTATTTACAATTGGAAAAATCAATTGAAGAAATAATTTACGAGGAGACCGAGCAGCGTCTTAAGGAAATGTCATCGCCGGATTATGAGTTCCCGACCAAGGCAGATAAGGCGGATGTAATCGGAATTATAGCAGCAGTCGGTATAAGCCTTGTGCTTATTGTACTTTGTATGACGGGGGTGATTTTATAATGTCTAAGGTAAGTCACGCTGATTATATAAAACAGGAGACGGTAACCGGAACTGTCCCGATGCTTTCAAAGGAGAGACAATATTCTTTTTGGGATTTGTTTCTTACCACAAGCGGATTCTCTATTGCCACTTGGTGTTATACACAGGGAGCATATGTTGCACAGTATTTGTCCTTTAAGCAAATGCTTATCAATATTTTCTGCTTTAATATTATTTGGATTTTAATTGAATGTCTCCCGGTGTTTTTTGCTGTACGCTATGGTATAGATCTATGGATATGGCTTCGTTCCGTACTTGGAAAAAAAGGTGTTGCAATATTTGCAACTGTTATCAGTCTGGCGAACTTTGGATGGTATGCTGTTGACTCACAGCTTTTTGCCAGTTCTATGATTAACCTCTTCGGAGGTTTTGGTATTACGCTTAATCCGACGATATGGAAGCCTGTACTCGGAGTGTTATGTGTAATACTTGGAACACTTATTGCACTTGGTGGTCCTGAGGTTATTAAGTGGACTAACAGATTCCTTGTTACAGCTTTACTGATAGTTGGTGCGGTTGTTGTTATAATTTGCTTCACATCTGTTCCGCTTCCGGATATGCTTAAGGTTCAGCCGGATACAAGTCTGTACGATACAGGACTTGGCAGATTCATGCTTAGTGCAGAAGGAAATGTAGCATTTGCTTTTTCTTGGTCTACACAGGCGCTTGTTATGCCAAGACTTGCCAAGAGCGAGAAGAGCGGATATTGGGCAACATCTCTTGCATATGGTATAGTTGCTCCATTCTTTGTCGCTGCAGGTGGTGTTATGGCTATTGCAATGTTCGTTAAGGCAGGTTATTATGAGAGTGATCCTACAGTTATGCTTTCTACACTTGCAGGTCCGGGCTTTGCACTCTTAAGTCTTCTGATGGTAGCATTTGCAAATATAGGTACTCAGGGAACAGGTTCATATGTAAATTGTATGATAGTCAAGAGCGGTCTGCCAAAATTAAGCTATAAGCTGCTCGTTATAATTGCGATGTTCTATGTATCTGCACTAACTATATGGGGCTGGGTAATGGATAACTTTGGTTCATTTATTTCGATGGCAGCTCAGATACAGGGACCGATTATAGGAATGACAGTGGTTGATTACCTGATAGTTAAAAAGAGAAAAATCAGCTTGAAATCATTATATAATATCGACGGACATAATGCATATGATTTCACCGGAGGTTTTAACTTAGTAGGACTTGGCTGTCTTGTAATAGCCTTTGTATCTAATATATTGTTTGTATATAATCCTTTAACTGCTGAGATTAAGAGTCCGATATTCTTAGCAGTAACAGGCAGTGGTTATACTGCAATATGCGGTGGACTTCTTTACTGGATAGCAAGCCTCACACCATTAAAGAAATATATGTTACGTGACCGTGATGAGATTGAAATTGTATAATTGAGGTGTTGTAATGACAAAGAATGAATTTAATCTTTTGTATACGATAAAGAAATATGGCATGCAAAGCTATAGAAAACTAAAGGATATTGCAGGACTGTCAATAGGTTTCATATCCCAGACCGTGAATGATTTTACAGACAAGGGATGGGTTGATGATTCAGGTATAACAGATGATGGCATTGCTGCATTGAAACCATATAAGGTTGAAAATGCTGTTATAATGGCTGCAGGGTTATCTTCTCGTTTTGTGCCATTGTCACTTGAAAAACCAAAAGGTTTACTCATTGTAAAAAATGAGGTTTTAATCGAGCGCCAGATTGAACAACTGCAGGAGGCCGGTATTAAAGATATAATTTTAGTTCTCGGATATAAGAAGGAATCCTTCTTTTACCTTGAGGATAAGTACGAGGGAATTAAGATTATTATCAACCCTGAATACAGCAAGAAAAATAATACACATACCATATATCTTGCTCAGAAGTATATAAGGAATAGTTATATATGTTCATCTGATGATTATTTTGAAGAAAATCCGTTTGAGGAATATGTATATCAGTCGTATTACTCTGCAATTCATGTAAGTAAGAAAACTAACGAATGGTATATGATACCTGATAAAAAAATGAATATTGCCAAGGTTAAAAAAAGCGGCGAAGACGGATATATCATGTTAGGGCATGTATATTGGGATAAAAACTTCAGTGACGGAATTCTCAAAATATTGAATGAAGACCATGAAATAGGTAATTATGACCAGGTTCTCTGGGAGCAGGTATTAGCTGAAAATGTAAAAGAATTATCTCCTATGGAGATTAAGGTTTATCCTGATAATGTGATATTTGAATTTGATTCTTTAGAGGAATTAAGACAGTTTGATCAATATTATGTAAATAATACACATAGCAAAATCATGAAAAACATATCTATGATTCTTGATTGCGAAGAAGGAGATATACAGAATTTTAAAGCTATTAAAGAAGGACTTACAAATACTTCTTTTGTATTTGAAACGAAAGGAAAAAAATATGTATATCGTCATCCCGGAGAGGGGACAGAAGCAATTATTTCCAGAGAGCATGAAAAGAAGGCTCTTGAATTGGCAAAAAGTATAGATGTTGATCCAACATATATATATATGAATCCGGAACAGGGCTGGAAAGTGTCGGATTACGTTGAAGGAATAAGAGTTCCTTCATATGACAGCTTTGAGGATTCAAAAAGAATAATAAAAGTGCTTAGAAATCTTCATGAGAAGAAACTTAATGTAGAATGGTCATTTCTACCTTGGGAGGAAGCATGTAAGATTGAAAAAATAATAACAGAAGAAAAAGGCGGTATCGCTGATTCTGAGTTTGAAAAACTAAAGAATAATGTAAAAAAATGTTATGATAAAACCCTTGGTGACGGCATCGAAATGTGCTTCTGCCACTGTGATACATATGCTCCGAACTGGATGCTTACAGATAAGGAGACAATACTCATAGACTGGGAATATGCAGGTAATGCTGATCCCGGTTGTGATGTAGGAACTTACATTATGGATTCCATGTGGAAGGTTGAAGAAGCTGAAAAATTCATTCGTGAATATTGTGGAGATAGGTTTGAAGAAAAAACAAGCTTCCATTACTTAGCATATACAGCAATACTATCATATTATTGGTATGTATGGGCATTGTACAGGGAGTCATGCGGAGCTATCATGGGTGAGAGTTTATATAATTGGAATGTTATGGCAAAAAGATACAGCAAATATCTGGTCAAAAAATACAATTTATAAATCTGAAAAATGATTATAATGATAAGTAAAACGGCTGTTACATTAATGAGTTTTATTGTAACAGCCGCTTATTATATAGTTTAGTTATTAAAATGTCCTAAAAAGACCAACAACCTTACCGAGTATAGACATATTATCCCTGACAATGATTGGTTCCATAGTATCATTTTCCGGCTGCAATCTGATATAGCCGTTTTCCCTGTAAAAGGTTTTAACCGTAGCTGAATCGTCAATAAGCGCAACTACTATATCGGTATTGTTAGCTTGGTTTGTCTGTTCAACCAATACAAGATCCCCATCAAATATACCGGCATTAATCATACTTTCGCCCTTAACCTTAAGCATAAATCTGTCTTTATTACCTTTAAGGTATTCCGGCGGAATAGGAAAGTAACCGTCAATATTCTCGACTGCGAGTATCGGCTCACCGGCGGTTATGGTTCCAACAATTGGAATATTTACAAGCTCGCGTCTGGTTAGATTAAACGTATCATCAAGTATCTCTATAGCTCTTGGCTTAGTCGGGTCTTTTCTGATATAGCCCTTTGCTTCTAAGGTTTCTAAATGTGCATGAACTGAAGATGTGGATTTAAGATGCACCGCATCACATATCTCTCTTACGGCAGGCGGATAACCCTTCTTCAGAATACATTCTTTAAGATATTCTAATATTTCCTGCTGTTTAGCTGATAATGGTTCCATATGTAGCCTCCTTATATATAACATATAAATAGAATTGTACTCTTATAAAATTTAAATTATTATAACACACATCTGTTCGAAATGCAAACGAATGTTCTTATTTTTAAAAAATTATCTTTTTGCTTTGATTTTTGGTTATTTTATAGTATAATAAATTGTTGAATTTTTAATATATAACAAGGAGATGTATTATGAACGAAAAACTACTGCATACCCCTGATGGTGTCAGGGATATATATGACTTGGAGTGCAAACGCAAGCTGAAGGTTTTGGAACAGATTCATCATGTCCTTTTGTTATATAGTTATCAGGATATTTCCACACCGACATTTGAATACTTTGATATATTTAATATGGACAAGGGCTCTGCACCGTCAAATGAGATGTTTAAGTTCTTTGACAGAAACAATAACACTCTGGTGCTTCGTCCTGATATTACACCAAGCGTGGCAAGGTGTGTAGCAAAATATTATGCTGATGTGGAACTTCCCATAAGACTTTGTTACAGTGGTAATTCTTTTAAGAATGCACAGCTTCATCAAGGAAAATTAAGCGAGTTTACCCAGGTGGGCGGTGAGCTGATAAATGATGATTCTTCAGCGGCTGATGCCGAAATAATTGCCTGTGTCATAAGCTGTCTTAAAGAAGTTGGTCTTAAGGAGTTTCAAATTGAAATCGGTGAGGTTGATTATTTAAAAGGTATTATAGAAGAAGCGGGTATTGATACTGATACGGAGGAAAAGATTAAAGAATATATACAGATAAAAAACTTCTTCGGACTGTCAGAGTTTGTTTCCAGACTTGACATTCCGGACAAGATAAAAAAAGCGTTATCAGGGTTTGATATGCTTTTCGGTGGCCTTGATATGCTCGAACAGGCAAAAGAACTTGTCTTTAATGAACGTTCATTAGAGGCTATAGAGCGTATGAAACGTGTATATAATGCGATTATATCCTATGGCTATGAGGAGTATATAAGTTTTGATTTAAGTATGATTAACGGATACAACTATTATACCGGAATCATATTCAACGGATACACCTATGGTACAGGAGATGCTATTGTCAAGGGCGGAAGATATAATAATCTTATGTCGCAATTTGGCAAAGAAGCTCCATCGGTAGGATTTGCAATATATGTTGATGATCTTATGAGCGCGCTTTCCCGAAATAAGATAGATGTACCGCTTGAGCATTCGAATATCCTTGTCCTATATGACAGGGAATATCAAAAAGAGGCTATTAAACTTGCAGCATATTACAGACAAAATAACAAGAAGGTTGAACTTATCAGAAAATCCGCAAAGCATGATATAGAGGATTATATAAAATATGCGAAGCAGATGCATTTCCTTAATATGTATGTAGTTAAGGAAGATGAAAAACTTGATGTATATTCAACGACAAGCGATACGGTAACCGAATCGGATATAAAGACAATAAAAAGTCTTGTCATTGATGACTGAATAGTTTTTAAAAACAATTTTAAATTATATATTTGAGGATAGATATTATGAGATATTTGACTTTTGCTCTTGCGAAGGGCAGACTTGCTAAGAAAACTTTAGAACTGTTTGAACAGATGGGGATTACCTGTGAGGAGGTAAAAAACCCTGATACAAGAAAACTTATATTTACCAACGAAGAACATAAGATAAAGTTCTTTCTTGCAAAGGCATCGGATGTGCCTACATATGTTGAGTACGGAGCTGCAGATGTTGGCGTGGTTGGTAAGGATACGATACTTGAAGAAGGCAGAAATCTATATGAGGTTATGGATTTAGGCTTTGGCAAATGCCGTATGTGTGTGTGCGGACCTGCTTCAGCGAAGGAACTTCTAAGCAAGAATGAGATAATAAGGGTTGCAAGTAAATATCCTAATATTGCACAGGATTATTTTAACAACAAGAAAAACCAGACAGTTGAGATTATTAAACTCAATGGTTCAGTCGAGCTTGCGCCGATTGTTGACTTGGCAGAGGTTATCGTAGATATAGTTGAGACGGGTTCCACACTTCGGGAAAACGGACTCGAAGTTTTGGAAGAAATCTGTCCGTTGTCCGCACGTGTAGTGGTTAATCAGGTGAGTCTAAAGATGGAACATGAGAGAATCAGGAAGATACTTGATGATCTGAACAGACTTATTAATGAGAATAATTAATAGCTTTTTCATTAGATACGGAGGAACAATATGAGAATTATAAAACTTACAAGCGAAACTAAGAAAGACATACTAAGCAATCTGCTTAAGAGAAGTCCCGATAATTATGGTGAATATGAAAAGATTGTAAAAGATATAGTTGAGGATGTACATATAAATAAGGATGAGGCTTTATTTAAATATACCGAAAAATTTGATAAAGCAAAGATAGATTCTTCTAATGTTAAGGTAACAAAGGAAGAAATAGATGCAGCCTATAAAGAGGTGGATGAAAACTTACTCAAGATAATCAGAAAAGCTATCGTAAATATCAGAACATTTCATGAAAAGCAAAAAACATACAGTTGGTTTGACTCATCCGATAACGGTACACTGTTAGGACAGAAGGTTACACCTATAGGAAAGGTCGGAGTTTATGTGCCGGGCGGTAAGGCTGTATATCCTTCTTCTGTACTTATGAATGTAATACCTGCTAAGGTAGCGGGAGTAGGAGATATAATAATGACCACTCCTTGCGATGCTTCCGGTAAGGTTTATTCGACTACCCTTGTTGCTGCAAATGAGGCAGGTGTTGATACTATATTTAAAGCAGGAGGAGCTCAGGCTATAGCCGCACTTGCTTACGGTACGGAAAGTATACCGAAGGTTGATAAGATAGTTGGACCGGGAAATATTTTCGTAGCATTGGCTAAGCGTACGGTATTCGGACATGTAAGCATAGATTCTGTTGCCGGACCAAGTGAGGTTATGGTTATAGCAGATGAGACAGCTAATCCAAGATATGTAGCTGCTGATTTACTGTCACAGGCAGAGCATGATGAGATGGCTTCCTGCATACTTATAACAACTTCAGATGAGCTTGCAGAGAAAGTATCTGATGAGGCAGAGAAATTTATTGAAGTACTTGAGAGAAAAGAAATAATAAGAAAATCGGTTGATAATTACGGATATATACTTGTTGCGGCTTCAATGGAAGAAGCTATTGAGACGGCTAATGATATAGCCAGCGAGCACCTTGAGATAGTAACAAAGAATCCTTTTGATATAATGACAAGGATAAAGAATGCCGGTGCAATATTCCTGGGAGAATATTCATCAGAGCCTTTGGGAGATTATTTTGCAGGTCCTAACCACGTACTTCCTACGAATGGAACGGCAAAATTCTTCTCACCGCTTAGTGTAGACGACTTTGTCAAGAAATCAAGCATAATATACTACTCACAGGAAGCGCTAAAACCTGTTTCGCAGGACATAATTGATTTTGCCAATGCCGAGCAGCTTACCGCCCACGCAAACTCAATAAGAGTAAGATTTGAATAAAATCAATATTTATGTTATAATATTTTAATTGTTTTAAGAAGGAGTGAATGGTATGTCAGAAAGAATTGCAGAAATATCAAGAAAAACAAATGAAACTGATATAAAGCTTACGCTTGATTTAGATGGCACCGGAGATGCGGAAATAGATACCGGTATAGGCTTTTTCGATCACATGCTACAAAGCTTTGCGAGACATGGTTTTTTTAATCTCAATGTAAAAGCCATAGGAGATATTATTGTTGATTCACACCATACCATTGAAGATACAGGTATAGTCTTGGGGCAGGCTATAGCCAAGGCAGTGGGGGATAAGCAGGGGATAGAGAGATTTGGATCATTCTTACTTCCTATGGATGATGCACTAATTTTGTGTGCTGTGGATTTATCAGGCCGGCCTTATCTTTCATATGACCTGACGCTTACAACGGAAAAAGTCGGATATATGGATACCGAGATGGTTAAGGAATTTTTTTATGCGATCTCTTACAGTGCCGGAATGAATATACATCTGAAACAGATTTCCGGCGAGAATAATCATCATATTATAGAGGCGGCGTTTAAGGCTTTCGCTAAGTCGCTTGATATAGCAACGCGTTTTAACGACAGACTCGACGGAAAAATACTTTCTACCAAGGGAAGCTTATAGGAGGAGTATATGGAATACAAAAAGATAATCCCATGTCTTTCATTGGACAATCCAATAGAGGAAGCATTGTTTTATAACGATGCCGGAGCTGATGAAATAGCCTTTTTTGACAGCTCGTGTGCAAGGGAAGATATAGATAAAAATATAGCAACAATAAAGGAAATTACCAGACAGGTTGACGTTCCTTTAGTTGCCTGCGGCGGTGTCAGAAGACTTGAAGATATTAAAAAGCTCCTATACGCAGGTGCATCTAAGGTATGTATGAAAAGTGCTCCTTTAGAGGATATCAATATAGTAAAAGAGGCATCTGACAGATTTGGCGCTGAGAGAATTATTGTAACAATAGACTTATCAGAGTGTGAAAAGCCTGTTGAATACGGTAAAGAGCTGAAGAAAGCCGGAGCAGGAGAGTTGCTTCTTATTCATAACAATAAAGTGGATAATTACATAGAGCTTGTTAAGAAGATTAGAAATGAAGTAGGGCTGCCTGTCATTGCATCTACATATTCAACCAGTCCTGCGGAAATATCTGAAATGCTTAAGTCAACAAATGCCGAAACCATAAGTCTGTATAATTTAAAGCAGCATGACGTAATGGAGATTAAACAGGAATGTAAAGCTAATAATATATCAGTAAATCTTTTTGAAAGTTCTTTGAATTTTGATTCATTTAAACTTAATTCAGATGGACTGATACCTGTTATTGTACAGCATTATAAAACTTCTGAAGTGCTTATGCTTGCTTATATGAATAAAGAAGCTTTTGATAAAACTATAAAAACAGGGCGTATGACGTATTATTCCAGAAGCAGAAAAACTCTTTGGACAAAGGGGGAAACAAGCGGACATTTCCAATTCGTTAAGGCGCTTACCATTGACTGTGATAATGATACAATACTTGCTAAAGTATCACAGATCGGTCCGGCATGCCATACAGGGAGTCCTACGTGCTTCTTTACTGACTTAGTTAAAAAGGAATATAATGCCACAAATCCGTTAAAAGTATTTCAAGAGGAATATGATATCATTGTGAATAGACGTGATAATCCAAAAGAAGGCTCCTATACAAATTATCTTTTTGATAAAGGTATAGACAAGATGCTTAAGAAATTAGGTGAGGAAGCTACAGAGATAGTTATTGCTGCAAAAAATCCCGATACAGAGGAGATAAAATATGAGATAGCAGATTTTATGTATCATCTTATGGTTGTGATGGTTGAAAGAGGTGTCTCATGGGATGAGGTTATAAAGGAACTCGCAGATAGAAGATAAAACGGAGGTATATTTATGAGTGCTTTGGCTACAGAGATAGTTGGTTATGTTTTTAAATTTATCTTAATGATTATATGCGCATTTTGCGGCATATCGGTCGGTAAGATATTAAGAAAAAGAAAAGATGAGAAAACTGCTTCGGAAAGCAGTAACGAATAAAGAAATTTACCCTTTTGGAGGATGTAATCGTGAACAAATATGGAGTTAATGAACTTAGAAAAATGTATCTTGATTTTTTTGAAAGCAAGGGACATCTTAAGATGAAGAGCTTTTCGCTCATACCTCATAATGATAAGAGTTTACTTCTTATTAATGCGGGTATGGCACCGCTTAAGCCTTATTTTACCGGTCAGGAGATCCCACCGAGGAGACGTGTAACCACATGTCAGAAGTGTATAAGAACCGGAGATATAGAAAATGTCGGAAAGACGGCAAGACATGGTACATTTTTTGAAATGCTTGGTAATTTTTCGTTTGGAGATTATTTTAAGCATGAGGCTATAAGCTGGAGCTGGGAATTCTTAACTGAAGTTGTCGGACTTGATGCCGACAGATTATATCCTTCGGTTTATCTTGATGATGATGAGGCGTTTGATATATGGAACAAGGAAGTTGGTATACCGGCTGACAGGATATACAAGTTCGGTAAAGAAGATAATTTCTGGGAGCATGGTGCAGGTCCTTGTGGTCCTTGTTCGGAGATATACTATGACAGGGGTGAAAAATACGGATGTGGCAAACCAACATGTACTGTCGGATGTGATTGTGACAGATATATGGAAGTGTGGAACAATGTATTTACCCAGTTTGAAAATGATGGCAAGGGCAACTATACATTGCTTGAAAATAAAAACATAGATACAGGTATGGGGCTTGAGCGTCTGGCTGTAGTTGTACAGGATGTGGACTCAATATTCGATGTTGATACTATCAAGGCTTTAAGAGATAAGGTATGTGAAATGGCACATACCTCATATAAAGAGGATGAGAAAAAAGATATATCAATCAGACTTATTACTGATCATATACGTTCCGTAACCTTTATGACATCTGATGGTATTCTTCCTTCTAACGAAGGTCGTGGATATGTATTAAGAAGACTTTTAAGACGTGCTGCAAGACATGGCAGACTGCTTGGTATTACGGATTCTTTCTTGGCCGAGCTGTCAAAGACTGTTATAGAATGCTCAAAAGATGCCTATCCTGAACTTGAAGAAAAGAAAGAACATATCTTTGCAACATTAAATACTGAGGAAGAAAATTTTAATAAAACTATAGATCAGGGACTTTCTATCTTAAATGTATATACAGATGAGATGAAGAAAAGCGGCGATAAAGTATTATCAGGTGATAAAGCATTTAAACTTTATGATACCTATGGATTCCCTCTTGATTTGACAAAAGAAATACTCGAAGAAGCAGGAATTACTGTAGATGAGAGTGGTTTTAATATCTGTATGGATGAACAAAAGAACAGAGCTCGTTCTGCAAGAAAAACCACTAATTATATGGGGGCTGATGCTACTGTATATGAGCAGATACCACTCGGTATAGATAATGTATTTGTAGGCTATAATACCTTAGTTCATAATTCTAAAATTAATGCTCTTACTACTGAAACAGAAGTTGTAAAGGAATTGAGAGAAGGAGAAAATGGTTCGATATTTGTAGCCGGTACACCATTTTATGCCACTATGGGCGGACAATGCGGAGAGTCGGGTGTAATTACATCCGAAACAGGAGCATTTGCAGTTCAGGATACGATTAAAGTTGTAGGAGGAAAAACTGCTCATATCGGATATGTAAAGAGCGGATATTTCAAGGTTGGAAGCGAAGTTAAACTATCAGTAGATGAAACACAGAGGACTCTAACCTGCAGAAATCACTCAGCTACACATCTTTTGCAGAAGGCTCTTAAACTTGTACTCGGTAATCATGTTGAACAGGCAGGTTCATATGTAGCTATGGACAGGTTAAGATTTGACTTCACACATAACAAGCCTATGACCAAGGAAGAAATTGCCAAAGTCGAAGAGATAGTAAATGCAGAGATAGAAAAAGACATTGAAGTTACAACCGATGTTATGAGTCTTGAAGATGCAAAAAAGACAGGTGCAATGGCGTTATTTGGTGAAAAATACGGTGAATCAGTACGTGTCGTTAGTATAGGAGATTTTTCAAAAGAGCTTTGCGGTGGTACCCATGTTCCAAGCACGGGAACTATAAATACATTCAAGATTGTATCAGAGGCAGGCGTTGCAGCAGGTGTAAGACGTATTGAAGCTCTTACTTCTAAAGGAGCATTTGAATATTACAAAAATCTTGAAGAAGAAATACTTGATGCTGCCAAAGCAGCCAAGACAGAACCATCAAAATTAAAAGATAAGATAGAGTCGATGTTATCAGAAATAAAAACTCTTCAATCCGAGAATCAGAAGCTTAAGGATAAGATGGCTAAGGAATCCGTAAACGGAGTAATGGATAACATGGAAGAATGTGGAGAGTATAAGATATTACCTATATCTGTCAAGGATGTTGATATGAATGCACTTAGAAATCTTGGTGATGATATGAAAGCTAAGATTAATTCCGGTGTATTGATACTTGCCTCAGATTGCGGCGATAAGGTTAATCTTATTGTAATGGCAACAGATGATGCCGTCAAAGCCGGGGCGCATGCAGGTAATATCGTTAAAAATATTGCCTCATTTATAGGCGGAGGCGGTGGAGGACGTCCTAATATGGCACAGGCAGGCGGTAAAAATCCTTCAGGTATAGCTGAAGCATTAAATGCGGGCATTAAAGAAGCTAAATCACAGCTTTCGGGAGAGTAGTTTTAAATGGCAAATGATGAAAAGCAAAAAAGAGTTAGTGAATTAAGAAAAGAGAGGATTCGATTAAGAAAAAAACGTCATAGAATTAAGGTAGCAATGACATTTATATTTTTTATGATTTTAATTGTGTGTGCTATCTGGGGTGGAATGTTCATAATGCATAATATTGAAGATAATTCACCCGAAAATAATACTATTAATATATCAAAACCTCCTATGATTGTTTCTGCGGACTTAGACATACAGTCTCCTCCAAAAGAAGTGACATTGACAATTATAGGGGATGTTATGATGCATGAATGGCAGATTGAGAGAAGCTATGACAAAGACACGGATTCGTTTGATGTATCAGACGGCTTTGTATATGTGGAAAAATACCTGTCACATGCAGATTATACAATTGCGAATCTTGAAACAACCTTACCCGGCAGAAATAACGGTGCAATGACAGATATATTGGGGTATTCCGGTTATCCTATGTTTTCATCTCCCGAGTGTCTGGCAGACACATTACAGGATATAGGAATTGATTTTTTACAAACAGCAAATAATCACTCCCTTGATTCATGGGAAGACGGAATATATGCAACGATTGATTATCTTGATTCCATTGGTTTCGAACATACTGGAACATTTAAGACAGAGGAAGATAATGAAAAGCAATGCATAATTGAGATAAATGGAATAACCTTCGGTTTTGTGGCATATACCTATGGAACCAACGGTCTTCCTGTACCAAGTGAAAGACCTTGGTGTATAAATACTCTTGAAACCTACAGAGACGATAAATTAGAAGAAATGTATCAGAAAGTAAGAGATTTAGATGCTGCAGGAGTAGATTTTGTATGTCCGTTAATCCATTTCGGTACAGAATATACAGAAGTGCCAGATTCATGGCAGGAGATGGTGGTTGACGGATTATTTGAAGCGGGAGCAGATGTTATATTTGGTGGTCATCCTCACGTGGTTGAGCCTATAGATGTTAGGACAATAACCAATCCGGATGGTTCGACAAGAACCGGATATGTAGTTTATTCTTATGGTAATTTTATTTCAAGTCAAAGATATGACGGTGTTAATAAAGATTTAGGTATGATAACGGATTTTACATTTAAGAAAGAATACGTGGATAATGAACCCGTTAATTCCGTAACTGATATAAAGGTTTATCCTACCTATGTATATTGGACGGATTCGACTATTGGAGTCGTACCTGTTCTTGAAGCATACAATAATCAGGACTCTTTTTCGTTTCTTTCTGATTATGACTGGCAGAGGATTAATTATGCCAAAGACCATGTAATTGAAGTTGTTACTGCAAAAGGCAGCTTTGATTATGTTCAGGAGGGCGATTATTTCACAATAACACCTAAATAATGTAAAAAATAGAAAAAATTGGAATATTTTTACAATAAATTTCATTTTTTGGTTGACGAAATAATATATTGTGTTATAATAACTTTTGTGCGATTTGGAAATACCCAAACAGTTGTTACAGCACGAACATAAGAGATTTTACAACTGGAGGGAGGTTGAGGATAGAATGTCAAATGTAATTGTAAAAGAGAACGAAACTTTGGATAGCGCATTACGCAGATTCAAGAGAAACTGTGCTAAGGCAGGTATTCAGCAGGAGATTCGTAAGAGAGAACATTACGAGAAACCAAGCGTTAAGCGCAAGAAGAAATCAGAAGCGGCAAGAAAACGCAAGTATAAATAAATATTATTATATTTATTATATATAATCGAGCAGGTAAAGTACTTGCTCGATTTTTTTTCAGAATTCATATTTTCAATCTGTAACTCATAGAATTAAAAAAAACGGAGTTATGTATATGACTCAGGTTGTATTATATGATGATAAAACCGTACATATAGATGGTTATAAAAATATAATCAATTTCAATTCCGAACATATGTGTATTAGATGCAGGGATAAGGTCTTAAATATAAAAGGTAAAAACTTACAGATAGATTCATTTTCGGAAATTAAGATGATTATAAGCGGTGTAATATTATGTCTTGAATGGACATAAGTTTAAAATGATTATCTTTATCATTGGTCTTATTTATTCTTTTTTTTCATAAAATATAAAAAACTTTATAAGGTGATTCCAATGTTCAAAAAAATATTAATCTGGCTAAAAGGATATCTTATCATTAAAATAACAGGTATATCACGTAGCAGGTTTATAAATCTGTGTGTGAAAAATAATCTTGATATGTGGAATATATGTGAAAAGGAGGATTATTCGGAAGCTTGCATTTCTAAAAATTCATATAATAAAATGACAGACTATGTTGAAAAAACCACTGTTAAAATCAGTGTGGAAGACAAACGTGGTCTGCCATATTTATTTTACAGATATAAAAAACGCAAGCTTTTTGCACTGGGACTTATTCTTTTCATCCTTGCCATATATTCTTTTTCTTTTTTTATATGGGATATAAATGTAGACGGAGAGAATATCTATACAAAGGAGCAGATTTTACGTGATCTGGAGGAGTTTGATATAAAGGCCGGTACTCCAAAGAAAAAAATAGACTGTGCCGGATTAGAGAGAAAACTACGTGAAAAATATGATAATATAGCATGGATAAGCTGTGAACTTAAAGGCACAAGGCTAAACATAAGTATAAATGAAACAATTTCACCCGAAATGATTAAGGAGAATACATCTCCATGTAATATAATTGCAATGAAATCAGGAATTGTAACGGATATTGTACTTGAGTCGGGAACCAGAGTTGTAAATAAAGGTGATGAGGTAAAAAAAGGTGATATACTTATAACTGGGGCAATTAACCTATATAATGATTATGATGAATTAATTGAGACTTCATATGTTCCTGCAAACGGAGAAATCTATGCAATATGTTCTTATGACTATAAGGATATTTTTTCTCTTGATTATTATGAAAAAGAGTATACGGGAAATTCAAAAAAATATTATGGACTTACTGTATTTTACAATACATTTATGCCGTTTAAGCCAAAGAACGAATACAATAACTATGATATGGTTGAAGAAGATAATAAATTAAAGCTTTTTGATTCTTTTTATCTGCCGATATCTTTAAAAACAAATGAGGTAAAGGAATATGAACCGGTATTAAAAAAATATTCCAATTCTGAGGCAGAAGATAAAGCTTATCTGAGATTAAATGAATATATATCGAATTTTAATAAAAAAGGGGTAGAAATACTTGAAAATAATGTTAAAATAACAATTAGTGATACAGAATGCGTGGCAGAGGGAACAATTATAACAAAAGAGCTTATAGGGGTTCCGTCTGAGCTTACTATTATTAATCAAGGAGAAAGTATGGAAGATGGCATATATTGATACCATAAATGTACCTGAGGAGCATATACAGAATGTGTTCGGACAATTTGATAAGAATATAAAGAATCTTGAAAAGGCATTTAATGTAAGTATCGTACTTCGTGATGATACTTTACGTGTGGTCGGTGTTGAGGATAATGTAAAAAAGACTATCAGCATAATAAGCGAAATGATTAAACTTTCAAAAAATGGCAATGTTATAAGTGAACAAAGTATTAATTATGCCATATCCCTTTCAAAATCAAAAGATAAAGATAAGAAAGTTGAAGTAATAAGCGAGCTTGATAAGGACAGTAATATTATTTGTCATACAATAAACGGTAAACCTGTAAAAGCCAAGACTATAGGTCAGCAAAAGTATCTTGAAGCTATAGATAAAAACATGATTGTGTTTGGTGTCGGACCTGCCGGTACGGGTAAGACATATCTTGCTATGGCAAAGGCGATAACTGCTTTTAAGAATAATGAAGTTAATCGTATTATATTAACCAGACCTGCCATTGAAGCAGGAGAAAAATTAGGTTTTTTACCCGGAGATTTACAGAGCAAAGTAGACCCGTATCTTAGACCTTTGTATGATGCTTTATATGAGATTATGGGTGCGGAAAGCTTTATGAAAAACATGGAAAAGGGACTTATCGAGGTTGCACCGCTTGCCTATATGCGCGGACGAACCTTGGATAATGCGTATATCGTACTTGATGAGGCCCAGAACACTACACCCGCACAGATGAAGATGTTTCTGACTCGAATAGGCTTTGGCTCGAAAGCAATAATTACAGGAGATTTGTCGCAAAAAGACTTAGCAAAGAATGAGATTTCGGGACTTGAAGTTGCATTAAAGGTTATAAGCCGTATTGATGAAATATCAGTAATTAACTTTACAAGTGAGGATGTAGTAAGACATCCGCTTGTTCAAAAGATTGTAAATGCATATGAGCAATATGAATCAAAAGTCAAAAAAAGCAATGTAAATAACAGATAAAAATATTAATCCACAATATAATACGTTTAAAGCTTGATTATATGGAAGATATAGTGTATAATAAACAAGTTAAAAGAGGAAAATAAATGAGTGTTTATTTTGAAAATGAGGTAAACGAAAGACTGCCTGAAAGATATAAGAACATTGTTTTGGAGATTATTGATGCTTCTTTGGAATGTCTAAAATGTCCCTATGAATGTGAGGTGAATGTAATATTTACTGATAATGAGGGAATCAGGCAGATAAATCATGAATTCAGAGAGATTGATTCGCCGACAGATGTTTTATCTTTCCCTTTGATTGATTATGAATCCCCCGGAGATTTTGAAGGCTTAGAAGATTCACCCTTTGATTACTTTAATCAGGATACGGGTGAGCTTATGTTGGGAGACATAGTCTTAAATGTGGACAAGATATCAGAACAGGCAAAGGAATTTAATCATTCTGTATATCGTGAAGTTGCCTTTTTAACTGCTCATAGTATGCTTCATCTTGCAGGATACGACCATATTGAAGACGAAGAAAGACTCAAAATGGAAGATATGCAGGAAATAATACTTAACATGAAAGGATATAAACGTGACTATGAAGAAAACTAATAAAAAAACAGCATTTCTTGCCGCAACAATGATTGCTGTTATGCTGCTTGGAGGCTGCGGTAAAAAAGACGAGGAAACAACTGCCGCTGTTACAGAAGAAGCAGCTATCAATGTTTCGCCGGTGGCAACTATGGAAGGATCAGCAGAGGATATACAAGTTATATCAAAAGAGGGTTATATATTAAGTGATTTAACCGGTGAATGGATAGAAGATAAATATGAAAATCAAAGACCATTTTGTATTATGGTTAATAATATAAGTGAAGCAATGCCACAGGCCGGATTATCACAGGCGGCTATTACTTATGAAATATTGGTTGAAGGTGGAATTACCAGATTTTTATGTGTATTTGATAAATACGATGATATTGAAAAGTTAGGACCAATCAGAAGTGCAAGAGTTCCTTATGTCCAATTATCTAAGATGTATGATGGATTCTTTGCTCATTACGGATGGTCACCTACGGCTCAGGAAATGATTGAGAGCGATTCAGAAGTACTGTCATTAAACGGTTTATCTCTTGGTGAGACTATGTACTATAGAGATCCGGGCAGATCAGCTCCACATGATGTATTTACTAATTCTGATTTAATAGCTGCAGGTATCGAGAGTAAGGGATATAGTCTTGAACATGATGACAGTTATGTTCCAATGTTTTCATTTAATTATAAGGATAAACCTCTGGTAAAGGGGGATCCAAAACCGGGCAATCAAGTTATCACCGCATATAGTGATACAAGAGTTCCGAGATTTGTTTATGATGAAAATGATGGCTTATATCACAGACTTCAATTTTATGATCCGCAGATAGATGCTAATACAGGTGAAGGATTAGCATATAAAAATGTTTTAATATTAATGGTTGAATATACTTCCGACGAAACAGGATACTATAGATTTGTTTCATGGGATAAAGATATGCTGTTTTATTATTTCACTGATGGTCAATATATCGTTGGTAACTGCAGATATGAGGACGGTGTTAACAAATTATATTATCCTGATGAGACAGAGCTTAAACTTAATCCGGGACAAACATTTGTAACAGTCTTCGATTATACTATGCCTGCATCAATTATTATAGAATAATTTTATAGTTTTTAGGAAATAATTTCTTCAAGGAGTGAATGCCATGAAGAAATTATTTTTATACACGTTTTTGTTCATATCAATATTTGCGTTAGCATATTTTATGACGGCAGCAATCTATAAATATAAGTCTGATAAACCTAATGAAGATGTTGTGCTTACAGAGAATATAACAGATGATTATGATTTAGCTGAGAGTGTCCTGCCGGGATATCCGGATACGGATACAGAAGCTGAAAGTGTTAATTCAATTATTGATAACAGAACAGATTATGTAATTGCAAATGATATATATATAGTCGGAATAGAAGACGGATATGTCATTGTATATCTCAATGACAAGAATAATGTATATGAATATACGGATATTGATGCAGCTGTCTTAAAAATCATTGATAGTGTACAATATGAAAAAATCCTCAATAATATTACCTTTGATAATAAGGAGGAACTTTTTGATTTTCTTGAATCCATAGCAAGTTGACAGGAAATTTTAATATTGTATTATGAAACTAAGGAGATTATATGTACGATTTATGTATAATTGGCGGTGGAATGTCGGCAATTTCATGTGCCATAACTGCTGCCCGAAGAGGACATAAGGTTATTATTTTAGAAAAAAACGATAAACTCGGCAAAAAAATCTATGCAACGGGAAACGGAAGATGTAATATAACCAATCATAATTTTTCAGCTGATTATACAAGGTATTATAACTCTTCATCAGATTTATATGATGTTTTCTTAAAAAAAATATTCAAGTCAAATTGTCCCGATGAGGAGGTTACAGATTTTTTAAAATCTCTCGGGATAATTACATACGATATTAATTCATATGTATATCCAAAATCTCTACAGGCTTCCTCATTAATGTGGACCGTAAACGATGTATTAAAGAATCTAAATGTAGAAATCCTTTTTAAGAGCGAAATCTGTAAAATAGATAGAATTGATGATCTTTATGAAATAAATGTCTCAAATCGCAAAATAAAGGCTTCAAACGTCGTCTTAGCCTGTGGGGGTGCAAGCTATAGAAAACTTGGAGGAAGCTTATGCGGATATAAACTTGCCGGGATGTTGGATTTAGAATGTACTGACATAAGACCTGCTTTGTGCGGTCTTAAAACTGTAGAGGATGTAAGTGCTGTAGCAGGAGTGAGGACACATGCTGTAGCCCGGCTTTATTCTGACAATCCCGAGAATGAGATATATGCCGAAGAAGAAGGAGAGCTTCAGATAACAAATTACGGATTATCGGGTATTATGATTTTTAATCTTTCATCTAAAGCAGGTAAGATATTAAAATCAGGAAAAAGAGCATTTATAAAAATTGATTTTGTTCCTGATGTGGAAGATTCGGTAATAAATAATATATTTGATAATCACAGCTATCGTAAAAAAAAGGCTCTTCTTAATGTATTTTTAAATGACAAGCTTGCAGAATATGTTTTGAAAAATGTTGATAAGACATCATACGATACAGATTATCTAATTAATTATTTGCATAACTTTAAGTTTGAGATAAAGGATTTAACGGATTTTGAAAATGCTCAGGTCACAGCCGGAGGAATATGTCTTGATGAGTTAAATCCTGATGATATGAGTATAAAAAAATATTCGGGATTATATGCGATAGGCGAGATGACAGATATAGACGGCATTTGCGGCGGATATAATCTTACATACGCCATAATAACAGGGAAAAGAGCCGGAGAGAGTATATGATTAGAATAAATCAGCTAAAGATTAGCCTGTCAAAGCTTTATTCAATAGATAAAAGTTTAATATCGGACATCGGTAAAATAATTGATACTGATATATTAAAAGAAAAAATTTCGAAATGCATAAAAACATCAAATTTTAGCATTGAAAGGCTAGTTAAAATTTCGCTTGATGCAAGAGACAAAGAAAATCTATGTTACATAATTACTGTTGATATTACTTCTTCTGATGAAAAATATATTTTATCCAAAAATATTAACAATAACAATATTATGTCTACTAAGAATGAAAAATACAAACTTCCCAAGTATAATTTAAATAATAAAAATATTTTAAGACCTATAATAATCGGCTCCGGACCGGCAGGATATTTTGCCGGACTTTATCTTGCACGTATGGGATTTAAGCCTGTTATATATGAGCGAGGAAAATGTGTTGAGGAAAGAATCAAAGATGTAGAATCTTTTTGGAACGGTGGCACAATTAACAGCGAGTCAAATGTTTCCTTCGGTGAGGGTGGTGCCGGTACATTCTCGGACGGCAAGCTCGGTACAAATAATAAAGATAAGACAGGGCGGATTAAAGCCGTGATTGACGACTTTATAGGTTTTGGTGCTCCGACGGATATAGGTTTTCTTGCTAAGCCGCATATAGGTACTAATGAGTTAAGATCGGTAATGCATAATATGCGTGAGGAGATTTTCCGTCTTGGTGGTGATGTTTTTTTCGAAGAAAGATTCACCGGTTATTCTTATATCAATGATGATACACTTGATGTTGAAATAACTTTAAATAATGATAATTCAATAAAGCATGTTAAAACAAATGCTCTTATACTTGCTATTGGCCACAGTGCAAGAGATACTTTCAAGATGCTTTCCAATACTGATATTAATATGGAGCAGAAAGCATTTGCCATAGGACTGCGTATTGAACATAAGAAAGAGCTTATAAATAAAGCACAATACGGAGACAGCGATATATCAAAGCTTCTTGCGGCTGCTGATTATAAGATGACCTATCACTCAGGCGATGGCAGGGGAGTATACAGCTTCTGTATGTGTCCCGGCGGATTTGTCGTAAATGCATCATCGGATGATGAACAGTCTGTAGTAAACGGCATGAGCAATCATGCTCGTGATGAGGAGAATTCCAACAGCGCCATAGTGTGTACAGTCACGCCTGAGGACTTTATAAATGAAGGCTTTGGTGATTACGGAGTATTGGCAGGATGTGAGTTTCAAAAAAAATACGAGAGACTTTCATATGTTGAAGGAAAAGGCAAAATCCCCGTACAGCTTCTGAAGGATTATCGTGATAATAAGCCTTCAGACAGCTTAGGCAGTATGAAGCCTAATATAAAAGGCGGGTATACACTTGGAAATCTTAATAATTGTTTGCCACAATATGTAAATAATGCTATAATTGAAGCAATTTTTAATTATGATAAAAAACTAAAAGGCTTTGGTTCAGAGGAAGCATGTCTGTCAGGTATAGAATCAAGAACCTCATCTCCTATAAGAATATTACGAGATGATTCTTTAATGTCGAATATGACCGGCATATTCCCCTGTGGAGAAGGCGCAGGATATGCGGGCGGAATAACCTCTGCCGCTGTAGACGGCATTAAGGTTGCTGAGGCAGTTGCAGAGTATCTTGCCGGTAAGAAATAATATAATTAACTGTTATTATAATTATGATAGAAAGGTTATTTTATACACATGGACGCAAGAGAAAATCTAAAGAATAAGAAGAAGATAGTTATTAAGATAGGTTCTTCATCACTTATGCATGATGAGACGGGACTTGTTAATTTCAGAAAGCTTGAAAAGCTTGTAAGAATAATATGTGACCTGAAGAATCAAGATAAGGACGTGATTTTAGTATCCTCAGGTGCAATCGCTGTAGGTAGGCAGACCATTGGACTTACCACTAAGCCGAAGACGGTATCGCTTAAACAGGCTTGTGCATCTGTAGGACAGGCACAGCTTATGATGATGTATCAGAAGCTTTTCATGGAATACAATCATCTTGCTGCACAGGTTCTTCTTACATTTGATGCGATAACTAATGAGGAAAGAAGAAGAAATGCTGAGAATGCTTTGAATGAGATATTGCAGCAGGGAATTATACCTATCGTAAATGAAAATGATACTGTAGCCACAGAGGAGATAGAATTCGGAGATAATGATACCTTATCAGCTATAGTAGCACATCTAATCAATGCTGATTTGCTTATAATATTATCTGATATTGATGGATTATATACAGATGATCCACATAAAAATCCTGGTGCAAAGAAACTATCCATAGTGGACATTATAGATGAGAAGATAGATAAAATGGCGAAGGGAGCTGTTACAAGCTACGGAACAGGCGGTATGTCTACGAAGATATCTGCTGCCCGAATTGCAACTGACTCGGGTGCGGATATGGCAATATTAAATGCTGATAATCTTGATATTATCAACTCGTTTATTGACGGCGAAGATGTCGGAACATTGTTCTTGGCTAATGAAACAGATGAATTTGATACTTTTGATTTTATAGTACAAAAGGGATATGCTAAGTAGTTTAAGGAGATATAATGACTGACGAGAAAATAAAAAGAATAAATGAGCTTGCACATAAGAGTAAAACACCCGAAGGACTAACTGATGAGGAAAAAGCAGAGCAGGCAATATTAAGACGTGAGTTTATTGATAGTGTAAAGGGTAATCTTAAGAGTCAGCTTGATAATATAGATATTAAAGAAAAAGACGGATCAATAACTCATGTAAAGGATATTCCGTTGCGTAATAACAGAGGTTAGCATATGGATAAGAAAGATTTCAGAGAAACGGCTCTCTATCTTAGAGAATCTCTTAACAAAAAAGATGTTGAATACACTTCAAGAGGCATATGTGAAGCAGTCACTGAGCTTGAAGTATATAAAAGCGCTGCAGATATATGCCTTTATATGCATATAAATAATGAGGTGATTCTTGACAGCCTCATAAATGATGCATTTAAAAACCATAAGAATGTATGGCTGCCCAAGGTTATAGATAAACAAATGAATTTCTACAGATATCATAAGACCACAAAGCTTATTGAAGGTGCTTACGGAATATCTGAGCCCGATTCTAACGAGATACTTAATCCCAACGAAAATACGCTAATCATAATGCCCGGAGTAGTATTTTCTGAGGACAGGAAAAGAATCGGCTATGGCGGTGGATATTATGACAGATATCTTGAAGAATACCCCTGCTGCCATACAGTAGCAGTATGCTTTGAACTGCAGATATTCCCTGATATCCCAACCGACGAACATGACATCCGCCCTGATATAATAATAACAGATGAGCGAGTGATATACTAATTTATTTTACTAATAAATATAGCGGTTGAATATACGAATTATATCTATAAGCAGGTACTATGAGCCGTCGGTACTTAGCGAGGTATTTTCGAACTTAGTACCGCTACGTGCGAATCGTAGCGAGAGCGTGCCTGTGATAGATATAATTCGTATATTCAACCTTAGAAAAGGAGTGAATAAAAAATGCTTGAAGAATTAGGAATTAAAGCCAAGCGTGCTTCGCGTCTAATGGCTAAACTTGGACAGAACGAAAAAAACAATGCCCTTTTAAAGGTTGCTGATGCGATAGTAGCGCATGCAGAGGAAATAATAGCAGCCAATGATAAGGATATAGAATATGCCAAAAGCAAAGGAATGTCAGAGGCTCTTCTTGACAGACTTAAGCTTACTAAGTCAAGATTTGACGGTATGGCTGACGGTGTAAGAGAGGTTGTAGCATTAGAAGATCCTATAGGAGAGATTCTTTCCATGAAAAAGCGTCCAAATGGACTGCTTATCGGACAGCAGCGAGTTCCTATGGGAGTAATAGGCATCATATATGAGTCAAGACCAAACGTAACAGTAGATGCCTTTGCACTTACTTTTAAGACCGGAAATGCAGTAATATTAAGAGGTGGAAGCGATTGCATCAATTCAAATATTGCACTTGTCAAGGTTATAAAAGAGGCTCTTCGTGAGAGTAATGTTACAGAGGATGCTATTAATCTGATTGAAGATACTGACAGAGAGATTGCAAGGCAATTTATGCGTATGAACAGATACGTGGATTTGCTTATTCCACGCGGAGGTGCAGGACTTATAAGAACTGTCGTTGAAAATGCTACTATTCCGGTAATAGAGACCGGTACGGGAAACTGCCATATATATATTGACAGCTTCGCTTCAATGGATAAAGCGATTCCTATAATTAAAAATGCTAAATTACAGAGACTTGGAACCTGTAACACCTGCGAATCTCTTGTTATACACAAAGATATCGCTGACAAGGCAATCCCGCTTATAGTAGAAATGCTTGCAGAAAATGAATGCGAAATAAGAGGCGATGAGACGGCTGTTTCTATTTCATCTTATATTAAACCCGCTACAGAAGAAGACTACGGAACAGAATACCTTGCCAAGATAATATCCGCAAAGGTCGTGGATAATATTGACGAGGCTATAGAGCATATTAACAGATACAGCACAGGACATTCTGAGGCAATTATTACTGAAAATTATGAGAATGCACAAAAGTTTTTGGACGAGATAGATTCAGCCTGTGTGTATGTCAATGCATCCACGAGATTTACTGACGGATTTATGTTCGGTTTCGGTGCAGAGATTGGCATATCCACGCAGAAGCTTCACGCAAGAGGACCTATGGGGCTTTTGGCACTCACATCAACCAAGTTTATCATTTACGGTAACGGACAGATACGAGAGTAATCTATAATACCAAACAAATTTGAATGAATTATAAGAAGGAGAATCATCTATGAACGAAATGAAATTCACAGGCTCAAAGGAATATGTGGCATCACCGGAGCTTATGGCTGCTGTAGATGTGGCAAAAGCGTTGGAAAAACCACTCTTGATAAAGGGTGAGCCGGGTACAGGCAAGACAATGCTTGCTGAGGCTATAAGCGAAGCTTTTAATATGAAGCTTTTTATCTGGAATATAAAATCAACTACTAAGGCGCAGGATGGACTTTATGTATATGATACCATTCAGAGACTTTACGACAGCCAGTTTGGCGAAGAAGGCGTAGATGATATAAAGCGGTATATTAAGCTTGGCAAGCTTGGTGAGGCATTCAAATCAGAGGAACAAGT
Source organism: Lachnospiraceae bacterium (assembly GCA_017449765.1). Lineage (GTDB taxonomy): Bacteria > Bacillota > Clostridia > Lachnospirales > Lachnospiraceae > Coprococcus_C. The sequence goes on along the minus strand of JAFTFE010000134.1, from coordinate 27,762 downwards.
CATATTACTTATAGACGAGATAGATAAAGCTGATCTTGAATTCCCGAATGACTTACTTTGGGAGCTTGACAAGATGGAATTCTATATACATGAGACAAGAGAAACAATAAAAGCTAAAACAAGACCTATAGTGATAATAACATCGAACGCAGAAAAAGAGCTACCTGATGCATTCTTAAGAAGATGTATTTTCCATTATATTGCCTTCCCTGAGAAGGAAGAAATGGATGAGATAGTCAGAGTTCATTTTGATAATATAGATGAGAATCTGTTAAAACAGGCTATGGACACTTTTTATTGGATAAGAGAAATAAAAGAAGTACGTAAGAAGCCGAGTACATCTGAACTTATAGACTGGCTTAACGCCTTATCACTCGGTGGTATTGACCCGGATACAATCAGAACTAAATTGCCATTCCTCGGTGTGCTCATAAAGAAGGACGAGGATGTTGAAGTAGTTAAAAAGAGGAGAATACTGTAATTGTTTACTGATTTTTTATATGTTTTAAGAGAAAAAGGACTCAAGGTATCACTTACCGAATGGATAACCTTCATGGATGCGCTTGACAGAGGCCTTGCGTATTCATCTCTTGAAGGATTATATAATCTCGGCAGGATGATACTTGTTAAAACCGAATCAGATTATGACAAATTCGATATGGCTTTTATGGAGTATTTTAAAGACGTGCATGTCGGAATGGAAATGCCTCCTGAAATTATCATGAAGTTTCTTGATAAAGGTGATATGGATACCTCCAAGCTTAATGCCGATATTTACAGCTATATCCAAAAGCGTGATATGGCAGAAACCAAAAGGCTTTATCGGGAGCGTGTCACGGAGCAGAATCAGGAGCATAACGGTGGTAATTACTGGATAGGTACAAGCGGCGGCTCAGCATTCGGACACAGCGGTCGTAATCCGGGTGGACTACGTATAGGCGGACGTCCGGGACAGCAGTCAGCCTTTCAGGTTATGGGAGAGCGTAAATATCAGGATTTCAGACATGATAAAACTCTTGATATAAGGCAGTTTCAGGTAGCTTTCAGGAGGTTAAGACAGTTTTCAACCAAGCTTGAGGTGCCTAAGACAGAACTTGATTTGGATAAAACTATAGACTCTACCTGTAACAATGGAGGATATTTAAAGTTAGAGTTTGACAAACCAAGAAAAAATTCGGTCAAGCTTTTGCTTTTATTTGATTGCGGCGGTACTATGATGCCTTTCAGTGAGTTATGTAATGATTTATTCCAGGCTGTTCATAAGGCGAATCATTTCAAGGATGTCAAAACGTATTATTTCCATAACTGCATCTACAGTAAGGTTTATAAAGACGCAGAATGTGAGATGGGTAACTGGGTAGACTTGGATTATCTTTTCAGACATACAGACAAGGATTATAAGGTTATAATTGTCGGTGATGCGCAGATGGCACCGGAGGAATTATTTGATGTAAACGGTAATTACCGCGGACCAAACGATGGCAGAAGCGGATATGAGTGGAACAGACTTCTTCGCGATAAATACAAGAAGGTTATCTGGCTTAATCCGAGATTCCACGGTAAGCTTAATGATTTAGGCTGGATGGAGTCAGAGCGTACCTTAGCAGAAATATATGATATGTATCCGCTTACCATTGATGGATTAAAAGCCGGAATAACCAAGCTAATGGCTCCAAGGTAAGAGAATGTTAGAATATCTTCTTTTTTTAAAAGACTGAAACGATAAAATGATATTAAGGATATAGGTGAAATAATTGAAGACATGGCTGATGGAGATAAAAAGTGATAAAAAAGATGCAAAGCATATGCAAAAGGAAATGATTAAAAGCGAGATAGTTTCAGATGTCGGACTTGCAGTCACAATAGGAGTTTTTATCATTTTATATCAACTTGTAAATAGGGGGATAAAAAGTGAAATTGCGCTGCTTATTGCATTTATAATTGCTGGAGCATTTTGTTTTGCGGCGATAGCTCTGACAGATATGATTTTTTACAGATACGATATGATGACCGGTATTCTCAAAAGAGACGGTTTCCGCAATAATACGCTTGATATTTTTATGTTTCACAGGCAAAAAAATTATAGTATTTTATTTATAAATATTAAGAATTTTGGCATGATAAACCAAAGATATGGTTATGGTATGGGAGATTATGTGCTGGCTCAGTATGCCGCACATCTAAAAATGCTTAAGAAGCGAAAAGAATTCATTGCAAAATACGATAGTGACAACTTTGTTTTTCTGACAATAAAGGGACGTGAGCAAGAATTGATAGACGATTTAAGAGAATTCAATGTCACTCTTTCCACAGAGGATCAGATAACCTTAGGATCATACATAGGGATATATCAAATGAAATCTGATGACAGCTTTATGGATATGGAACGATGTGGACAGTTTGCGCTTGCTGCCGCACATGATGATATATCTGATGATGTAATCTGGTTTGACGAGGAAATGGCCGAAAAAGCCGCCAGAGAAAAAACACTGCTTGATGCTTTTCGCCCTGCGATTGATAATCGTGAATTTATGGTTTATTATCAGCCGAAGGTAGATCTGAAAACCAGGAAGCTTTGCGGAGCTGAGGCACTTGTTCGATGGGCAAAGGACGGAAAACTCATATCTCCCGGAGAATTTGTTCCTGTATTTGAAAAGCACGGCAGGATAACCGAACTTGATTTTTATGTATTCAGACAAGTCTGTGCCGACATAAAGCAGTGGTTGGAAAAAGGGCTTACGCCTGTGAGGATTTCCTCGAACTTTTCAAGGCTACATCTTAAGAGTACGAACTTTTCCGACGAAGTTATAAAAACGATAGAACAAAACGATATTTCTACTGAGTATATTGAAATGGAACTCACAGAATCATCTGATTTTTCAGATTTCGGACTTATGATAGCGCTTGTTAAGAAAATGTCACAATTGGGCGTTCATACCTCTATTGACGATTTCGGAACCGGATATTCCTCTCTTTCAATGCTGAAAGAGCTTAATGTAGATGTTGTAAAGCTTGACAAAACATTTGCCGATGCTCTAATAGAAGGTCAGATGCGACAGAAGGAATTTATCCTTGATATAATCAGTATGGTGCACAAGCTTGGTATGACAGTGCTTTGCGAGGGCGTAGAAAATCAGACACAGATTGACATTCTGTCAGGAACAGACTGTGAGATTATTCAAGGATATTACTTTGACAAACCGCTTACCTGTGAGGAGTTTGAAGACAGGCTTAGAAATGGAACTACAGTTTACAGGCAAGAGGTATAAATATCAAATATAAAGTATGGTATTTTACTGCATTAAGTGTTATAATTAGCATAACAGCAAACATGTGTTTTACAGCAAAAGGAGGGCGTTTTTATGGGTAAATCAGTAATTACTATAGGCAGACAGTTCGGCAGTAACGGACGTGAGATAGGCAGGAAACTGGCGGAAAAATTGGGGTATTCATTTTATGATAAGGAATTGTTGAATGAGACAGCTAAAAAAAGCGGTTTAAGTGAATCTTTACTTAAAAGCTTAGATGAAAAGCCATCAAAGAGCTTTTTATATTCATTGGTTATGGACCCGTATAGCTATGGCTTTACAAGTACGGGCTATCATGCTAATCTTAACCAACAGGCATTTCAGGCTACATATGATACAATCAAAAGCATAGCAGAAGAGGGCAAGTGTGTATTTGTCGGAAGATGTGCAGACTATGCTTTAAGACATAATCCGGATCTGGTGAGGGTATTCATATTTGCACCTCTTGATAAGAGGATTGAGACTGTTACAAAACGTTTTGATCTTACGGAAGATAAGGCAAGAAGCCAGATTATTAAAGAGGACAAGGGAAGGGCGTCATATTATAATTATTATACTTCCAAGAAATGGGCGTCACTTGACAGCTATGATATATTCGTAAACAGCAGCCTTATGAGTATAGATAAGACGGTTGATTATATCATAAACATGATTAATGAGATATAATAAAAATTTAAACAGGCTATTGGCAGCCCCTATAAAATAATAATGTAAGAGGACCATTAAAAAACGTGTCCTCTTACATTATTATTTTATAGGGGCTGCCATAGCCATATGAGATTTATCAGTCTCCGTATTCGTCTTCGTCATCCTCAACTATATGACCATCTACACTGAAGAACTGCATTAACTCATGCATTTCGTGAGCAACTGTCTTCATCTCATGTGATGAATGGCTGATGTTCTCGAAGATTGAGTTTAATTCTTCCATAGAAGCATTTGTCTCCTGAGTTGCGGCTGCATTCTCCTCAGAGATAGCAGACAAATCAGAGAAGGTGCTGATAAGGTTGTTCTTGGATTCTTCTACAATACCGATATGTTCGTTTATAGTATTGGCATTTGAAGTAACCTTATTAACCTCATCAATCATAAGATTCATATCCTTCTTAGTAGAGTCAAGCTGCTGGCTCTGGATAAGGAATTTCTCATTTAAGTCATTTGCAATGGCAACTGTCTGACGAGATTCGTTAATTAATCTGTCAACAATCTCCTTAATGTGTGCAGTAGCTTCCTTAGACTGATCAGCTAATACACGAATTTCATCCGCAACAACTGCGAATCCACGACCTGCTTCGCCGGCTCTTGCAGATTCGATAGAAGCATTAAGTGAAAGGAGATTAGTCTGAGATGAAATATTATCAATTAAGTCTGACATCTGTGATATATCAAGTACGGATTCATTTGTACTCTTGATATGATTCTCGATGCCATGCATAGCTTCTACAACCTCTACGTTATGCTCAATTAATACAGTAAGTGATTTTAATGAATGGTTACAAGCTTCCATCATTTCCTCTGCATAAGTATTAAGCTCATTGATATCACCTGAGATACCTGAGATATCCTCACCAATCTTGTTGGTATCTTCAGCAGAAGTCATAAGGCTTTCAGCCTGAGCAACTGCACCCTGTGATACCTCGTCCATAGCAAGTGATACCTGAGATGATGCCTGAGTAGCGCTTCCTACAGAATCGCTAACCTCATGTGTAGCATGTCTAACCTCATGTGCCATATGAAGAAGTTCTGATACAACCTGATGTAACTCATCATCAAGACGCTTTGTACTCTGTGCGATAACACCTAATTCATCAGGTCTGTTCATAATAGCGTCATCTATAGTAATTGATAAATCACCATTTGATAATTCTTCAAGTGCCTGAACGATATCATGCATATATCTTGAAGTCTTTCTGATAGAAATTATACCTATAGCTATAACAATAATAATACAGATTGCACTTATAAGTACCATACGAAGAATATTACCTCTTATTGTACTGTTAAGCTCTGATGATTCTCTGCCTGCAAATATTGCTCCGGCAACTTTGCCATCTGAATTTACATAAGGTATGTAATATCCGAAATATATTTCTCCGCCGATTGTTACATCTGCAACATATACGATTTTATTGGAATTCATACATTCCTTTGCTTTTGCGGCAACCTTTTCGCCGGCTAAAGATTTACCGGATTTATCTTTGATAGTAGTAGCGGCAATGGTATCACCAACTATTATTTCGTAATCAATACCGGTTTTTTCTTTCATTTGTGACATGACATCGCTGGTTAGAACCTGTCCGCCCTTTGTATATGTACCATCTGATTCGGCTGCCAAATCACCCGGCTTAGCAACATTTAATTCTTCTAAGAATTCCTGTGATGCAACAGTTACAACCTCTTCAATCATATCCTCGTAGGCCTTGCGGAGTTTGACAGAGCCATATATGGTAAGTAGGGCTGCCACGATGACTACGGCTGCGATAGTGATTTTAACCTGTTTTCCTAATAGTGTTTTTTTAGATTTCTTCATCATCTCGTTCCTTTCTATTAAAATTACTTCTAAATTGCATTATATCAAAAAATCACTCATTGCACAAGGATTTTAATTTATCCCGCTGTGTCATTATTTCAGTAAGATAAGAACTATAATCCCTGTCTTCTTTGTTACGCAAAAATTCGGTCATCTCTGAAACCGGATCAGCAATAGGAGTTATGGAAAGATTCAACAAAACACCCTTTAAACCATGTGCTATATCAAATGCCTTACTATAGTCCTTCTCCAAAACAGCGGCCTCAAGCTTTTCAAATTCTTCTGAATCGGGAATTTTTTTAACCAACCTTAAGTATAATTCCTCTTTTCCGGCGCATCTTTTTAAGGCAGTCTCCGTATCGGCTCCGAATTCTATCATATCATTTAGTGTGAGCATTATTATTTACCCCCTTCTTTTTTATTATCAATTAATAATTGTTCAAATTCATCGAGTGGCAGTGGTTTTGAAAAATAATATCCCTGTATTATATCACATCCGACACTCTTTAAAAATTCATATTGAGTTTTATCCTCGACACCCTCTGCAACAACAGGGACGGATAAAAACTCCGCTATGTCCATAATAAGCTCAATCATTCGTAAGGTCTTCTTGTCCTTGTGCATATTGCGGACAAATTCCATATCCATCTTAATAACATCAATCGGCATAGTAGCGAGAGTATTAAGAGAAGAGTAGCCGGCTCCGAAATCATCGAGCTCTATAAGAAATCCTATCTCACGCAGCTCATCTATTACATTCATAAGCCTTTCCGTATCACTTGAATATGCGGATTCGGTTATCTCCAAATGGAAATCACCCGGTTTTAAGTTGAATTCATTTAATAATTTTCTTATTCTGTTAACAATATTTGAGTCGCATATATCTATTCTCGACATATTGACCGAGATTGGAACAGAAAAACCTAATTCGTCCTTCCACCTTCGGATATTCGCAGCAACCTCGTGCCATACGAAATGATCAACCTTCTGGATTAATCCGTTATTCTCAAATAACGGGATAAACTGTCCCGGGGAAACCATGCCGAATTCAGGATGCTTCCATCTGACAAGTGCTTCAGCACTTCTTAATCTTGGTGTGTCACATTGTATATCGTATTTGGGTTGATAGAAGACCTTGAACTGACCGTTATCAAGTCCTTCATATATATCATGTACCAATCTTTCGGAAAAGATGGCATTTTTCTGTAAATTTGAATCATAAAATGCGATTGATTCCTGGAAATTGCCCCTTATAGTATTGCAGGCAATCTTGGCATAATCAAATATCTTCTCGGTATCATTGTCAGATAATTCTCTTTGATATATTCCTATTCTTATATGAACATTGATTGAGTCTGATAATTGTTTTAATTCCTCCTTAAGATGCCTGATTATCTGTTTATAATCCTCCTGATGTTCTATGTATAAGAAAAATGTGTCAGCTTCGCCTCTTGCGGCAGTACCGTCATTATCTCTTGCAAATTGATAGATGGCAGTTGCAATGGTCTGAAGAACCCTGTCACCGAAATTACGACCGTATATCTCATTAAGAAGATGGAAACGATCTATGTTAAGAGCGACAGCATCCATGTGCTTATCCTTATAAAAATGATCTGTTATATCAACATATTCCAGGAAAAACTCTTTAGTCAGAAGTCCGGTAAGCTTGTCTCTTTCAACTGATTGCAGGATAGTACGATCTTCGGAAAGTTCTATAGTCCTTTTTACTCTGGCTAATATTACGTCAGGTAAATCGTATGGTTTGGGAATAAAGTCAGATGCTCCCTGATTGAGACTTTCGACTTCGGCTTCATGCTCAGAGGTAAGCACAATAATAGGAATATGCTTAGTATTTTCATCGTTCTGCATTTTATTAATTACATCCCAGCCGTCCATATTGGGCATAATCAAATCCAAAAGAACTGCGGATATCGATTTGGAATAATCATTAATTATCTGCAAAGCTTCAATACCGTCACAAGCATATAATATATCGTAACTATCTTCAAGAATAGAGCCTAAAAGCTCACGATTGATGGACTCGTCATCAACAACCAGAACAGTACGTTTCATATCATCAAAAAGTATAGGTCCCGATTGTTTCATTAGTTTTGTACGCATATTTATGTCCTTTCGTATCAATATCTAAAATATTGATAAATAAGATGTCATAAAGCAAAAGACATCAATCATTTATATTATGATACTTTCGACAAAAAAAATCAATCAAAATATTGTATTTTTATGGTATTTATTGAAAAGTTTTAATTATATATAATCACGTTTACAACTAAAAGCATTTTTTTCTTGAACAAAAACGTAAAGTGCTGTAGAATAAGCCTAAATATGTATATTAAGACCGAAAAACATTAATAAGAAAAGGAAGGTATTTTAATATGGACAGTGACCACATTTTTGTTCGTTATGACATTCAGGCAGAGGCAGCAAAGCAGATTCTTATAACCGGTAATCTTCATTATGTCGAAAAAAGACATACAGAGATTGAATCAACATCGGATATTCTTCTTAAGACAGCAAAAGAAGGACAGAAGCCTTATGCAATCATAGTTACATGTTCTGACACCAGAGTTATACCTGAAGCTATATTCTCAGCCTGCATAGGAGATTTATATGTAATCCGTGTAGGCGGAAATGTAATTGACGACCATCAGTTGGGTAGTATCGAATATGCTGCAGAGCACCTCGGTACAGGTCTTGTGGTTGTACTCGGACACACTAATTGCGATGCGGTTGAAAAAGTATTAAGCGGACATACCGGCGGATATGTACAGTACATAACCGACGATATTAAGACGGCCATAGGAGAAGAGAAGGACCCTCATGAAGCAACCCGTCTTAATGTTGAGCACAGCTGTAATATAATCGAGAGCAGTCTGATAATTCAGAAAGACGAGAAAGAATACGGCTTAAAGGTAATCGGAGCGATATACGACCTTGAAACCGGTAAAGTGGAGTTTTTGTAACTTGAGACGTGCAAAAAGAAAAATGCCACTAACTTGTATGCTTGCATAAACAAGTTTGTTGGCATTTTTCTTTTTATATGGCGAAAGCCATAACCGAGCCGAAGCGTAGCGAAGGCGAGGTTAGCACGTCTTCGAAAGAAGAGGGGCGTTTTGCACGTCTTCGAAAGAAGAGGGGCGTTTTGCACGTCTTCATTTCTCTCTTAACGTTACCTTATTCCTTGCGCGGCGTTTGCGGTCGTCGTCCATATCCGCATAATGTTTTCTTGTTGTATTTACGTCACTGTGTCCTAAGACATCGGCTACAAGGTATATGTCGTCTGTTTCGCGATACAAATTAGTGCCGAATGTGCTACGAAGCTTATGCGGCGTAATATGCTTTAACGGGACAGCGGACTGGGCGTATTTTTTAACCATATTCTCAACTGAACGAACACTTATTCTTTTTCTGTGACTGGATAAAAAGAGGGCGTTTTCGTGGCCGTCACAAGCATTAATTTTCTTTCTTTCCTTGATATAAGCCTCAAGTGGCTCGGCAGCCTCATCACTGAAGTATACAAGAGCTTCCTTGCCGCCTTTTCGGGTGACTTTGATGCACATATTCTTAAAATCCACGTCATTGATATTAAGACCTACACATTCGGATATACGGATTCCGGTACTTAACATAAGTGTTAAAAGCGCCAAATCGCGAGTTTTTGACTTTTCATGGTATTGTAATTGCTTATCGGTCAAATTATTGCCGAATTCAACCGTATCCAAAAAATTGGCAACTTCATCATAATCCATACGAACAATTTGTTTGTCTTTTAAACGAGGACGTTCAATCTTGTTAATCGGATTGTTCGTTACAAGGTCATTTTTGTAAAAATAAGTATACATTACACTAAGTGAGCATAATTTACGCTTAATTGAGGCTTTATCGTTAGTGTAGATACGACCGTTTTTAGAGTATTTTTGAAGATAATCCTCATAGTCCTCAATGAAAATCGCATCTAAGGACGAAAGAATATCCAAAGATACATCTTTAGGTGAATTTAAAGGCGCATCCGTATATGCCTCGACAATGTATTCAAAGAAGTTCTTTATGTCACGTGCATAGCCAAGTCTTGTACGTGAGGATTTGCTTTGTTGTATGGAACGAAAAAAATGGCGCATATAATCAGGAAGTTCCTTAGAGATGTTTCTGATTAAATCTATGTTTTGCATGTCGATTTGTTGTTGGTAAGTGGTTTCAGCCATATTAACTATTTCCTCCTGTTATAATTTCGTAAAACCTGAGTTTTGCGAATAATTGGATTACTTTTAATATATCATATTACACTGCTCTTGTCAAGCTAAATCCGCATAAAATCAATGTTTTTGGAGTTATTTTAATTATAAAAAGCACAACACAAATTCCGCAATAAAATGTGTTATGCTTTTTATGGTTCAAGAACTTTGAGCAGGTTTTTAAAATACTCAGGAAGCTCTGATGTAAATTCCATATATTCATTTGTTATCGGATGCGTAAATCCAAGTACCCCTGCATGTAAGGTCTGTCCGTTCAGATTAATTTTTTTTGACTTGGTTCCGTATATTTCGTCGCCGAGTAATGAATGATTTATACTTGCCATATGAACCCTTATCTGATGTGTGCGACCTGTTTCTAATTTGCATTCGATTAATGACGTATTTTCTTTCAGATTTTCAATCAGCTTATAATGCGTTACGGCTCTTCTGCCCCTCTCGTCTATAGCCATTTTCTTCCTATCAGTTCTATGTCTTGCAATCGGTTTATCAATTGTGCCTTCAGATTCCTTAAAATGATTATTACAAATTGCCGTATAAATTCTGTTAATATCATGAACTTTGAATTTCTCGGACATTATTCTGTGGGCTGTATCGTTTTTGCATATTACAAGAAGTCCTGAAGTATTCATATCAATTCTGTGGACGATACCGGGGCGCATAACGCCATTTATGGACGATAAATCCTTACAATGATACATAAGTGCATTTACGAGCGTGTCTTCGTAATGTCCGGGAGCCGGATGAACGACCATTCCTTTGGGTTTATCTATGACAATTATATCCTTATCTTCATATACTATATCAATAGGAATATCCTGAGGAACAATCTCAATTATTTCAGGCTCAGGAATATCAATATCGATTATATCACCCGATTTTATCTTGTAATTCGCCTTAACCGGCTTAGAATTGACTAAGATATTATTGTTATCAACTAATTTTTGTATATAGGCTCTTGAATATTCAGAAAGCTCATCAGTCAGAAACCTGTCTATTCTTACGCCGATATTTTTATTATAATTATCATCGATTATTATGCGTAAATCTTCCATATTTTTAACCAAATATCATATCTTTTGATGAAATCTTTGTCTTATTACCTATCATTATCCTCAATATTTTCTGTATCTTTATGCTTCTTTCCGATGATTTTTTCCAAATCCTCATCCTTATATACAAATATCAAAAGGATAAAAAGCACAATCATACTGCATGTAACATATATATCTGCTACATTAAATATAGGAAAATCAATTAATTTGAAATCCAAAAAATCAACCACGTATCCGTATTTTGCCCGGTCAATCATATTACCAATTGCACCTGCATTTAAAATGGTCAGTGTTATAGTTAACATAATATATTTATGGTTACTAATAATATTAAAAAGAATATAAAAGCTGCCTATTAATATAATAGAGGTTAAGATCAAGAAGAATAATCTCTGTCCCTGCATGACGCCCCATGCAGCACCTTTATTCCTTATATATGTTATTGCAAATGTATTTTTTATGACTTCTCTTGATTCGTACAGTTCAAACTTACTCTTGATAATAAACTTTGTAAGCTGGTCTATTGATATAAGTAATGACATACATATAATCGGAAGAATCATAATTTTAATCTTTTTTTCTTTCATAATCTAATTTATCCAATCATAAACCATGTTCAATTGTATTTATTCATATATTCCTCAAAGGCTTTTTTCATATCATCTGAAGAAACATTCATATCAATATATGCATTTCCTATGTTTTTAAGAAGAATAAATTTAATCTTATCTCCCACAACCTTCTTATCATTCTTAGTATATTCAATTATTGTATTAATATCGATATCACAAGGAAGTTTAGGTATATCATATGTACTTATTGTTGTAATGATGTCCATAAGCGTCTCTTCGTCAATATTACCTTTATTATAAGAGATAATTGAAGCTAAGACAGAGCCAATAAGTACACATTCTCCGTGAAGGAGTTCAAAATTCATATATTTTTCAAGTGCATGTCCAAGTGTATGACCGAAATTAAGCAATGCTCTCCTGCCCTTTTCTGTCGGATCCTCCTCGACAACAAGTCTCTTATTATCACAACTTCGATAAACCATCTCACATAATGTGTTATAATCATATGCATTGATATTATCATAATTAGACTTTACCCAGTCATAAAATGGTTTATCAAGTATAAGCCCGTATTTTATGACTTCGCCCATTCCTGATACCAGCTGTCTCTTATCTAAAGTCTTAAGCACATTCAAATTCATATATACAAGCTTTGGCATATAAAATGCCCCTACCATGTTTTTGTAGGATTTGAAGTCTACGCCTGTTTTTCCGCCTACACTCGAATCCACCTGGGATAAAAGACTCGTAGGTATCTGTATAAAGTCGATACCTCTTAAATATGTAGCCGCTGCATATCCGGTCAAATCACCGGTTACTCCGCCTCCTAATGCTATAAGTACATCTTTTCTGTCAAATTTTTCAATAATAAGCTTCTCGTATAAATCCCTTACAACATCAAGATTCTTTGATTGTTCACCCTCTTCAAATATAAATGATATTATTTTTTCAAAATGTCCCGATTTCTCCAATAAAATTAATATAGCATCCAAATATAAGGATGCTATATTAGTTTCTGTTACGATACACAGCTTTCTTCCATCATATCCCAAATCGCATAATGTATCAGAAAGCTTATCAAAAGAATCATTAAATGTAATATCATATATCGGTTTATTATCAAGATGTACGGTTAAGCTGTCAATTAGCATATTATTCTCCTATACAAATTCAAAATCATCTGAAGAACCGTCATCTCCATCACCAAGCAAATTGTTGTCATTTACAATCTCTACTTCGACAGTTTCTTCATCGGTGGAAGTATCAATATCTACAGTAGGTATATCTCCTATATCAGAAGCTTTTTCCTCAGATTTTACATTTTCCTTTTTCTTGTCAGTATCAAAAGTAAATATGTTATCCGCAACAGGCTTTTTAGGTTTTTCTTCCTGTGATACAGTCTTCTTGATATCTTCTTTTATCTTTTCATCAGTTTTAACATCAGGTGCTTTCTTCTCTGTCTTAGTCTTTGTTTCCGGCTTAGACTTATTTGAAGCTGATGAACTTGAAGTCGATGATTTACCGGATGTATTTGATTTTTTCTTTTCAGGCTTTGAAGTCATACCATCGTATGGATTATATCTTCCATCAGGCTTTTTGGCATCAGGATTAAACGGATCAACAAAATTCTCTCCTGCACTCAAATTAGATGTATATACAGCACTGGTACTGTTCTTCAAATCATCTAAATTCATACCGCCTCCACCGCCGGCATTGTATCCGCCTAAGGTCGACTCATCTCTCATCTGTGGGTCACCGCTGAAGGAGCCGAATGAATCTGAACCTCCAGATGAACCACCGCTTGCACCTAAAAGCTGAAGAGATTTAGGATCTATATATGACTTAGGATCAAAGTCTTCTTCCTCCAGGATATCGAACTGTTTTTTCATAAAATATACAAAATTAGATTTATAAGCAGCATATTGCGTTTCTAAAACTTCAATCTCCTGCTTGATCTGAGCAAGCTTTTTTTCTGCATCAGCAAGAATATTCTTAGCCTTGTTCTTTGCATCAAGCTCTATGTTCTTTGCTTCTTTGGCAGCCTTGGATTTTGTATCTTCAGAATCCTTCTCAGCAATCATAATTGTCTTTTCAAGCTCAGCTTCTTTAGATTTGTAATTCTGTAAACCATCTGTTAAAGTTGCAACTTTTTCCTTTAGTTCTGCATTAGCACGATAAAGTTGTTCATAAGATTCTGAAACCATTTCAAAAAATGTATTAACATCTTTTTTCTCGTATCCCAATCCATTGCGGAACTTTTTTTGTTGAATATCAACCGGTGTAAGCATTCTAATTCATCCCCCGTACATAATTTAATATTGACCTAACTGAGGGGATACGGTTGTTTCATTTAATATCTCCTCACGCAAATCTCCTGATACCTCAATTGAGCTTGGCGCTGCTATAAATATATTAGCTGATATCGCCTGCAATGAGCCGCCTATTGCATAGCAGGCTCCACCTATAAAATCAATTATTCTTTGTGCCGGAGCAAGTTCCAGACCTTCCATATTTATAACAATGGTTTTGCCTGCATTTAAAAAATCTGCAACAGTCTGTGACTCACTTATCTCCTGCGGTTTGATAACATACACTTCACTACCACCCCTGTAATTATTAGCTCGTTGCTGTTTATTGGAATTAAAATCAACTAAATTATTGTTCTGTGCTCTTGTCTGTGGCTTCTGATAACCGCTATATGTAGAAGTCTGTGTACCGGTACTTCTCTGACTTACCTTATCTGCTCCGGTACTATAGCCTGTGCTTCTGGTGTATGGTTCTTTATTTTTTTCAGGTTTATTGTAATTCTTATTATAGGATGTTTTTTTGGAAGAAGCTCTGGAAGTGTCATAATCTTCCTCATCATCGTCATCAAATAAGTCATCCTCAAATTCATCTTCTTCGTCGTCTAAATCTTTCATTTTAAAGAAATCCAAAAAACTTCTCTTTGATTCATTAGCCATAATTGTATTATCTCCTTTATCTATCTGTCCTTAAGGTCAGATATTATAATTACGTTCTCCAAATATTCCGGTTCCGACACGAACCATAGTTGCACCCTCTTCTATGGCAACCATATAATCATTTGTCATACCCATAGAGAGAATACTCATATCAATATTATCAATGTTTTTTGATTTTATGTCAAGTAATAATTGGTGCATTTTAGAAAAATGAACACGATTATCCTCAGGATTATCAACAAAAGGTGCAATCGTCATAAGTCCACGCACTCTGATATGCTCAAAATCCTTTACAATATCCAATATTTCATATATATTTGTCTCATCAATTCCGAATTTTGTCTCCTCATGTGCAATATTTACCTGGATTAATATATCACAGATAACATTTTTTTTGGCAGCCTGCTTTTCTATCTCCTGCGCTAAATGTATGGAGTCTACAGAATGTATAAGATAAGCCTTATCAACTATATATTTGACTTTATTTGTCTGAAGATGCCCTATCAGATGCCAGTTGACATTTGTTGAAACAGATTCATACTTGTCACACAACTCCTGAACCTTATTTTCACCATATTCCCTTATACCATAGGTTATCAGTTCTTCAATATCAGACAGAGGCTTTGTCTTGCTTACAGCAATAAGTGTCACCTCATCAGGATTTCTACCTGATTTTTGACATGCCATGTTAATATTTTTCAGTACATTATCAAGATTTTCTTTAAGCATTTTTATTACCACCTCTAATATATAATTTGATTTTCGGTTACCTTAGATGAATCAAATATTATATTATCAAATATATTTAATGATTCATCACTTTCCACCAAAGCAAATTCATCTATTGTTTTAATTATTGTGACTTTAGTAAATTCAGCAATTCCTTTATTTGCAGAATAAACTCCATCTATACTTACCTTTGGAATCAAAGATACAGGTAGTGTGTCATTTGTATCAATGTCAATAAGAACATCTTTTTCATCAAAGGCCAAAGGATCAACATAACAATTCTCTTCATCACTCATATAAATGGTTGGGACAATTTGTTTAATTGTAATTTCATTGTTCTAATTCATAAACTGTACATTAAATCTGTTATTTGAGCTTTGATTTCCTCCTGCCGACAGATAACTGACAGGGATTTGATATACATCCTTTTTTGTCAAAGCTGAAGCGGGAACTTTAAGTCCTATATCGTCTTCCAATATTATTTCGATGCTGACAAATCTTTCCGAAATATAATTAAGCATAAACTTATTCAGTGAGATATTCAGATATTTGTCTCCTGAATTATTGATTATTTCAAAAGGCATGCTTAGTGTATATGAGGAATTATTTATCTTAAATTGAATATTATCATCCTCAGAATATTTACTGCTTATAGCGGATATCTGATCATCCGTGACAGGCATGATTATATTCCATGTTTCACTTGGAATTACCTTAACTACAGGAGTTCCTGAGGTTATTATATCACCGGTTTTCAATGTCTCTTTTTTATAATTGGACTTATCAAAGTCAGATGCTGAAATCGAAGATATATTGTAGTTCTCATAACCATCAATATAATATGTAATAAGTCCGCTCTCAGGAGACTGTATGGCAGACAGTGATACTCCGCCTGAGGAGCTTTCGGTCTGCTGCATAAGAATTTCGTTTGTAAGCTCTAAAACCTTATTATTTACATTATTTTCAAAATTATATGAATTATAAAAAGATATATCATTATATGAAACCTTATATAAAGATATAAGATTTCTTATCTCATTATAATCTTCGCGTGTAAGCAGGCTGTCATAGCTTTCAGCATCAGTTATTGAATTATACAATTGTCCTGTCTCATCAATTGTACATACTGTGGAATTTTTTTTGACCTTCTCTCCATCTCTGATATAATAACAGACATAACCGGATTTATCAGAATTAAGAACTATCTCCTCACGAATCGCAAGTCCTTCAACAATTATATTATTATTGATGTCGGTTTTATTAACTTTATAAGTGGTTATCGGTTCTTTATTAATAGAAATTACTATTACAATAATTACATATAAAAAAATTAAAGCAATAATTATACTCGCAACATTGAATTTTATATCTCTATTGAATTTTGTAATATTATTTTTTCTTTCCATTACATATTACCCTTAGTATAATATTTACTTTACCATACTCAGCATTGCAACTATTGCATCATACAATAAAGCTCTTGATTCTCCTGCTGAAGCAACAAGTACATATTCTTTTTCATCACGTGTAAGAAACATGGCAAGACAGTTTCCCGCTCCATCTGTTGTACCGGTTTTCCATACTTCTATATTATAATTAGCAGGCAGTAAAACATCCCCGGTCATAAAAAGGTTTGTAGGATCAATATCCATTTCTATAGGGGTTCCTGACGAATTATAATAAAAATAATTATATGACTCAAAGGAGTCAATTGCCTTAATTTCTTCATAATCATGTGCGGCTTTTAATATAAGATACATATCATAAGCCGTAGTATAATGATCAACATCATCAAGACCGTGTGGATTTGAAAAATGTGTTCCGGTAGCACCTAACGATATTGCTTTTTGATTCATAAGTTCACAAAAAGACTCTTCGCTTCCCGCAACATAATCAGCAAGAATAAGTGCATAATAATTATTTGATTTAATAAGTAAGGTATACAGAAGATCCTTAACAGTGATTTTACATCCGGGAGTAAGTTCACTCGGCAGCACGCCTTCACTCGTCAGATCATAATAATGCTCTACAGTTACAACATCATCAAGACTTATGCTTTTATCGTTGACTTTATCCAGAACAATCATAGCTGTCATAATCTTTGTCATACTTGCAGGATACATTCTTTTATATATATTTTTTGATACATATACATTTTTGTCCGTATCATCAATCAATAATGCATAATAACAGTCATCAAAAAGATTACTGTTACTATCATCATTTTTATAAACAATAGTATCATCAAAACTTATATCTAAAGTATTTACATCATTATTTGATGCCGATACCGGAATTGTAGTCCTGATTTGAGTATATGGTTTATCAAAACTATTATTTATAAAAGTGACAATCGCAAAAAATAATATCACAAAAACAAAAATAATAATATTTCTAAATAAATCTTTGAATATTCTCATATTTTTCTAATGCTTAAACAGCTCTCTCCATTCCAGATCTCCTCTTTCCAAAGCCTTAATCATAAGTTCGGCTGTGGCAAGATTGGTGGCCAAAGGAATATTATGTACATCACAAAGCGTAAATATATTGTTTATATCAACCTCATGAGATTTTTTGGTCTCAGGGTCACGCAGGAATATCATTAAATCAATGGAATCATTTTCAATCATAGAGCCAAGCTGCTGCTCTCCTCCTGTATGTCCTGCCAAAAATTTGTGAACGGTAAGGTTAGTTACCTCTTCAATCATTCTTCCTGTAGTACCCGTCGCATATAATTCATGGTGCGACATAATCCCCCTATATGCAATGCAGAAGTTCTGCATTAGCTTTTTCTTTGTATCATGTGCAATTAGTCCGATATTCATATGTTTTCTCCTATTAGTTAGTAAAACTCAGATTTCTGTAGACTGACATTTAATACAATCCCCATACCTATGGATATACTAAGCAAAGAACTTAAACCATAGCTTATAAAAGGCAGAGGAATACCTGTATTTGGCAACACTCCGGTAGCAACACCTATATTTATAAAGGATTGATACGCTATAAGTGTACCGATTCCTGATGCAATAAGCATACCCCTTGTATCCTTCGCTCTTCTTGCAATCTTTATACATTGTAACACTATTAACATAATAATTGCAATAATAATTACACTGCCTATAAAACCTAATTCTTCACCTATTACGGAAAATATAAAATCTGTCTGTTGCTCGGATATAAAATTAGCATCTTTAACAGTTGCTATGGTTGAAGAATTAAAGCCTTTACCTGTAAGCTGTCCTGAACCGATTGCCATGATTGAATTATTTTGCTGGGACATATCATCCCCATACTGCGATGGATATACAAAGGATAGTATTCTGTTAATCTGATACTGTTTAAGAAGTATTTTTTCTCCGGGAAGTTGTATATACCATAAGAAGCTTCCGGCAAGCGGTATGGCAATAAGCAGAGCAATACCTATGATCTTATAACTCAGGCCTGATACATAGAGCATTGTAATAAGTACCACAAAAAGACATATAGTAGTTGAAAGGTCAGGTTCGGCAACTATAAATAAAAGTGAAAAACCAACAAAAACCATGAACAATGCTATACATCTAAAAGTGTTTATCCTGTCCTTATCCTTATATTTACCGAGGAATGCAGCTACAAAAACAATCATAAGTATCTTGGATATCTCGGACGGCTGTATCTGTATTCCGTTTTCTCCACCTATATTAATCCATCTGGTTGCATTATTAACATTTACACCAAACAGTAAAACCATAAGCAGCAATGCTATATTAACAATATAAATCACATGATAAAATTTACATATAAAATGATAATCAAAAAATGACAGAAAAATCATAATTACAATACCTGCGCTTACACCGACAGCCTGTTTGAATGTGAATTCAGAGTCTGCGCTGTTAACTGCAAATACACCGATTATCATTATTGCAATTACGTATATTAATAATTTAAAATTATAATCCCTGAGATGAAACTTTGTGAACATTTTTATCCTTCTTCTTAAGCAGTTTTAGTATACTGAAGCTATAATCATAAGCCTCGTCTTCTAAAGCCTCTCCGGCTATCCTTTTAGCTATTTCAATATATGCCTTTCCGGGCTTTGTCCTGTTACCCGCAATCATTTCTCCTCGATTGGTGGATATAACTATGGATTCATCATCCATTATAGTTCCGATCAAATTAATGGATAGAATGTCCACCACATCATCGACAGACATCATATCTCCGCGTCTAACCATACTCATACGGATTTTATTTATCACAAGATCTATACGTGGCATTTCACATGAATTAAGTATGCCTATTATCCTGTCAGCGTCCCTTATGGCTGAAACCTCCGGAGTTGTTACAACGACCGCTCTTTCCGCCGCTGCTATAGCATTCTTAAACCCATGTTCAATCCCTGCGGGGCAGTCAATTATTATATAATCATATTCCGGCTTTAAGTCATCAATCAGTTTCTTCATCTGCTCAGGCGCTATAGAGGTTTTATCTCTGGTCTGGGCAGCAGGCAAAAGTGCGAGATTCGGGAAAGTCTTGTCCTTAATTATCGCCTGCTTTGCCTTACAGCTTCCTTCAACCACATCTACGATATTATATACAATCCTGTTTTCAAGTCCCATCACAACGTCAAGATTTCTAAGACCTATATCCGTATCTATCAGCAGGGTTTTAAATCCAAGTCCCGCCAGTGCTCCTCCGATATTGGCTGTGGTTGTGGTTTTGCCAACACCGCCTTTGCCGCTTGTAATTACTATAACTTCACTCATTTACAATTCCTCCTAATATACATTGTAAACAAAGGCATCTTTTTTTCCTTTGGAGCCGGCTTTTGCATAACCGTTTAACTCACCGATTATGATAATATTGCTCTCTGAGGTAACCGATGCACCCTGTTCAATATTTCCAACGATTATTATGCTTGTTACAGCATCAATAGATTGTCCGTTTTTTAAATTACCTACATAAAACAGACCATCTTTATCGGATTGTAAATTCGTAAAATTATTTTCTTTTTCTTTTGTTTCTATAACCTTTATTTCTTTATATTTAATATTTAAACCTTTATCTCTTAACAGTTCGAGTATATCACCTTTTTCATCTTCCGTTAATATTTTTCCATCGAAGGTAATATCAATCGGAATTTGCTTCGCATAATAATGTCTCGTATTCTGAAGTTTTTTATTTAATTCTTTTTTTATTTCACTAAACTTAGCTTCAGGTGCAATTATCAAACGAATCCCTTCTTTATTACCTTTAATAATAACGGGATTAATCATTTTTCACCTCTTTAAATACTGAAAGTTTTTAATCTGTGTTGGCAACATTACCCTTCATTTCGGCTCCGTTAAGCTTGTCCGGATCATACATATAAGCATATACAAAGCCTGCCAATTCGATAGCGTTACCGGAAGAATAACCGTTTTGCAGCATACAGGTAACCGAAACTTCAGGAGCCTCATAAGGCGCGTATGAAATAAATAACGCATGATCCGGACGCGTCTCACTCTCCTGCGCAGTACCGGATTTTCCTGCTACTGAAACATTTACTCTGTTTACCAATTCGCTTCCCAATGTATTATAAGTTATAACACGACGCATGCCGTTGTGAACGGCAGTCCATGTCGTATCGCTTAATTTTACATCATTCAATACCTCTGCATGATTATCATAGATAAGATTTCCTTCATAATCAGTAACCTTATCAATAAGTGTTAAATTATAGCATGTACCACTGTTTGCAACCGTTGTTACGTATCTTGAAAGCTGAATAGGTGCATAGGAGTTCCTGCCCTGTCCAATCGAGCTTCTTACAACATCATTATCAGATATTGAAGGAGTTATCTCAGGCAGCTCAACTCCCGACACATCTCCTAAGCCAAACATTCTCGCGTACTTTTCCAATCTGCTTAAACCATAGGAGTCACTATATGTTCCGTCATCTTTCCATGCAAGTGAATACCCCACCTGATAATAAAACACATTACATGAACGCTGTATTGCTCCTTCTACATCAAGTGAGCCATGACCGCTTGGATATATCCAGCATTTCGGAGCCGGATCAATCTTTTCAAATTCTCCCGGGCAGTAGATATAACTTCCCGTATCTATTACTCCCTCGGTAAGTCCCGCAACAGAAGTAAGTATCTTATAGGTTGACCCCGGTGCTAATTTTTGCTGGCAGGCTCTGTTATAAAGCGGCGTAGTTTTATCTTCTAACAGCTTATTATAATATTCTGCATCAACCTCATTAGTCATGTAATTATTATCATAGCTTGGATAGCTTACCAAAGCCAGTACATCACCTGTTTTTACATCAGTTACAACTATAGAACCTGAGCACGGATCAAGCGCAAGCATAGCCGGTGTAATATCCAGCTTTTGTATCTTTTTTACCATAAATTCATATGGTCCGTATGCATTATTTTGGTATTCTTCATACTCCTTATCAAGTTCCGGATTAAGTATTCCCTGTAAATAAATGAGATTTACCACATTATCTCCTGTTATCTCAGAGGATTTTATCATATTTTTTATTATCAGTTTGTCGAATTCAGTATCAAGGTTAAGATAATTAACTACATAATCACACAAAAGGTCATTAATTACATCATTGTCATAATAATCACTTTTGGCATCAAGTCTGGTTATATCTATGGCTTCTATACTTATTGCATATTTCATGTAGTGCTCAAGTGACGTAAGGTTATTCGTATAATCAATAAATTCCTTATCATCCGTAGCAATTAACGAAGAATTAAAAACACCCTCCTTACTTAAGATTTCACAGATATATTCCATATAATCCTGATATTCATCAGAAAGTTCTGATAACGGCGTAAAATCTTTACTCATTATATCGGATATTTGTTGTATGGTATCTTCTTTTCTAACAGAAAAATCATTGTATATCTGTTTTTCCAGATCCGACGCATCGGCTTTGGACATCTTCTCAAGTGTAATGTAATTATTATTAAACAAGCCAAAATATACATCAGTTATAGGTATTGCAGCATTCTCACCCTCTTCTACGGATGAAACGGCAGCAAGATTGGCAAGTATAATAGATGCAATTTCTTTTTCAAGTGTATCGTAACAATATTTCTGCAAATCGGCATCTAAGGTAAGATATACATCATTTCCTGCCGATGCGGGACTTTGCTCAATTGTCTCTATAACCTTTCCGAGATTATCGACATACATTGTTTCATATCCTGAACTTCCTCTAAGTTCAGACTCGCAGTACTGTTCTATGCCGGTCTTTCCTACCATTTCCTCTCCGTTGTATTTTTCCTCATCGGGAAGATTTTCATTATATGCCTGAAGTTCTTCATTGGAGATTCGTCCGACATATCCTATAATATGAGCAAAATATACTGCATCATTATATCTTCTTAAGGACTTGACGGAGACATCCATGCCAAGCAGTTCATCACCGTATTCGGTTATTGCTGCATTGCTGGTTTCACTAATATCATAAGCAATTGTAACAGGCACATACTGTTGATACCGATTTAACCAAAGCTTATATCTGCATGCAAGTATTTTTAAGCCTTCTTCTTTACTGTAAACTTCCGAAACTTCAAATCTCTCATTATTGAGGAAATCTATTATATCCTTGGCAGTCGCATTCTTCTGTTCATCTGACAATTCATCAAATGCAGTTTTTGCATATACATTTTTTTTAAAATTCTGTAAAGAAGTATCCTTGACAGTAAATTTGTACTCTCCCGTATCTGTTAATACTATTGGAAAATCAACATATATTTCATCACCGTTGGACTCTAATATATTAATTGTTTTATATAAAATCTGATTTTTTAATTCATTCTCGGATATATCAAGTTCTTTTGCCCTGTTTGGAATATTTAAGTCGTTGCTGTAAACTACAGAATAAGACAATTCATTATATGCAAGCAGCTTGCCGTTCCTGTCATAAATATTACCGCGTACCGAATCAATATTCAGTGTTTTCTCGGATTTATATATGAAATTATCCATATGCTCCTCGCCCTCAATAATCTGAAGCACGAACAGTCTTCTGATTAATATTGAGAACAGTACAATAACAACCACAGTAACAGGAAAAAGTCTGTGTTTTACATAGTCTAAAATTATTTCTTTTATAGAGGATAAAATCTCTCGAATCATTACTATACCTTTCTATCTTCAGCTTTTTGCTTAAGATATCTGTTAATCACCACATAAAGCTTATATAATATAACTGTAAGAAGCGCTGTACACAGTGCCTCCGGAAGAATAATTTTCAAAAAATACGATGTATAGTCAAGTCTCCTCTGTAACAGGAAATAAAATACATAAAGTATTGTATTGAACAAAAAATCATCAACTGTAACAATTATAAGAGGAAGCAACACATCTTCAACCATATAATTTTTATGAAAAAAACCGTTCATATAACCGATTATCATATATATAAACATAAAAGGTCCCATTATATTGGACACTACGCAATCTACTAAAAATCCACAGAAAAAGCCGACTAAAAGACCTTCTTTACGTCCTCGCATAAGTCCAAAGGACATAGTTAATATCAGCAGAAGATTCGGTGTTATGCAGTTTATATTATGAAATCCAAATATAGTTGATTGAAGCGAAAAATTTACTATTATCAATAATGTAAGTGTAAGCACTCTTCGCATATCTGCCTCCGTCAAAACAAAATAAAACTAATCAACATTCTTCTTACTGTCAGTGATAACAAGCACCTCGGAAATATTGTTAAAATCAACTGCAGGTGTTATAGCTGCCGTAATTGTAAGATTGTTTGTATCGTATGTTATCTCTGAGATATATCCTACGGTTATACCCTGGTGAAATCTCTCTGATATATGTGATGTAACCACCTTATCTCCTATGGTTATCTTGGCATCCTTATCGATATTTTTTACAACAAGTACACCGTTCTGATAGGTATTAAGATTTCCTTCTATGGTACATAAAGCATTTGACGGCATAATCTTGGCGCTTATATTGGAATTATCATCTATGATTGCTCTTACCTTGGAATAATCATCATAGCATTCGGTTATTATACCTGCCAATCCGTCGTGACACATAACATTTGCACCTACGAACAAACCGTCATCAAGCCCTTTGTCTATATAAAAAATTGAAAACCATGAAGTTGAATCCTTTGCAAATACATGTGCAACAGTTTTGTTGTATTCAGGATAACTCTCATCAAGCTCATATAAGGCACGCAACTCATCAAGTTCAGATAATTTCTCCTGATAAATGGTTATCTGCTCCTTATATGAGTCAATCTCCTTCTGAAGTTCCTCATTTTCCTTATTCAATTCTTCGATTTCTTTGAGATTTTCTATCTTAGAATCGGTCCAAACTCCGATTTTATTGATTCCCTGCTGAATAGGAGAAATAATAATATTGGTATATTTTTTGACAAAAGCGATTTTGTCTCCGGCAAAAAAGGATATAACTAAAAAAGCCACACATATTATTGTGAATGTTAGCAGCAAATATTTAGGGCTTATATCTTTTTTTCTATCATATCTCATTCTAAGATTCCTCTTTCAAACAGGCTGACATAACTGCCGTTTCCAACAATTATATGGTCTGACAGATTTATGTCCATGATACGGCCCGCTTCTTTGATTTTGAGTGTTATGGAAATATCAGCACTGCTTGGTTCGGGAAGACCGGATGGATGATTGTGAACAAGAATAAAATTAACAGCTTCATAATGAATTGCTTCTATAAATATCTCTCTCGGAGATATTGATGAAGAACTGACTGTACCCTCAGACAACAATATCTCTTTAATAAGTGTATGTGAATTGGAGAAAAGCATAAGATATACACGTTCCTTAGTGAAATATTTACATTTCTCCATATAATATTCTGCAATCGTCTTTGGATTACTGAAGCTTATACTCTGCTTTAATCTTGACTCATTTATTCTTCTGCTTAACTCTGTAAGTGCCAGAAGCTGCGTAGCCTTGGTATCACCAACACCTTTTATAGCAAGCAAATCCTTTCTTTTCATATAGAAAAGTCCGTTTAATCCCTTATGAATACTATGTGCATTAAGAATCCGGTTAGCTAAATCTATAGAACTGGTATTATTTGTACCGGTTCGTAAAATCACCGCTAAAAGTTCTGCATCCGTAAGCGTTTCTATACCGTTTAAAATAGCTTTTTCATAAGGTCTTTCACAAGCAGCAAGATCTTTTATCAAATTATTCATTATGTCTTATAATCCTTTCACCTCTTCAGGCACAAGACACAATTTAACCTTATTATTTTAACACAAAACCAAGTTTTTTTCCATCATTTTCTGCAAGGACATCATAATTCCAAACTTTGCATGCGGATAAGTAAGACCCCCCTGAAAATATACGGCATACGGAACCTTCATAGGCGCATCTGCACTTAATTCAATTGAAGCTCCCGATACAAATGCTCCCGCAGCCATTATTACCTGACTATCATAACCGGGCATATCCCACGGTACCGGAGTAACAAAGCTGTCAACAGGTGCCGCAGCCTGTATGCCCTCACAGAATGCCTGTATATATTCAGGCTTTCCGAATTCTATAGCCTGGATAATATCGTGTCTGTCTTCATTTGCATCAGGAATGGTTTTAAAACCAAGTTTCTCATATATATTTGCGACAAGTATTGCGCCCTTTAAAGCAGCCGCCGTAACTGTAGGAGCCATAAATATCCCCTGAGCTATACTTCTTGTTACTCCAAGCGAGGCACCTACTTCTTTGGCAAGTCCCGGGCTGGTAAGTCTTATTGCACAATTCTCAATACATTCTTTTGTTCCGCAGATATAACCGCCAATAGGCGCAAGTCCGCCTCCTGGATTTTTTATAAGTGAACCGACCACCATATCGGCGCCTACCTCAGAAGGCTCAATATTTTCAACAAATTCACCGTAACAATTATCTACCATACATATAACATCAGGTTTAATATCCTTTATAAATTTGATTACTTCAGCAATTTTTGCAACAGAAAGTGTAGGTCTGGTGTCATATCCCTTTGATCGCTGTATCTCGATAAGTTTAGTTTTCTCGTTAATATTTTTCTTAATATTTTCAAAGTCAAAGTTTCCATCGGAAAGCAGCTCAACCTGTCTGTAGCTTATACCGTATTCAGCAAGAGAACCTTTTGATTCTCTTATACCGATTACACCTTCCAAAGTGTCATATACCTTACCGCAAGGGGATAAAATTTCATCCCCCGGTCTTAAATTTCCTGATAAGGCTATAGTAAGCGCATGTGTTCCACAGGTTATCTGCTGTCTGACAAGAGCATCCTCTGTCTTAAAAATATTGGCATATACTTCTTCTATCGCATCACGCCCTATATCATTATACCCATATCCTGTTGTTCCATTAAGGTGTGCTTCTGCAAATTTGGCATCTTGCATAGCTTTTATAACTTTTATCTGATTAAGTTCAGCTGTTTTATCTATCTTTGCAAATCTGTCAGACAAAGAGCTCTCAATATCTGATACAAAATCATATACCTTTTCATCTATTCCAAGTGCAAGATAATATTTTTTTAATTCATCCGATTTAATATTTTTATCCATATTCGTCTCCATATTATTAAAATTTATAATAACAGTTTTATTCTTAAAATTGTATTAAGATTTTGTGTATTATTGTATTGATTAACATAATATTTTTAGAGTAAACTAAACAATATTTCTGTCTTTTAATTTATTAAGCATATATTCAATACAAAGTTCATCAGTATTATATATATCCTTGTCAACCCATATAACATCTTTTTCCCGTCTGAACCATGTAAGCTGCCGCTTAGCAAAATGCCTTGTGTCACGCTTTAATATATATACTGCTTCATCAAGACTGATTTCGCCGTTAAGATATGCGTAAATCTCCTTATATCCAAGTCCCTGCATGGATGTCATATCCTTAGTCAGATTATATTTTTCAACAAGACCTTTTACCTCTTCGACAAGTCCTTGTGCAAGCATAATATCAATTCTTTGCTCTATACGTTCATAAAGCTTTGATCTGTCACGGTTAAGTACAAAATAAGCAAAATTATAAGGGGAATCCTTTGCCCGTTCAATATCATTATGCTCTGATATCCTCTCGCCTGTCTGATGATAGTATTCAAGTGCCCGTATTACCTTTTTTGAATTATTATAATGTATATCTTCTGCGGATTTTTCGTCTACTTCCTTAAGCATATTATGAAGATACTCTGCACCGTTTTCAGAAAGAAGGTTTTCAAGTTCTAAGCG
Source organism: Lachnospiraceae bacterium (assembly GCA_017449765.1). Lineage (GTDB taxonomy): Bacteria > Bacillota > Clostridia > Lachnospirales > Lachnospiraceae > Coprococcus_C. Next base: position 84 of record JAFTFE010000134.1, on the reverse strand, counting down.
GTATCCGTCGTCTTCATTTTCCTTAAAGTCTATATCATAAAGAACTGCCTGTATATAAAAGCCTGTTCCACCGGTTATTATAGG
>JAFTFE010000133.1 GCA_017449765.1 Lachnospiraceae bacterium | reverse complement strand
ATGGGCTATACGCTTTGCCGCTTCACATGATAATGTTAAGATGGTTTTATCAGGTATGAGCAATATGGAACAGCTTGAGGATAACACAAGCTATATGCAGAATTTTGTTCCGCTTAATGATGAGGAAAAGGAAATTATTAATAAGGCAGTTCATATACTTAACAGCTCGATTGCAATCCCTTGTACCGGTTGTTCATACTGCACTGACGGTTGTCCGATTAAGATTGCCATACCGAAGTATTTTTCGCTTTATAATGCTGAGATGAAGGATAATCCTGACGGTAAGAAGGGATGGACGCCGCAGGGAGAGTATTATGATAATCTTGCTAAGACATTTGGTAAGGCAAGTGCCTGTGTAGGCTGTAAGCAATGTGAAAATATCTGTCCGCAGCATCTTAAGGTTACGGATTATCTTGCCATGGTAGCTCAAAAGTTTGAATAGGATTATTATATCAATATTATTTGCAAATGATATTGACGTACATCTTTAAATTTGATAGAATAAGCACAACCTAAAAAGAGAAGTTAATTTGCATACGGATAGCACGCTATAAGTGCGTCCATATACAAATTAGCTTCTCTTTTTTCGTGCGTTGGCACGGCACCCGGCTTGCGGTGGTGCATAAGAAATACGCAGGCAGCGACCGTCAGCAGCTTACTGTCGGAGCCTATGGTAGCTGATGCCATAACTGTGAAAGAGGAGCGCAAGATGCTTGTAAACTCATTTTTAGAAAGGTAGGTAAAGCCTATGAACAGAATCAATTATACTACTAACAACATCAATCTTGCAGCAAAGTTTGTTGCAGCAGATGGAGCATCACTCTTCTTTCAGAGTGCAAAATTTATGAATCCTTGTGATATGCAGCGTGCGACACTTAATTATGCGGGAATGAAGGTAAAGGAAAAGCAGAATCTCACAGACACCTTCGTTAAGGAGTTGGAGGATTTTTTGGGAAATGTTCCGAATAGCTGGGGAATCTACAAGGCAGAAATATTTACTGCAGGAGATATAGTGGTTGTGGAAGCCGGAATTTTCCGTCTGCGAATAAAATATAAGGGTGGTCATTTCCATATGGGCTATGTTGAGCCAAATGGAATAACTCTCTGCACTGAGCCTAAGGTAAAGAAGCAAGCAAAGGAATCTGATAAATCTTCCACAGATACTAAGAAGACAAAGCTTTTAAGAAGTGCAAGCTGATTTATTAATAAGACAGGAACAGTCGATACAATCTGTTCCTGTCTTAAAAATTATAATTCTCGCCGAAATTGACTTTGGATTATCTCAATGTTATACTTCAAATAATTGATTAATTTAAAATATTTAGATTATGCATTGGGAGGGATAAATATGCTTCTTCGTCAGATAGAACATTTTCAGGCAGTTATAGAAGAAAAAAGTTTTACTGAGGCGGCAGAAAAATGTCATATCTCCCAGTCTGCCATCTCGCAGTCGATAAAATCACTTGAGGATGAGCTTGGGGTAAAGCTTTTGACAAGGAAAAACCGCAGCTTCGATGTAACTGAAGCAGGCGAGTATTTTTATAAGAAAAGTCTTGTGATTCTTTCGGATTTGGATACCCTTAAAAAAGAGACAAAAAAGATAGACAAAAAGGATGTTGCCGAGCTGTCGCTCGGACTTTTGGTGTCCTATGACGGAGATGAATTTAATCGTGCCATGGCAGCATTTTCGGAAAAATATCCGGAGGTTTCAATAAGTGTTATAAGCGGAAATCATGAGGATTTATACGAGGCTTTGGTAAGCGGTAAAATTGACATTGCACTTAATGACCAAAGACGTGCATTTTCCGATGCCTATGAGAATCTTATTTTGGAAGAAAATTACTGCTTTGTGGAGATAGCGACGCATAATCCTTTATCCAAGCTTGATAAAATCGATATAGAAGACCTTAAAAATACACCGTGTATCCTTATTGCAAATAAGCAGCAGCAGGATGAGGAACGAAAATACTATCGTGATATAGTAGGCTTTAAAAGTGACTTCTTATTTGCCGAAAATCTGCAGGAGGCACGCATGATGGTCGTCTCAAATAAGGGAATTTTCCCTGTTGAGGGAACGGGAACCGGTTCGTTTTTCGGTGCAACCTTAAAAAGACTTCCGCTTACAAGAGGCGGCAATCAGATAAAGCGCAGATACTGCGCATTTTGGCAAAAGGACAACTCGGGATTTTACGTGGAGGAATTTGCGGATATACTTAAATCAATGTTTGGAATGTAAATAAAGGATGTTACGGAGAGTAACAGTCTTGTCACAGTTTGTCTCTTTACTGTCACGGGCATCCGGATATATGGTGAGGTTACAAAAATAACCGCACTGCGGAATAAAAGGAGGTCATAAGTTATGACATTTGGAGAAAAATTAAAAGAGGCAAGAAAAAATGCAGGCTTATCACAGGAGCAGTTCGCTGAGAAGATGAGTGTATCGAGATCGGCTGTAGCAAAATGGGAAACTGATAAAGGTATGCCGGATGTGAATAACCTTAAGGTGATGGCGCAGTTGCTTGATGTAAGCGTGGATTATCTTCTTGATGAGGATGAAAAGCTATCATTTAATGAAATTAAGGAGCCAATTAATCTTGATGAATTTGAGAAGTCGGGAAAATGCAGAGATAAGAAGGATGCGGTATGCTATGCAAAGTATGCTGATGCAGATGCCATATATCCTTTGATACGCAATAAAAAGATGAGTAAGTCAGAATGGATTGCTGATTTTATCGTGGCTCCGGGGATTATACAAGGGGCAGATTACCTGAATGATGCATCAACGTATTATTTGGTGGAAAAGGGCGGAAAACAGATACTTGTCAAAGTTACAGCTGATTTCATATCATCAAGTGAACTTTCAACAAAGGTTAATCCTAAAAAGTTTGAATTCGGGAAATATATCTTTAAGAAGGCAACATACCAATTGATATGATAGTGGTTTTGTCTTTATATATAATTGAATAATACATATTGTATGTGACAAGATTTACGCTATATGTTACATCTGCTTTGCAAAAAAACTGAAAATATTCATTTTTTTACGATAAAAAAGCTGAATATTTTCAGTTTTTTCTTTGACAAGACTCTTTTGAGATGATATTATGAATTTAAAATTAAGAAACAATAGAAAATGAGAGGAGGATGGGAATGTATAGAAAATTTTATGAAGAATTGGAGATTTGGGAGAGTAGTAACACCAAGGAACCGCTTTTAATAATGGGTGCAAGACAGGTAGGTAAAACTTGGCTAATAAAAACATTTTGTGAAGAAAAATATAAAGAATATGTTTATATTAATTTGGAAGAAAGAAAGGATATAGCCTCTATTTTTGACGGTAATTTGACTCCTGAATTGATTCTTAAGCAGCTGAGTATGCTTTTGGGGAGAAAAATTGATTATAAAACCGCAATTGTTTTTGATGAAATTCAACAAAGTGAAAGAGCCATCACCTCATTAAAATACTTTTGCGAGGCTAAAGAAAATTATCGTATAATATGTGCAGGCAGCTTGCTTGGTGTAAAGATAAAGAGGTTTGAAAGTTCATTTCCTGTTGGAAAAGTTTGTATGAAAAATATGTATCCGATGGATTTTGAAGAGTTTTTACTTGCTTGCGGGGAGGAACTTTTAAGAGATGGAATAAAGGAAGCATATAGCAGTTTAGCTCCGCTTCCGGAGGCTGTTCACAATAAGGCATTGGAACTTTATCATGATTATCTTTTGGTCGGAGGCATGCCGCAGGCTGTGGATAATTATATAAAAAATAAAAAAATAATAATAGATTTTAACAGAAATATTCTTGAATATATAAGACTTGCTTATATGGCTGATATGTCAAAATATGTTATAAATGCTACTGAAACAGCTAAAATTTTGGCTGTATATGAAAGCATTCCAAGACAACTTGCACGTGAAAATCCAAAATTTAAATATAAGGAAGTTCGGGGAACAGCGATAAAGAGAGACTATTATGGTTCAATCGACTGGCTTGCCGCTTCGGGACTGATATATAAAATAAATAAACTTGAGTCAAACAGAACGCCTCTAAAAGCTTATGAAAACGAGGATAGCTTTAAGGTTTATTTATCAGATGTGGGGATTTTATGTGATATATGTAAAATAAATCCAAATGATTTGCTTCCGGAAACGCATAATATATACAAGGGTGCAGTGATAGAGAATTATGTTTATGAACAAATGATATCAAGATATAAAGAATTATATTATTATAAGCCGGCAGAGAATTTGGAGATTGATTTAGTGACTCAAATAGGAAATGAGATTATACCTATTGAAATAAAATCAGGACGACATAAGAAATCGACGAGTTTGAAAAATTATATGGAGCGATATAAACCTCAATATGCAATCAGAATTTCCGAAAATAATTTTGGATTCGTTGATAGCATAAAATCTATTCCATTGTATGCGGTTTTTTGCATATAGAAATAAAAGGTCACATCGACAGCGTAAAACCCGATAAGCAGTTGCATAAACGTTGATTTCATCGGGAAACTGATTATGGAGGATAAGGAAAAATGAGAAGAAGAAAATTAGGAAAAAAAATAGTAGTTTTGGTAACAGCATATCTTTTGGCATTCTCGCTTTCGGGATGCGGAAGTAATAACGGAGGCGATAAAAAGCTATCCTTTACGGGCAGCGAAGATAATACAACCGTGGAAAGTTCCGAAGAGATAAAGGAAGAAACAACGGAAAATGCGATGAAAGAAACAACAGAAAACACAACAGAAGACACAACGGAAAAAAATACGACACAGGATGAAAAAATCGAAGTGGATTATGAGGTTGTTTATTCGCCTGTTATAGATGAGGTTCTTGATTTAATAATAAACGGATATGATTATGAGAAGGATTATGTTTATCCTTCTACCGGCATTATGGAAAGTGTTATGTATCGTACAAAAACAGATTTACTAAACAATATCGGATACGTTATCGAGGATATAAATGGTGATGGCGTACCTGAACTTTTAATTGGTGAAGATATGGTCGGTTATTATGATGATATTACGAATGAAAGCTATGTATATGACGGTTACACATATAAGGACGGGGAGATAATATGCTTCCTTGAAGGCTGGGCAAGAAGCAGCTACAGGTGGATGGGAAACGGTAACTTTTTTTATACTGGTTCTTCAAGTGCTATGAGCAGTATGTTTGGACAATGCTATTTGAATGAGGACGGAACTAAGCTTGCATGGGTTGATTTTTATTATAGTGATGAGGTCGGTGACGGAAGTATAGGCTTTTATCACAATACCTCAGGTATGGTTGATGCATCTGCATCCGAGAGACTTAGCCTTTCAGACGAAGAATTCTGGGGGCTTATGGATAACTATAAATGTGAGCTGCTTGATTGGAATATAATCGGAGAAGGTGTAGAGTTATCGGATGAAGACAAAATGATGGATGATATTATCGGTGATTGGTTATTTCCAAACGGTGCCGTTCTTTCTTTGAATATTGGTGACAGTTGGACACTTTATGATGATGAAGGAAACTGGCTTTTCGGAGGTGACTTTGAGACTGATGGCCGGTCTGGAGATTTTCATTTGAGATTTTTCAGTGAGGTAGGAGATACCGGAAATAATCAGGTGGCAAGCGGAACATTTTATTATGACGCTGACAGCTATCCGGCATTAGATGTCGAATTTGAAAAGTACCTTACTGATTTTACGGATGTAAAGGTAACATTAAATAAGGCGTTGCAGTAAGGTTACGATTGATTGGTATGATTTACATAATGTTTGTCGAGATGTGATAAGACTCATGTCCGTGTCACGTCTTGACTACATTTTTTTTGGGCGTTATAATAGCAATTGTTAGCTTAATCTAACTCAATGATTGAATTCAGTAAAAGGAGTACACCAATGAAAAACGAGCGGATTGTTGCGATTATTTATGCTTTTATGGCGGCTTTTTTTTATGCTTTAAATGTACCGTGTTCAAAGCTTTTGTTAAGCAAAGTTGCTCCGACATATATGGCATCCTTTCTTTATTTGGGAGCAGGTGTCGGAGTTGGAATAATATATATATTTCATTTTAAAAATGAACCGAAATCCGAAAGACTTCAAAAGAAGGATTTGCCGTACACATTTGCTATGGTGGTTTTGGATATTATCGCTCCGATACTTCTGATGTTTGGTGTCAGATTGGGAACGGCTGCAAATGCTTCATTACTCGGGAACTTTGAAATTGTGGCGACAACCATCATAGCATTTATGATATTTAAAGAAAAGGTTTCCAAGAGACTTTGGGGAGCTATTGGTCTTGTTACTCTTTCAAGTATAATATTATCATTTGCAGGAAACGGAAGCTTTGATTTTTCGGTTGGCTCTGTATTTGTTTTGGGAGCTACGGTATGCTGGGGCTTTGAGAATAATTGCACGAGAAGTATATCGGAAAAAAGTACATATCAGATCGTTACGATAAAGGGTATATGTTCGGGAATGGGTTCTCTTATAGTTGCAGCTATTATGAAAGAGACATTTCCAAATGCGGCAAATATATTAATGGTAATGCTGCTTGGATTTGTGGCATACGGATTGAGTATTTTTACATATATCAGGGCACAGAAGACACTTGGTGCAGCGAAGACAAGTGCATATTATGCGGTTGCACCTTTTATGGGAGTATTTCTTTCATTTGTTTTCTTGAGAGAAAGAATAACTATAAGCTTTATCATAGCACTGTCCATAATGATTGTAGCTACTGTGATAATTATATATGATACGTTGGCTCACAGCCATAAGCATGCTCATACCCATGTTGTGACGCATACTCATGACGGTACGACTCATACTCATACGATAGAGCATACGCATAATCATGTGCACGTATTGAGTGAGGGAAAGCACGACCACACTCATTCACTTTCGGAGTTGGAAAAGTATCTAAATCATAGAACGGTTTAGAAATGTTAATAAAAATCTAAAAAAGGTGCAAAGATAAGTACTAATAGCTAAGCAAATCAACAATCTGTTCAATCAGACTATTAATCATCTCATCATAGTTGTCTGTGATAAAGACATTTTTCATAGACAGGCTTAGTGCAATCAACTTCATATAGTTACAGGCAAGCTTCCAGTCAGGATTTTCTCTGGGAGCTTTTAATATGGATATGAGCATATGCATGGTATCACTGTCATTGTCTTCATTTTCAATATATCCGATATCCCAGGATGCTATAAGTCTTTTTTGCTCGGCATCAGTCAGATATGAGAATATATTTGGATTTTCTTCTGAAAGCCATAACAGATAATTTTTAAGATTGTCTTTGTCAAGCTTACCTTCTTCATCAAGATAAGAAGATAGTATGGTTTTTGAGCGCTTTCTCTCGTGAAGCATCATATAGTACATATATTCTGACTTATTCTTGAATAAGTTGTAAAATGTACCCTTGGCTATAAATGTTTTTTGGGTAAGCTCATCAAGATTAACGGCAGAGAGTCCACCATTTTTTAACATTTCAAATCCTAAATCAAGCAGCTTGATGCGTAAATTATCTTTCATATCTTCTGAAAATACTTTTGGCATATTTATTCTCCTTAATAATGACTTTAAAACTATTGAAAGTCATTTTGAAGCTATTATACTACATTAAAAGACAATAAAACAAGGGAGAATAGATATGTTGGATAAAGTTAAACTCACGAAGGAGGAAATGCGTGAATATGCGGAAGCATTTGCATATTATGATTACGGAGACGATGAAATCGGTATGGTTCCTTATTATCCGGGATATCCGGACAGAACAAGGCTTATTAATTACCTTGTGGCAATGATAAGTGTTGCAAATGATTACAATGCAGTGTATGCTACTTCCAAAAGAAAAGAAGGTATTATAATACTTACAGATACTACGGCACCATATCCGGCAGCCGCTTCATTTAAAATGATGTGGCGTATGACTAAGGCTTTGGGCTTGAAAAATTTTATGGATATAATCAAGAAGTTTCAAGCCGGTGGCGCAAGCCTTGAAAAAAAATACAGGGATGCCAAAAAACAGTTTGTTCAGATAGAATTGCTTGCTGTAAAGAAGGAATATCAGGGACAGGGATTTATGAGACCGTTGGTTGAAAATGCGATTGAATTGGCGGATAAGAAGCATATACCGGTCATTCTTTCTACAGATGCTAAGCTTAAGAAGGATAAGTACGAGCATCTTGGACTTAGTCTTGTCAATACAAGGAAGCTTGGAGAGAGAAGCTTTATGTATGATTTGGTCAGAGAAAATAAATGATATAGATTTTGAAAAATAAAGCATACCTTGGATTTGTCGTATGATAAATTCAGGGTATGTTTTTTGTTTTGTAAAAATGTAGGTTTTATGTTATTATAAGTTAGCTAAGACTAACGAACGCAATAAAATAAACTATTAAATGCAGGAGGTAAAACCGATGTTGGTTACTTTGCTTTTAACACTTGGAATGATGGTATTGTTTGTTTTGATGATGGTTGTTGCATCATATTTTATGCCTGTAGCTAAAATGGCGGAATTTTTTCCTGAAGATATACAGGAGAGGCTTAAGCCGAGACTTGAGAATTTAACCATGACAAAAAAGCGTGTTGTGGGGATTGTATTGTTTTCATTGATAATGATAGCGATGCTTGGAATATTTGTATATGCGGGAATTGACGGAATTCATAACGGATTTAGCTATGGTCAGTTCCTTACAAGATATCTTGTTATCGGAATCGGTATCAAGCTTTTTGACATTATCGGCTTTGATTGGTTTGTAATGACTAAGACACATTTCTTCCAGCATTTCCTTCCGGAGACAGAAGGGTGCGAGGGGTGGCACAGCTTTGGATATAATCGTATGCAGCAGCTCGGACAAATCATTATGATTTTGATATGCTGTCCGATATCAGCATTGATTTTTTATCTTATAGGAAGATAAATAAATTGAAGAGAGTAAGGAGTTTTCAGAATGAAAAAATTAAAAGGATTAAGTGAGCAACAGATTGAAGAGATATCTCATCAGGTGTCCGATGCATTTTATGACTATAAGTATAACGACGAAGATGAGGGGCTGATTAAATATATTCATTCAAGAGAGAATATGTTTATCTATATGAATGCCATCGTTAAGGCTGCATATAAGAGCGGACTGCTTTATACCACATCCGATAAGCATGAAGGTTATCTTATGCTTTCAGGAGAAGGCTTTGGAAGAGTTGGATTTTTCGATGGTTTGAAGATGATATCAGCAGAGAAAAAAGCTCTTGGCGGATTTGGAAATATGAAAAGCTTTATAAAGGCCTGCTTTGCCGAAGGAAGCACCATAGAAACAAGGATGAGAAAGGCTAAAAAGAAGTTTATCAGGATAGAAATGCTGGTAGTAAGACCTGAGTATCAGGGACAGGGATTTATGAGGAAAATTCTTAATGATGTATTTAAATATGCGGATAAAAAGAATCTTCCTGTTATACTTGATACTGATGATAAGGATAAATGTGCAAGATACGAGCATCTTGGCATGAAGATAGATCGTGTAAGAAACTGCGGTGATAAATTTCATATGTATGACCTCATAAGAGATACAGGTGAAAAGAAAAATATATCGGGAGTACCTGAAACTATGATTCAAACTCTTTATGCAAGAGCGAAGGAATCAAAAAAGAAAAAGCATTTTATCTATGATGAGCAGGCCATAGACATAGTATCAAAGCTGGACTATGACTTTTCAAAGGCCGACAAGGATATGAAAATGAGCTCCGGTGTAATTGCGAGAACAATTATGCTGGATAAAATGGTTAAAGAATATATATCAAAACACCCGGAGGCTACAGTTGTAAATATAGCCTGTGGTATGGACACAAGAGTTTACAGAGTAGACAATGCGAAGATAAGATGGTACAACATAGATTTGCCCGAAACCATAAATATAAGAAAGAGATTTTTGGATGAAGAGGGCAGGATAAAAATGATAGCCTGTTCTGCGATGGACGAGAAGTGGGCGGATGAGATCGGAACAGTCGAAGGTGATGTACTGGTTGTAATCGAGGGACTTACTATGTATCTGTCGGAGCTTGATGTGAAGAAAATCCTTGATATTATTTCGGGGCATTTCAGTAATAATAATGTGACACTGTTTATAGAGTTTATGTCTCCGTTTGTTGTTAAGAGAATAAAAGAAAAGTCGATAGACCAAAGCGGTGCAAAGTTTACCTGGGGTGCTTCATCCGGAAAGGAGATAGCTGCTCTTTCGGAAAAAATAAGCTTCGTGGAGGATAGAAGCCTTGTGGAAGGAATGGAAGTAATGTATCCTGTATATAAGGTGATTGGCAAGATTAAACCGGTAAGAAATATATCAAATAAAATTGCCGTGCTCAGAAAATAGAATAATCATATTAATAATACTTATGCGAAAGCTTCGGATTTAAGATTGATTAATAATCCGGAGCTTTTTATAATGTTAATATAATTAAAGAATTATCATGAAGGTATGAAAAAACAAAGAATGGAGGCTAAGTAATAATATGGATATCAGCATTTCGGATTTTTCAAAGAAATACCATGAGAAGATGTTTCCGGGCTATGTATCGGATTTTTTGCGTACCGACCCGGAGTTTATCGAAAGATTTGATAATTTTGCATTTGACGAGGTAGTAAATCAAAAGGGGCAGGAGCTTGACGATAAGACAAGATTTATGGCGATACTTTCAACGCTTCTCGGGTGTCAGGGAATTGATGAGTTTAAGGCTATGGTCCCTGCGGCTCTTAACTTTGGTGTTACACCGGTTGAGGTTAAAGAGATAGTTTATCAGGCTGTGGCATATCTTGGTATAGGACGTGTATTTCCTTTCCTTAAGGCAGTTAATGAGATATTGGAGGAAAGGGGCATAGCACTTCCGCTTGAAGGTCAGGCAACGACCACTATGGAAAATCGTCGTGAGATGGGAACACAGGCCCAGGTAGATATATTTGGAGATGGAATGAAGGATTTTTGGCAGAGTGGACCGGAGGAGTCAAGGCATATAAATTATTGGCTTGCCGATAACTGCTTTGGCGATTATTACACCAGAACAGGTCTTGATTATAAGCAAAGGGAAATGATTACATTTTGTTTCCTTGCTGCACAGGGAGGCTGTGAGCCACAGCTTACAAGTCACGCTGCCGGCAACATGAGAATCGGAAATGACAAGGCATTTCTTATAAGAGTTATATCCCAGTGCCTTCCGTATATCGGATATCCGAGGAGCTTAAATGCTTTAAGGTGTGTAAATGATGCGGAAAAGAATCAATAGAAAGGAAGAAAAAAATTATGGCAAAGAATTTAATCATTTATTATTCAAGAAAAGGACAGAACTATGTAAATGGCAGCGTAAAAAATCTTGCAAAGGTTAACACGGAGGTTTGTGCCGAGTTTATACAAAAGGCAGTAGGCGGAGATT
>JAFTFE010000132.1 GCA_017449765.1 Lachnospiraceae bacterium | reverse complement strand
GGCAGATGATGAGAATGGGCTCAGAGTATGTACCGCTTATAGTAGTAGCAGTTATTCTCATGTTTTCATTTTTAATTATGATAATAGCAATTGTAATCATATCCTTTAGCATCAAGAATTTCATTAACAAAAATATGAAGAGTACCGGAATTCTTGAAGCAAGCGGATACACAGTTAAGGAGCTTCGCGGTGCACTTACCATAGAGATATGTCTTGTTGCACTTGTCGGCTCGGTAATCGGAATAATTGTAGCGATGCTTACGTTTAAAGCCTTCGGCGATATAATAAGCTCGGTTGCAGGTCTTAGCTGGAATCAGCCGGTAAACATCGGGGCAGCGTTAGGTACCGTAATCGGATTATTGCTTCTTATAGCACTTGTTTCAAGAGCAGCCGGCAGACTTTACAAAAAGGTTACCGTACTTGATGCCTTAAGGGGTGGAATAAATACCCATAATTTCAAGAAAAATCATTTTTCATTTGAAAAGACACCACTTCCTGTGGCTATCGTGCTTTCGTTAAAGGATACCTTTGGCGGTATCGGAAGAAATATTATTATGGTTTTCATAACTGCTGTTCTTACGATTTCTTCACTTGCGGGCTTTGGTATGATGGAGAATTTCGGTGAAAAACCGGAGGGCCTTTTAGAGATAATGGGCTTTGAGATAGCAACCGCAACAATGAACGAGGCTTCCGGAAAATATGAAGAGGTAAAGGATGCTTTACTCACCCTTGATAAGGTGGACAGCGTATTGGTATATACAGGCTTTGAGCCTACGGTTTACTTTAACGGTAAAAATAATGCGGTTTACTCATATGCTTATGATGATTTCAATAATGCAAAGCATACAATACTTTTGGAGGGAAGACTTCCTAAGGAGGATAATGAAGTACTTATTACGTCCGGTGTCTCCGAGGATATGGGTATAAAGACAGGCGGTGTTATAGAGATTGAGTACGGCGGAGTAAAGGAAGAATTTATAGTTGTCGGCATTAATCAGCGTATGGAACGTATGGGACGTACATTGATTATGACAACAGAAGCTTCAAAGAAGCTTCTTCCGGGTACACCGGTTTATCAATACAATATATCCGCAAAAGACGGTGTAAGCTATGATGATCTTGAAAAAGACATTAATAAGCTTGCCAAAGAAAGAGGATATGATATCGTATTAGCAAGTGATGAAAAGACTATGGACAGTATAATCAGCACTCTTGCGATGTCGATGAAGCTGCTTTGCATAATTATCGTCTTAATCACGATATTTATCGTAATCTTCGTAGAGTCGCTTGTAATAAGAGCCAAGATAAGCCGCGAGTGGAGAGGAATGGGCATAAGCAAGGCCTTAGGACAGACTTCGGGAGGACTCATATTACAGATTATGCTTTCCAACATACCTGCAATACTCGTGGGCAGCTTAATCGGAGCAATGCTCGCCGGTGCAGCGGGCCGCGGTATAGTAAGCGCAGCATTCTCATTATTTGTAATAAAGAGTGTAACCTTTGACATATCCTTTAGATGGATTGTGGTAACTGTAATAGGAATCATTGCAGTGGCAATTGCAACCTCCGCACTTGCAGGTCTTAGGGTAAGAAAGCTTAAGCCGGTTGAGATGATTACGGAGGAATAGTGTGACATTGGTACAGACACCTTGACACATTTTTTCGGTACACTATAGGGCATAATAAGAAGATGGGTTGTTCTCTACCCATCTTCTTATTTTTGCATATTTAATGGGTCGCTTAACGGAATTATATGATATTACAGATAGATGTTTACAAACCGAACATATGTTTGTATAATATAAATATATTAACATATGGAAGTGGGTGATTAAAATGGCGAATAAGAATAGGATTATTACGGTACAGAATATTCCTATAACTATATCTATGGCTGACGAAGAAGATTATATCTGCATTACAGATATGGCTGCAGCAAAAGCAATTAACTCTCGGCCTGCGGATATTGTGCGTAATTGGTTAAGAAACAGGTCAACATTGGAGTTTTTATCAACATGGGAAGAATTGTATAATACTAATTTTAAAGTGTTCGAATCTGAACACTTTAAAAAAGATGTTGGATTAGTGACATTTACACCAAGTGTTTCTGAATGGGTAGATAAAACGGGTGCAATTGGTCTGTTTGTTAAAAAAGGAAGATATGGCGGTACCTTTGCACACAAGGATATTGCGTTCGAATTTGCATCAGCAATCAGTCCTGTTTTTAAGCTGTATTTAATTAAGGAATTTCAACGATTAAAAACACAGGAGAATAATCTCAAGAAAATTGAGTGGAATGCGAAGAGATTTTTATCAAAAAACAATTATTTGATTCAAACAGATGCAGTCAAGAATTATATTGTTCCAAATTGTAATTATCAGGAGAACTTGCAATGGCTACCTTATGCCGAAGAGGCTGATGTGTTAAATGTTGCTTTATTTGGTTTTACCGCAAAAGCATGGAGAGATGCGAATCCTGAACTTGCTAAGAACAGTAATGTTCGTGATTATGCGACGATAAATGAACTTACTGTTCTTTCTAATCTTGAAACTCACAATGCTCAAATGATTAGAGAAGGTAAAGAAAAGGCCGAAAGATTTGAAATACTAAGGGAGATAGCTGAATACCAGATGAGAATCCTTGATGTGGCAGAAAATATAAACAAACAGACATCGTCTAAGATGTTGGAAAATTAGGGAAATAAGAATTTCGTAAGTCATATGAATGATGCCGGCCAGGAATATTGGTACGCAAGAGAATTGCAAGTGATAATATTATAAACCATTTTGTTGAGGTTAACAAAATGGGTGAAGTTTAGATGCCGCAGAGTTGACAAGAATTAAAGGGAAGCTATAATAATTAAAAGGAGTCGAGATGGTTCGACTCCTTTTTGCGTCATGGCTCACACCCTTTGTCACTGCTTGTAGGAATAATAAACATCTGTTAAAATAATATAGATTCTGGTAATTAAATCAAGGGAGCAGAGTAAAAATGAGTATTACGCAAAAAGAAGCTAATGAAATAGAAATTAAATTTATGGAAGCTTGGAATAGTTCTGATAATTGTGCGTGTAAAGCAAAGGAAGCATGGGATGCCCTTATTGGGTTGATGGAACGGGAGAATAATTATTCTGATAGTCTTGGTGTAGAATCCTTGGATTGGCAGATTGGAAACTGGGCTAATGATGTTACAATGGAGCTGCATAATGCAGGTCGTTATAGAGATTGCATAGAGGTAAATGAAGATATACTTAAAATCACGTGGCATAGTGATAATAATTTGTTTCATGAAAATGCTTTACGTGAAATTGCTGATGAATATTCATATATGGGTGAAGTGTATAGATGCTATGAGCTTTATGAAGATTATTTAAAAAAAGATTCTATGTGGGGTTGGGGATGGATAGGATACTATAGGCAGTTAGATGAGCATGATGACGATAGATTTGAGTCAGTGTTGGATGATCTGTATAAGAGATTAAAAGATGGAGTGGGTTTTAGGGATAAGGAAGATTTGTGTCGGGAACTTGGAGATGAATATAATACGTTAGGAAATACGGAACGTGCAAATTTTTTATATACCTTAGAGAATGAGGAAAAAGAAAAGAATAATAAGTCATCTTTTTTTAGAGGCTTCAATATAGATCAATTAATGGTGAAATCAAAGAAGATATATCCTAACGAACTATGTCCATGTGGTTCCGGAAAAAAATATAAAAAGTGTTGTGGGAGGAATTAATAGATGAAAGATAATAATAAAATAATAGTTCCACTTAAATTGATAGCAGATGCTGTCGAAGAAGCAGACGAAAATTGGAATCAGTATTTGGATATCGAAAAAATGGAGGTTATTAAGCTGCCTAATGAAGATTATTTTGGTGGAATAGAGGAAGAAGACCAGAAAATGTATGATTTAATAGAAGAAGGTTGGAGAATTCGTTTTTGGAGTTTGCCGTCAAAATTTGATATTCATGAATATTCCATTATGCAGCAATTTATTTGGAATCTTCCTGAAGGGAAAATACAGGATATAATGGAAAATGCGATTCGTGGAAGAGGTGCATTCAGGAGATTTAAGGATAATTTGTATAGATATGGGATAGAAAAAGAATGGTATGCCTATCAAGAGAAGGCATATAAAAATATAGCCATTGAATGGTGCGAAATGTATGGTTTTTCTTATGAATTATGAAATATTGCAGTCAAGAAAGTCATTTATAATGGACAAAAAATATGCGGTACAGGGAATTATAGGATGTGCCTTATTTGGAATTGGAGACTGGCTGCTTGGCTTTGTGAATCCTGATACGGTGGCTGGTGCTTCATTTTATCGTTACAATAAATGTCTTTGCATATTCTTATATGTGCAAAAATGTCGGAGTCAAAGAGGCGGCTCTTATGTCAAAGAGTATTGATAAGGTTTTTTCATCGGGACTTTATATAGCATATTTCTTTATAGCGATAGCGCTTGTCGATTTTATAATAGTTATAGCAAGGGGAAGAACTACCTTAAAAAAGAGAGAAGCATTTTTCACACCGCTTACGTGGATTTTAATTATCGGACTGATATCCATGATTATGCCGGTTAGCGCATTTTCCAAGGGATTATATACATTTTGCATGAACGGCGGAATGATAGTGTGGTTTGTAAGAGAGATATACAGGCGTTTTGAAAATTATTAGATAATCATAATATTTGAATAATAATCTGATTTATGGTAACATTAAGTCGGTTTTGTTTTTTTTATTTAAGTTATCATCTTATTGTTTACGGTACCCGTTGCTGTGTAAGATATTATAACTTAAAAATAAAAACAGATAAAATATTATATATGGAGTTATTTATGAAATCATTAATTACAAAGAAGATACATTTACATACGCGGATGCTGGTTGTATTTCTTTCTTCGCTTATATGTTTTATTATTCTTATGGTGATGTATTTGCTAATGCTGCATCGTGATATTAAATCAGAAAAGACCAGGTATAATTATATTGCTAAGAATGAAGCTGAACATATCGTTACCACCATTGACTGTGTTATGGCTCGAACCAACACGTTAAAGGCATTGATAAAGGATCATAACGGTGATACATCTTTTTTTAAAAAAGATGCCGAGGACATGTATAACACCGTGAAGGAGGAGACGGGTATTTCGTTGAAAAACTTTGCGATAGCACCAGACGGTGTTGTATCGGATGTATATCCGCTTGAAGGAAATGAGACGCTTATCGGTTTTGATTTTTTGGATACGAGTCGTGTCGGCAATCTCGAAGCAAAGGAAGCATATGAGCAGGGTAACACAATTCTTACAAATCCGTTTGAACTGATACAGGGCGGAATCGGAATGGGTGGCAGAGCACCGGTAGTCCTTAATGACGGTGATAATCAAACGCTTTGGGGACTTGTGACGGTTACGATAGATTTTGAAAATCTGATAGAAGTGTTAAACCTTGACAACCTGAAGGGAATGGGCGTTGATTTTGAACTGTCGTATATAGATAACGATGGTAGTGTTCATGGTATGCATAAAATCGGAGAACCTAAAGCTGATGCAGTAAAAATCAGGTTTAATGTAAGAAACCTGACATGGGAACTGGCGGTGTCACCGGCGAATGGGTGGATACCGGTATGGAGTATTTTTGTATCAATCCTGATTATTGTGATTATCTCCGGTTTTGTGGGTGTATTTGCAAGTATTATGTTCAGGCTTCATGAAAGTAACGCAATGCTGTTACGCTTATCCACAACGGACGGGTTGACCGGATGCCTTAACAGGAGAGCATATGAAGAGGCATTATTAACATTGCCGGACAAAATGAATGATGATAATTTCATTTATGTTACTGCAGATGTTAACAGCTTGAAAAATATTAACGACACACTTGGACATCTTTCAGGGGATGAATTAATATGCGGAGCGG
>JAFTFE010000131.1 GCA_017449765.1 Lachnospiraceae bacterium | reverse complement strand
TGATTTTTCACCATTAATTAATCTGGGCATATTTGCACTTGGCGGAGTGGTCAGCTTTTTTGCTATTATCGGAGTGTATATTTTTTCAGCTTTTGGCTCTCTTATACTTGTTTTAATTTGCAGATACGGATTACTTAAAAAGGAAAATACACAAGGAAAGGATATAAGGAAGGTTATGACTGCTATATGTATAGTGTCGGTTATTGCTTATGCTATGACATGTATTTTAATGAAGTTTATTTCCTTATTTGTGTTTTTTGCCTTTGCATGGCTGCCTTTCCTGTATTTCCTTATCCTGTATCTTCCTTTGAAGGATAATAATAATTATATTTGAAAAATATATCACAAATCACTCCGGCTAATTACCACAAATCACTCCGGCAAATTACCACAAATCACTTGAATAAAATATTAAAAAAGGTTAATATTAAGTAAAGTGGAGGTGGAAAAATGGAGTATAAAAAAAGAATTGCAGATTTAATACTTGAGGAAAAATTGGAATCATTTGGTGCAACATTGATTACAGGTCCTAAAGGTTGTGGTAAAACGACTACAGCAAAACAAAAGGCTGCAAGCTTTATAGAATTCCAAGATGAAGATAAAAGAGAAGATTATTTGTCTGTGGCAAATAATCAGCCATCAAGATTGTTAATAGGAGAAAATCCCAGACTTTTTGATGAGTGGCAGGATGCACCTAAAATATGGGGTGCTATAAGAAAATCGGTTGATGATAGAAATGAAACAGGTTTATATATACTTACCGGTTCAACTTCTCAAACTATAAATCCTCCTCATACCGGTACATTAAGAATTTCAACAATGAAAATGTATCCTATGAGTCTTTATGAAAGTGGAGAATCTAATGGGACAGTTTCGCTTAAGGATTTGTTTGATGATCCTGAAAAATTTGATGGCTGTAAATCTGATTTAGATATGGATGGGATTATATATTCAATATGCAGAGGTGGATGGCCAAGTGTATTTAAGATTAAATCAGAAAAATCAAGACTGAATGTTGCAAAAGATTTATTTGCGCAAACAATAAATGTAGATATATCAAATATTGACAATACTAAACGCAATCCGGTATGGACTGAAACAATTTTAAAATCATATGCACGAAATATATGTACTCTTGCAGATACAAAAACAGTTTTTAAGGATGTTAAATCAACAACAGAGTTATCCGAGTCTTCTTTCTTTGATTATTTGGCGGCGTTGGAAAAACTTTATATTATTGAGGATATTGATGCATGGTGTCCATCAATAAGGTCTAAGACAGCTATACGTGCTTCAAAAAAGAAAAATTTAATAGATCCTTCAATTGCTGTTGCTGCGATGGATTTAACGCCTGAATATTTTAATAGTGATTTTAAGACACTGGGTTTTCTTTTTGAATCTCTTTGTTTTAGAGATTTAAAAGTATATTCATCAGCAATGAATGGAAGAATTTCTTACTACCATGATAGATATGGACTTGAAGCTGATGCTGTTCTTCATATAGGTGATGGAAGATATGCGATAATTGAAATAAAACTTGGTTCTAATGAAATTGATTATGGAGCAAAACATCTTTTGGAAATAGATAATTTGATAAAACGACATAATCTTGATGAAACACAGGTGCCATTAAAATTGCCTGATTTAAAAATAGTAATAACTGGGACAGAATATGGTTACAGACGAGATGACGGGGTTTTTGTAATACCTTTAGCATGTTTGAAAAATTAGTGTATTTTCTTGGAGATAAAAATGTATGATGCAATAATAATCGGCTGTGGTGCTGCCGGTATGATGGCCGGCATAACACTTGCCGAAAGAGGTAAAAAGGTAATTATATTAGAGAAGAATGAGAAGTCCGGCAAGAAGCTTTTTATCACGGGCAAGGGCAGATGTAATCTGACGAATAACTGTGATAAGGACGAGCTTTTCAAGAATGTTGTATCTAATTCTAAGTTTATGTACAGTGCATTTAATAACTTTGATTCTAAGGACACTATAGATTTATTTGAAAACAAGCTTGGACTTAAAATAAAGACTGAGCGTGGCAACAGGGCTTTTCCTGTGTCCGACCATTCATCAGATGTGATAAGTGCGTTGTATAACAGATTAAAGAAGCTTAATGTAGAGATTAAGTTTAATTCTTGTGCTACAAGAATTAATTATATAGATTATGCAGAGCATGATTGTGCGAAAGATGAAGATAATTATGCTTTGCAGGAAGAGAATAAATATTCAAAAAGAAAAACCGATAAGGACAAAATAAAATATCAGATAACCGGAGTGGAATATAAAGATGAAAAAGGCAGTAAAGAAGTTCTTAATTCCGATACAGTGATAGTAGCTACAGGAGGTCTTTCATATCCGCGTACCGGTTCAACCGGAGATGGTTTAAGATGGGCTAAAGAGCTTGATTTGAAAGTAACTGAACCTGTTCCTGCTTTAGTTCCACTTGTTGCTAAGGAAGAGGATGTCTGCAGAGAGTTAATGGGGCTTTCACTTAAGAATGTAAAGGCTTCTTTTACCGCACTGAAAAACGGCAAAAGAAAAGAAATCTATTCGGATTTCGGTGAGATGCTTTTTACACATTTTGGCGTAAGTGGACCTATAATCTTAAGTGCATCATCATATCTTACAAAATATTATGATAAAGATATTGAATTAAGCATAGATTTAAAGCCTGCACTTACCGGGGAACAGCTTGATGCAAGACTTCTTAGGGATTTTGAGGAGAATAATAACAAACAGTTTCAAAATGCGCTTGATAAGCTTTTGCCTAAAAGCCTGATACCTGTTATAATCAGACTTACG
>JAFTFE010000130.1 GCA_017449765.1 Lachnospiraceae bacterium | reverse complement strand
TTATTTTGTATATGATAATATTTTGTATCAGTTATATCTTACCGGTGAGGAAGATGATTTGGCTATAAATAACGGAAAATTATTGATAGATGGTATCAAACCGTGATACAATTTTTTAGGCTGTGAAATGACAAAATATTTCACAGCCTTTTTGTTTAAATAACACTTGACAAAAAAATATATAAATGATAATTTCGTAAAAACGAATCTTGAAACGTAATCACAAATTATAAGTTGGAGGATTTATATGATTATCAGTGAACGCATATATAAGATTATGGAAGAGCGAGGCATGAGTCAGATTGAATTTTCAGAAGCAACAGGTATTTCTCAGAGTACTATAAGCGACTGGAAAAGAAAAAAAACAAATCCTTCTTCTGATAAGATTATGAAAATATGTGAAGTGCTTAATGTTTCTCCGTATGAGCTTTTGCAGGATACTATGACAAATACTGATGTTGCATCAAATGAAGATTTTGAAATTGTTAGCAAGGGAACGGAAGCCTACGATATTCTTATAGAATACAATAAGCTAAATAAAACAGCAAAAGACAGGCTTTTGGGATATATGAAGGCATTGGGAGATTTATAAAATTCGGATATGTTAATACATATCCGAAAAAAATACATGATAAATCGCAAATACGAAATAATAAACGGAATAGCGTAGAATGCATTAATAATCTTAGAAAAAAATACTTAATTTAATTGATGGAGGATGAATATGGATAATGTAAATGAGATTGTTTTGTTTACAACGGAAGATAAAGAAATAACTTTAAATGTTCCTATTGGGCAAGAGACAGTATGGCTCAGCAGAAATCAGATGGCAGAACTTTTTTGCAGGGATGTTAAAACAATTGGTAAACATATTAATAATGCCTTAAAAGAAGAATTAGATAATTCAACTGTCGCAAAAATTGCGACAGTTCAAAATGAAGGGGACAGGGAGGTGAAGAGAGAGATAGATTATTACAGTCTTGATATGATTATCTCCGTTGGTTATCGAGTAAAATCTCAAAGAGGTATAGAATTCAGGCGTTGGGCAAACAAAATATTAAAAGATTATATGGAGCACTGGTTGCATTGACACTAATGATTGCGGAATCTCGTCCGGACGAGAAAGATATAATGATTTCGCTGGTGATGAATATAATTATAATGAATTAGTGTCTAATGATTTTTAAAGATTAACTGAATAACGGAAAATTATTGATAGATGGTATCGAACCGTGATACAATATCCTAGGCTGCGAATTGAGAAAATATTTCACAGCTAAAAAAAGATTATTATTTAAATAACGGTAAGATAAAAATGACCTCAAAGAAACAATTGATTTTAAGCAGAATAAAAAATGAAATAATATAATAATGAAAATTATATTTATGAAAGAATAATATTTTTGTTATGAAAAATAAAAACGGTATTATAAAAAAAATAATGTCAGATCCTGTGCTTATTGCAGCGTGGGGTCTGGCATTTATATCTGTATTTTTCACAAGGCCGGACAAGGAATACCTCTCATATATCGACTGGCGTTCGCTGGGAATACTCTGGGGACTTATGGTTGTAATACAAGGGTTAAAGGAAAACAGTGTATTTGATATCATCGGAAACTATCTTCTTGGACGAGTGAAAAAAGGTTGGCAGCTTGCGGCAATTTTTATATTCCTTTGCTTTTTCGGAGGCATGCTGATTACCAATGATGTTGCGCTTATAACCTTTGTTCCGTTTGCAATTATGATTTTGAAAAGCTGCGGCATGGAGAAAATGGCACTTCGGGTTATAGTGCTTCAGACCATAGCGGCAAATCTCGGAAGCATGCTAACACCGATTGGAAATCCTCAAAATCTTTACCTTTACGGACTAACCGGTATGCCGATAGATGAATTTATAATGTGGATGCTGCCATATACGCTTTTAGCTTTGGCTTTGTTAATTGTCGGAATTGTGTTTTTGCCCGGAAGGAATAAAGAGATACATATGTCAGACGAAAGTGATACCACGATATGTTCTGCGGATGATTCAAATAAAGATGATGCAAATATTAAATACGAAAGTCAAATTGATTTAAATGAACAACACGTTGCTAAAGAATATATAAATAAAAAAACTGATAGGCGCATTGATATTGTTATATATCTTATTTTATTTGTTCTTGCGGTGTTAACCGTGCTTCGTATAGTTCCGTGGTATGTTATGGCTTTGATTATTTTAGCTGTTGTTTTTATTTTAGATAAAAAGATAATCTTAAGGGCAGACTATATGCTCTTGCTGACCTTTATCGGTTTCTTCATATTTACCGGTAATATGGGACGAGTCGGATATATAAGAGATATGCTGGAAAAACTTGTACAGGGCAGGGAGGTATATACCTCCATAATTGCAAGCCAGTTTATCAGTAATGTCCCTGCCACACTTTTACTTTCGGGATTTACTACCAATCATAAGGCGCTTTTGCTTGGTGTAAATCTTGGTGGACTCGGAACGCTTATTGCATCTATGGCAAGCCTTATATCCCATAAGGCGTTTGCAAATGAATACAAAAATGAAAAGGGTAAATACATACGTGTATTTACTGCCTATAATGCTTTTTTCTTAATTGCTTTACTTGGTCTTTATGTAATTTTAAACTGATTTTATTATAAATATATTAATAAAATTGAGCCTTGCAGGTTGCTTTCCTGCAAGGTTTTTGTTTTGCATATATGATAATGAAAGGAAATTCGTATTACATTTTTTTGCCTTGTTTTTTGCCAAATTTATAAAAATTTAAAACAAAGCATGTGATAGTATTGCATAACTACTAATATTTTAAAAATTAGTTAGTAGCAAAACAATACTTGACAAAGTATCAAAAGTATACTATGATGCATATAAAGTTAGTAGTCATAACATACTAACAAAACAATACATTTTTATAAGGTATAAAACGCCGGAAAGGAGGATATTATGGGAATACGGTTTAGAAAGTTTCAACCAAATGATTATGTAATGGTGATTAAGGATGGAAATGTAGTTAAGAGGGGCTTAGGCTTGTCAGTACTTTACAGCAGCATGAGAACCAATATATTGGTTGTACCTGCTACAGCATTCGACGGAGCATTTGCTTTTGATGAATTGGTTACTTCTGATTTTCAGACTGTATGTGTACAAGGAGCTACTACATACATGATAAGCAATTATGATCAGGCAATAAAAATGGCGGATTTCGCGTTTGATTCAGGAAAATATGAAAGACAATACGCTGCGATGAATGTATTGAATAAAAGAATTAATAACATAATCAAGGCAATTGTCATAAGAGAAGTAGGTAAGAGGGATGTAAGGACCATAATAACTCTTGCGGATGAAATGGCTATGCTCATATCAAACGGTCTTAGTGAGGATGAAACTATAAAAAGTCTCGGCATCAGAGTTATAGCAGTTAATGTGCTTGGAATAACTGCAAAGCCTGAAACAAGAAAGGCACTTGAGGCGGCTGCCAGAGAGCAGATTCTTAAGGAGCAGGATGATGCTATCTATTTAAGAAGAAATGCAGCGATTGAACAGGAAAGAATAATAAAAGAAAATGAACTTAATACAGAGATTAGAGTTGCGGAAAAGGAAAAAGAAAAGAACGAAAAAGAGCAGGAAATGATGTTAAGTATGCAAAGACATGAGCTTGCCATGGAGAAGGAGAAGAAGGAAAAGGAGCAGGAGATAAAAAGTGTAGCTCTTGAGGGTGAGCTTGAGCTTGATGAGATGGCTGCAGCAAGGAAGATAAAGATTAAGCAGCAGGAGATGGAGGAGAAAATTAAGCTTGAGGAAAGGAACAAGGAATACGTTGCCCTTGAGGTTGAAAATGAGAGATGTAAGGCTGAAGAAAAGGCGTATGCTGTAGCTGCTATGATGAAGGCATATGAAAATGTAAATGTTACATTGATTGAAGCCTGTGCACTTGCTCAAATGGATCCAAATACTCTTATGGCTAAGGCGTTTATGGAACTTGGTGAAAATGCCGGAAAAATAGGAACTCTTAATATGACTCCGGATTTGCTTGAGACTATAATACAAAAAAGTAAATAACAGGCATCAGCGATATTAAAGGACACAGGAATTGCAACCAAAGCATATAAAAATAAGGAAGGAGGGTAGGCTATGGACAGAGGCATGAATAAGATAATCATAGTAAAAAGGAAAACCAGACTTGAAGACTTGAAAAAAAGATATAATACCATAGAGCAGGCAAGATTTTATGTTGAACATTTGGGTGCTGATTTTGGTGACTATGAGTTAGAGCATAATAATTACTACTGTGCGTTAAAGAAGGTTCATGAGCTTGCCCAACCTTATGCGAGAATTCAGGAGATAGACAGAGAGTATGTTCCAAATATGATATTTGGAGCGAAGGATATAATCATAGCAGTGGGTCAGGACGGACTTGTTGCAAATGTTATGAAGTATCTGGATGGTCAACCGCTTATAGGCATTAATCCCGATACAAAAAGATGGAGCGGAGAGCTGCTTCCTTTTGAGCCGGAAGACGCAGGCAGGATAATTCCAAAGGTTGTAAAAGGAGAATTTGATGAAAGAAAAGTTACGATGGGTAAGGCGGAAACCAAGGATGGACAGATACTCTATGCCGTAAATGATTTTTTCGTGGGAATAAATAATCATACTTCCGCAAGGTATCATATGTGTTATAATGGTATAGTAGAAAATCAGTCATCCTCCGGTGTAATCATATCAACCGGACTTGGAATGACCGGCTGGCATAAATCTGTTATGGCAGAGCTTCGCGGTATGGCAAAGGCGTTTAAGCTTGGTGATGTACCGGAGCCTTCCTACAGCTGGGACTGTGGGCAGCTTACATTTCAGGTAAGAGAACCGTATCCGAGTAAATTTACACAGACCGGACTTGTATATGGTCGTGTTACGGCAAAGGATAGTCTTACATTTATATCGGGTATGCCGGAAAACGGAGTGGTATTTTCAGATGGAATACTTGAGGATTCCATAGATTTTAATTCGGGAATGGAATTAAAAATAAGTGTGGCCGATCGGCAAGGAAGACTCGTTGTATAGGAAGAGAGGATGATTAATATGGAAGAAATAAAATTATATAAAGAGATAAGAGCAGTTTATAATCAGGATAGCATAAGGGTTTATCAGGCTTATTGTGAAAGTATATCAATAGAAAGAGAGGAAGAACCAAAGTATGAAGGGATATGATTCATCATTATATGAAAAAATGTCTGTAGCGGTTGATCTGCTTGTATTTACCATTGAGGATGACAAGCTTCAGCTTCTTATGATAGAAAGGGAGGAGGAACCGTTTGCAGGGATGCTGGCACTTCCGGGAGTGTTTGTCGGGATAGATGAGACTCTTGATGAAGCGGTGAGGCGTGGTATAAAGGAAGAAACAGGACTTGAGGATATTTACTTTGAACAGCTTTATACCTTCGGAGATGTGGACAGGGATCCGAGAATGAGAATCATATCAGTTGCATATATGGCACTTGTGCCTGTTGAGAAGCTTGCATTCAGACCCGGTGAGCGTGTAGCGGGTGCATGGCTTGTGGATGTAGAGGATTTGCTTGCCGGTGATGAAGAGCTTGCATTTGACCATAAGGAGATTATAGATTATGCAAGGTGGAGGCTGGCAAACAAGGTTGAATATACTGACATAGCATTTCATCTTGTAGACGAAATGTTTACACTGCCGGAGCTTCAAAGGGTTTATGAAATCCTTCTCGGAAAGAAACTGTATAAAGCAAACTTCCGTAAGAAGATAGCTGGTATGGTTGAGGAAACCGAATACATGACAACAGGAGATGCACATAGACCAAGCCGACTTTATGTGATGGTTGAAGAAGATGAGGAGTAAACAGATAAGCAGATTAAACTTTGCTTGTAATGTGACAGTTTATAAGAGTCAGAAGTAAAAGTAATAGGAGCAAAAAAAATGGGAAGAAAAGAAAATAGATTGGTATTTGAAGATACCGAAAGACTATGCAGGGAAAATGAAGATCTGGCAGAGTCGATAAAGAATTCAATAAAAAAACAAAGGTTGATACCGGAAAAAGAAAAAATTAAATCAGATAGCGATAATAGATTTTCGGGAAAAGCGAAGGTTATAGTATCCGCAAAACGAACATATGAAGCAGCATCAGCATATATAGGACAAAAAACTGTGGTACACAATTTTGCGTCGGCTTCAAATCCCGGAGGTGGAGTGACGAGAGGTGCAAGTGCCCAGGAGGAAGCATTGTGCAGATGTTCGACATTATATTTTTGTTTAAACACGGATGATATGTGGAATGGTTTTTATCAGCCTCACAGGAAGGAAAGAAATCCGCTGCACAACGATGACTGTATATATACACCGGAGGTTACTGTTTTTAAATCAGACACCTCCAATCCGAGACTTATGAGAGTAAAGGATTGGTATAAGGTTAATGTCATTACCTGCGCTGCACCGAATTTGAGAGATAAACCTTCAAATCCGATGAATCCGGGAGATGGCAGTAAGGCGATAAATGTATCTGATGATGAACTTTTATCCATACATGAAAAAAGACTCAGAAGAATTCTTGATGTGGCAAGACAGGATAAAAATGATGTTGTTATTTTGGGTGCATTTGGCTGTGGAGCATTTGCCAATTCTCCGGACGTTGTTGCAAGGGCGGCATCAAATGTAATTAAGGATTATTTGTATGATTTTAAGACGATTGAGTTTGCCGTATATTGTCGCCCGGGAGATGACAGGAATTATAAAACCTTTGACAGGATACTGAATGAAAACAGATGAGTAAAAATAATGGAAACATTATAATATAGAGAATGTTAAAAAAGTTTCAGTAAAATTTTAAAGAGGAAATATATATGGATTTCAAACAGCTGCTTTCAACAACTGAATATTCATTTCTAAAAACCAATCCTCGCTTGGGTAAGCGGATTATTTTACTTGGTGTAGGCGGAAGCTATGCATACGGAACCAATAACGAGAACAGCGATATAGATTTCAGAGGCATTACGCTTAATCTTCCGTCTGACATTTTAGGATTGACGGAGTTTGAGCAGTATGAGGATGACAAGACGGATACGGTTATTTATTCATTTAATAAGATTGTCAGGCTGCTTCTTGATTGCAATCCCAATACTATTGAACTGCTTGGACTTGATGATGATCAGTATCTGATTAAGACTTCGCTTGGACAGGAGCTTTTGGATAACAAGGATTTATTTTTGTCAAAGAGGGCTGCGAAATCCTTTGGAGGTTATGCAAGCGCCCAATTAAGAAGATTGCAAAATGCTATAGCAAGGGATTCCATGCCGCAACAGGAGCGGGAGCAGCACATTTATAATTCTGTGAAAAATGCGCTGGAGGATTTTGCCAGACGCAATGAAATGTTTGATAAAGGTAATATAAATATTTACATAGATAAGTCGGATAATCCGGAGCTTGAGACGGAAATTTTTGTGGATGCGGATTATAAGCATCTGCCGCTTAGGGATTATGAGGGTATGCTTGGCGCTATGAACAGCGTAATAAGGGATTACGATAAGATTGGCAAGCGCAATAAAAAGAAGGATGATAATCATCTCAATAAGCATGCTATGCATTTGGTGCGGCTTTTTATGATGGCGATAGATATATTGGAAAAGGGTGAAATAAGGACTCACAGAATTGATGATCTGGAACTTTTAAAAAGCATAAGACGGGGAGATTTTCAAAAGCCTAACAGGACATATTCGGATGAATTTTATGCATTGTTGTCCGATTATGAAAAGAGGCTTGAGATTGCTACAAACAATACAAAGCTTCCGGATAATCCTGATATGGAGAAGGTTGAGAGGTTCGTGGAGTATATGAATAGGAAAGCGATAGAGGGTGAATTAGGTGAGTGATATAAGAGATGTAATATCAGATAAGCTTTCGGAAATAGAAACAAAGGAGCATGTCAGGATTTTATATGCAGTGGAGTCGGGTAGCAGAGCTTGGGGCGTTGAGTCACCTGATAGCGACTATGATGTAAGATTTATCTATGTCAGGAATAGGGAAGATTATTTAAGACTTCAGGAGATGCGTGATATCATAGAATGGCAGCTTGATGACGTACTTGATATAAATGGATGGGATTTGAAGAAAACTCTTATACAGTTTCATAAAGGTAACGCAACCCTATTTGAGTGGGCCAATTCACCGATTGTTTATAAGAAATCGGATGAATGGCAGGTAGTCTATGAGGGAGCAAAAAAATATTTTTCCAATAAGATTGCCCTATATCATTATTACGGAACTGCAAATAGTACGTTTAAACAATATCTGCAGGATGAAGTCGTAAGGTATAAGAAGTATATTTATGCCCTGCGGCCTCTTTTGGCGTGTAAATATATCGAGGAAAAACATGCCATACCACCGGTCAGATTTGATGAGCTGCTTATGCAAAAATTGCCCAAGGATTTATCGGATGAGATAGATAAGATGCTTGACATAAAATCAAAAAGTGATGAAAAGGATCTGAATCCGCAGCTTCCTGTGATTAAGAGTTATATTGAAAATGAGATAAACAGATATGAGCAGTTGATAAAAACTATGGATGATGACAGGACAGCGGATTGGGAAACTCTTAATAAATTATTTTTAGAAATTTTGGAGGGATGATAATGCCGTTAAAAGACACAAGTAAATTTATCAGTTTGATACTTCGCCATAAGCCTGAGACTATAGGCATAGCTCTTGATGAGCATGGTTGGGCAAAGGTTGATGAACTGATAGAGGGAATAAATAAATCAAAAGGAGATAATAAAGATGATTATCTTACAATATCCATACTTGAAGAAATTGTTGCAACCGATAACAAACAAAGATATTCGTTTAACGAAGATAAGACACTAATCAGAGCTAATCAGGGTCATTCGATACCTGTTGATGTGGAGCTTGAAAAAAAGATACCACCGGATGTATTATATCATGGAACAGGCGAGAAGTATGTTGCATCGATAGACAGACAGGGACTTGTGCCAAAGACAAGACTATATGTGCATTTATCAAAGGATGTTGAGACTGCACGAAATGTGGGAAGGAGACATGGCAAACCGGTCATATACGAGATAGATGCCTCAGAAATGGCAGCAGATAATTATGATTTTTATCTGTCTGTAAATGGTGTGTGGTTGACTAAAAGTGTTCCGATAAAGTATATGAAAAAAATATAGATAAATAAAAATAATTAAAAAACTATTAATAAAATACATTTAATAAAGAGGTGACTGTTATGAATAATCAATCAACAAAAGATATAATTGAAAAATTTGAATTTCGCTCAATTAATCAGGACGAGGCCGATCAGGCTGTCAGGATAGAACAGATTTGTTTTCCGCCAAATGAGGCGTGTTCTGAAAAGAGTATGAAGGAAAGAGTTAAAAAGGTACCGGAATTATTTCTCGTTGCGGTAGATAAGGAAACCGGAAAGCTTGCCGGCTTTTTAAATGGTGTGGCGACGGATGAGGATTCATTTAGAGATGAGTTTTTCACGGATGCATCTTTGTATAAAACAGACGGTAAAAATGTTATGCTGCTCGGCTTGGATGTGCTTCCTGAGTATCGAGGACAGGGGCTTGCAAGAGAGCTTGTTTCACATTACAGTGAGAGGGAAAGAAAGAATAATCGAAGGATGTTATATCTTACATGCCTTGATGTTAAGGTGGCGATGTATAAAAAGATGGGATTTAAGGATCTCGGTATAGCCAATTCAACCTGGGGCGGGGAAGAATGGCATGAGATGACACTTGATATATAAGATAAAAATTTGCAAAGTTGGATTGCAATGATATAAAAAATATTTAACAACGATTATAATGATAGTTAATAATGCATGAAAGAATTGAAAGGAATAATTATGGAACTGTTTGATGGAAGACCGCAAAACACAGAAGGAAGATTACCACGCGAAGTAAGAACTTACGATTTTTTGGACAAACTTGGGATAGAATACACAAGGACAGACCACGAGCCTGCCAATACCATGGAGGCATGCAATGAAATCGATGCTGTGCTAGGTGTACTCATTTGCAAGAATTTGTTTTTATGTAACAGGCAGAAGACTAATTTTTATCTTCTGATGATGCCGGGAGATAAGAAGTTTAAGACAAAGGAACTTTCAAGTCAGATTAATTCCGCAAGGCTTTCTTTTGCCGACCCTTCTGATATGCTTAAGTATCTTGATATCGAACCGGGTGCAGTGAGCATAATGGGACTTATGAATGATAAAGAACATGAGGTTAAGCTTCTTGTAGATGAGGATGTTTTAAAGGGTGAATATTTGGGCTGTCATCCGTGTGTATGTACCTCCAGTTTAAAGATAAAGACAAAGGATATATTTGATGTATTTCTTCCTGCAGTCGGACATATTCCTGAGATTGTTCATCTTGTTGGAGAAGATTAAGACTTGCTTTGTTGACTGTAAAATTACAATTATTTTTGCCGAGTAACAATTCGGTTTATAGTATTAGAATGGAATTAAAATGGAAATATTATGGAAATATTTCGGTTGACATATAAACTCCGCACTTTTATAATGTACTTAGATGTATGTATTACAATGTCACTTAAGTATATTATGAAAGGGGCGGAGTTTATGACTATTCAGGATATGATTCAAAAGAAAAAGGAACTGGGTTATTCCAATCAGCAGATTGCAGATATGTCGGGGGTGCCTCTCGGAACGGTTCAAAAGCTTTTTTCAGGTATTACAATGACACCGAGATACAATACGCTTCAGGCACTGTCAAAAGTGTTTGAAGATAGAAAAGAGGAAATACTATATCTGCATGATTCAGGTGCGGAAGCCAATATGGTTCATGAATCGTCGGCAGCATATAAAGTTTCTTATGTGGATTCAAATGATGACAGAAGTCGTGAGCATAGAGAACTGATTGAAAAGCAATTGGCTGATGAAAAACTGGAACTTGAAAAAATAATAAATAAACAGATAGCTGAGCGTGTTCCGGGAACAATAGGAAATAAGACGATTGAAGATTATATGGTGCTTCCTGAGGGGACGAGAATCGAGATGATAGACGGAAGATTTTATAATATGGCGGCACCTACATTTGCTCATCAAAAAATTGCCGGTTTGATTTATAATGTCTTCGAAAATTTTGTTAGAGAGAATGGTGGTCCGTGTATGCCATCCGTAGCTCCGACAGATGTACAGCTTGATTGCGATGATAAAACCATGGTTCAACCGGATGTATTGGTTGTGTGTGACAGAGATAAGATTACAAAAGCGAGAGTTGTCGGAGCACCGGATTTGCTTATTGAAGTTCTTTCTCCAAGTAACTGGTATATGGATTGCTTTATCAAATTAAAAAAATACAAAAATGCGGGTGTGAGAGAATACTGGATAGTTATACCGGATCAGAAAAAGGTATTGGTGTATGATTTTGAAAAATCAAGCGAACCTACAGAATATACGTTTGAAGATAAAGTGCCTGTTGCCATATGGCAGGAAAAATGTACAGTGGATTTCAAAGAGATATATGACAATATAAGCTTTTTGCTTGACTGATATGATTGTAAAAGAACTTTTAACAAAACTTATATAGTAGGAAAGATAATTTATGAAGCTTCAAAGACTTTACAGCTATGTGCGAAAAGCTGTGGATGATTACAATATGATATATGATGGTGACAGGATTGCTGTAGGAATATCCGGTGGAAAGGATTCTCTGACTCTTCTTTATGCCTTAAGCGGAATGAGAGATTTCTATCCTCGCAAATTCGGTATCACAGCGATAACGGTTGATCTTGGATATGAGGGGTTTGACCTTACACGGATTCAGAAACTGTGTGGCGAATTAAATGTCGAATACCATATTGAAAAAACTAAAATATCCGAAATGATTGGTGAAGCGGGGTGCTCACTATGTGCCAGATTAAGAAGAGGTGCTTTTGGCGAAGCTGCGAAGTCACTTGCCTGCAACAAGATAGCCTATGCACACAGTATGGATGATGTGGTCGAGACTATGATGCTTTCACTTATCTATGAGGGAAGATTCTCTTCGTTTGAACCTGTCACAAGATATGATGATAAAGGCTTACCCCTTATAAGACCGCTTATATATGCTTCTGCAAGTGAGATAGTTGGGTTTGCCAATAAATACGAGCTTCCGATAACTAAAAATCCATGTCCTTTTGATGGTAATACTGAACGTGAATATGTAAGGCGGCTTCTTAATGATATCAATAAACATGCTCCGGGAGTCAAGGACAGAATGATGACGGCAATAAAAAAAGGATTATTCGATTAGATAAATAAAACCCACCGAAGAGTTGAACTCTACGATGGGTTTTGTTTGTTTAAATTAATCTACTATAGTTTCTGTTTCAGTCTTTTCTAATCTAACAT
Organism: Lachnospiraceae bacterium; assembly: GCA_017449765.1. Classification (GTDB taxonomy): domain Bacteria; phylum Bacillota; class Clostridia; order Lachnospirales; family Lachnospiraceae; genus Coprococcus_C. Next base: position 83,323 of record JAFTFE010000130.1, on the reverse strand, counting down.
TTCTTATATGAATTGTAGCGGTAGACTCCTGATTACCCATGTTGAATTCAACACGTCCGTTGTCGTCGCTTGCTTCAGTCATATCAAAAGTAAAAGTATATGTCTGCCATTCTGTAGTAATGTCTACAGGAGTGTCAGGGAAGTATCTTATCCAATTCGCGTCCGGAGCGGTTATGGCTGGTTTCATTTGTCGTGCTTCTTCAGCGTAAGCTTCAAATGAGAATGTATATGTTGCACCCTGCTCCATAGGCATTTCAGGCTGTACAAGCTGTACAGAGTATTCCTCTGAGCCTTCTTTTTCGGATGTTATAATAATCTCATTGTTTTCAATTGTTGCTTCGCCGGCTCCGCCTGATGCAAGTAAGAATTTCCAGTTTTCATTATCACTTAGGTCTTCGTTATCGGAGAAGTCACTGTTATATACAAAATTTCCTGTTTCATCTGCTTCACGCATTTCAAGTTTCTCTACAGGATGCTCGACATTTTCATCATAGCTGTCTTTTTGGAAAATTCTTACGTAGTCAACTTTCATAGCTGCTCTGTCGTCGAATACGGTAGTTTCATCAGGTGAGCCCGGCCAGTCACCACCTACAGCTACGTTTAAAATTACGTGGAACGGTTGATTGAAAGGTGCAGGATATGGCTTTTCTTCTTCGCCTTCAACTGCTGTGAACCAGTCGCTTGTTTCAAAATACTGTACATCATCTACATACCAGCGTATTTCTCCCGGTTCCCATTCTACTGCAAACACATGATATTCATTTGCAAAATCTCCATCAGTCAAATCATATGTTCCCTGTCTTTGCATATGTGGTTCACCGAAGTGAAGTGAGCCGTATAATTTGTTGGTTGTATCTCCTAATACTTCCATAATATCTATCTCACCGCATTTAGGCCATTGACCATAATAGCTTTCGTCCTGTGGCATCATCCAAAATGCAGGAAGGAAACCTTTACCTTCAGGAACCTTGAGACGTGCTTCAAATCTTCCGTATGTATAATCATGTTTGTTCTGTGTATTTACACGCCCTGAAGCATAAGATATATTTCCGTTATCATCCTCGATTTTAACAGGCTGTATAATTAGTTCTCCGTCTTTTACATATGCATATTCAGAATTTGGTATATATTCCTGTAATTCGTTATTTACCCAACCAACCTCATGCTCTTCATAATTCCAATCATCTTCATTAAGTTCGGTTCCGTCAAATTCATCATGCCATACCAGATGATATCCATCTGGAGCAGTAATATCATCTTCAGATATTTCAGATTCGACGTTATCTGTGACATCGTCTGAACCTGTTGTATCATTATTATTAACTGTGGTTTCTGCTGCTGTGGTTTTTTCGGAATCATCCTTGTTACCGCATCCTGTCAGGCTTGTGACCGTCATCATCGCCATCATTATAAGTGCTGCCGCACGTTTGGTTTTTTTTTTCATAATATCCTCCTGATTTATATTTTATAATCCGAAGTGTGTAACACTATTACACACCTTAAGCATAGCTAAATATTATAATGAAAGAGGATATGTATATATCATTATAATGATTTATATATCGGAAATTTTACTATAAGCGATATGGGCTAAAATTGAATATTTTAATGAAGTTAATTATATTTATGTAGGATTTCCGAGTTCACTATGAAATAAATTGGACATTCTGTATTCAACAGGTGTACTTCCGATTTCCTTGCGGAAAACCTCGGTAAAATAACTTTGGCTTGGAAAAGCCAATATGGACGAAATTTGTGCGGGAGTATATTCTGAGAATATAAGCATATTTTTAGCGGTATCGAGCTTTCTGTCACGTATATATCTGCTTACAGACACACCCATTTCTTTCTTGAATAAACGTGAAAGATATGATGGATTAAGACTGACGTATTCTGATAAATCTTCTAAAGTTATGCGCGTATGAAGATGGTCATAGATATAGTCTACAGCTTTTGCAACAGGCAGGGAGGTGATTTTTTTCTTACGTAGATTTTTCATGCGCTTGGTATAATCTATACTCATTAAAATATGGAGTTCGGATATTTCTTTTTCTGATGTAGAAAGGTCAGCCTTTCGAATATAAAAATCACTCAGACTATATGAATCTGAAAGTTCCATACCGCCTTCAATACAGTATCTTGCGAGCATTGCAGCCGTTATGGCAAAATGGTATTTAAGACTTTGAAGTGGATTTTCAGATAGCTTACCAAGACCTTTTTTGTGTGCAAAATCATCTTGACAGAGTTCCTTGACCTTCTTTACATCACCTGATTTTACATAAGAATAAAACTCAAGCTCCGGATTATATTCGGCTCTTAAGAATTCATTTTCCCGCTGTATAAATTGGTGGTATATTAGTTCTTTCTTCAAATCCATATAGTATTGCCGTCCTCTCAGCATTTCTGATTTATTTCAATCAATAACATAATTATAAATTTTTATTGCACTAAAAGCAAGAAAAGTAAAATCAAATTTTTATTATTTTTAAAATAATTTAATTGAAATATTATCTTTAGAATCATATAATAATTATTGTGTAAAATGTAGTATATTCGGAGGGAAAGTATGATAGGTTTAATAATAACAATTTCATTACTTGCATTATTTATGCTTTTAAGCTTTATCTCTCCTGAGAAGACCGAGAATAAATTTTGGAAAACGGTTAATAAGGTTAGAAGAGGTATGGATTTCATATGCTATTGGATGATGAATGCATTTGGAATTCTGGCACTTGTATTAGCAGTTTTACTTGGACTGCATGTGATAGGATAAAATAATAAAAGGCGGTAATCTATGAAGAAAAAAATTGAAATAATATTTAACATATTAATAGTAATTTTTGTAGTCGTTGGACTTGTAGTTATGTTTACGTATAACTCCGATGGCAATGAGCTTGTGTCTCATGGTATAGAGAACTTCAAATATTTTACCGTATTGTCAAATGTATTTTGCGGAATAGTTGCACTTGTCCAAATGATTTATGATATTATTAACATCAAAAAACACAGAGAATATAAGGAAATAATTAAAATTCTAAAACTTATAGCAACGACAGATGTCGCACTCACATTCTGCACTGTGGCATTTTTCTTATGGCCTATATATAAGATGGCGGGAATGTATCAGGGATCGAATTTTTTCTTTCATCTTATTGTTCCGCTTCTTGCCATAATTGACTTTTGTCTTCTTGATGAAGGTATTAAAATACCGTTTAAAATAACTATACTGTCTATGATTCCGTCGATTATTTACGGGGCAGCCTACATTACCAATATACTAATAAATGGTATAGGTGAGTGGCCGGATTCTAATGACTGGTATGGCTATCTTAACTGGGGGTATCCGGTTGGTGTACTGATTTTTGCGGTTACTACTGTGATGACATGGATTATGGCTGCTATACTTTGGAAGCTTAATAACAGATTTATTACAACAGATAAAGAATTAAATGACTGACCGGATAAATGGTTTCAATCAGGAGGAATTATGATAGTACATCCTATACCGCCGTTATATGATGAGAATTCAAAGATACTGATACTTGGCAGTTTTCCGTCTGTGAAATCGAGGGAGATGATGTTCTTCTACGGTCATCCACAGAACCGCTATTGGAAAGTTTTGGCTTATTTATTTAAAGAAGATATTCCTATGACGGTAGAAGAGAGAAAAAAATTTTATTAAGACATCACATAGCTGCATGGGACGTGATTGCTTCCTGTGATATAGTCGGCTCGTCAGACTCAAGTATAAAAAATGTAACTGCGAATGATTTAAGACCTATTTTGAATACCGGTGATATAAAACGCATATATGTAAATGGTAAGACAGCAGAGAAAATGTATAAAAAATATACTGAGGAGCTTACGGGAAGAGATTGTGTCTGCCTTCCTTCAACAAGTCCTGCCAATGCAGCTTGGAGTATAGAAAAGCTTGTAAATGCCTGGGGTGTTATACTTGATGATTTAAAATGATTGTAGGCTTTATTCATGTAAAATTCTTGTATGGCGAGCTTTTTTATAGAATTATATAAATATAACTTACATTTTACAAATTTTTTTTTCAGTGATATAATGAGCGATAAAAAATGAAAGGATTAATACTATGAGAGACTATTGTTTAACATGTTCATCACCTGCGGATTTATCTAATAATTATATGGAACAAAGAGATATAAAGTATGTAAACTTTCATTACACTTTGGATGGTGTGGAATATCTTGATGATATGGGTAAAACTATTTCATCGGATGAACTTTTTGAGAAAATGCAAAATGGCGCGGATACAAAAACCTCACAGGTTGCTGTAGGAGAATATGAGACTTTCTTCGAAGATATATTGAAAACCGGAAAAGATATAATACACCTTACTTTGTCAAGCGGAATATCAGGTACGTATAATTCAGCTTGTATAGCAAGGGATAGCCTGTTGGAAAAATATCCGGACAGGAAACTCTATGTGGTAGATTCACTTGCTGCATCCAGCGGTTACGGACTTTTGGTTGACGGTGTAGCCGATAAGCGGGATGAAGGATTGAATATTGATGAATTATATGAATGGACAGAAGAGCATAAGTTAAATCTTCATCATTGGTTTTATTCGACAGATCTGTCTTTTTATATAAAGGGAGGCAGGATATCAAAGACTGCCGGAACTATCGGAAATGTGCTGAATATTTGCCCGCTGTTAAATGTGGACTATGAGGGAAGACTTACTCCGAGGGAGAAGATTCGTGGTAAGAAAAAAGTTATGCAGCGTACACTTGAGATGATGAAGGAACATGCCAGGGATGGCCTTGACTATGACGGCAGATGCTTTATCAGCCAGTCTGCTTTTTTCGATGAGGCGCAAAAATTAGCTGAAATGATTCAGGAAACATTTCCTAAGTTGAATGGAAAAGTCAGAATATATCCGATTGGAGCAACAATTGGAAGTCACACAGGTCCGGGAACCATAGCATTATTTTTCTGGGGTGACAAGAGAGTAGATTGATTTATTAATGATGGATATGAATTATTATTTTTTATAAACTATGGAGGAATAACATGTCGGATAATAAGAATTCTGATGAAAATCTGATATGGCATAAAGTAAATACAGAACACATAGTTCGTGATAAATGGATTGATTTCAGACGTGTAAGATATCGTATGCCTGATGGTTCGGAGTTTGAACCGTATTATAGTTACAGTAGAAGGGATTATGTGGTTATAGTTGCTACTGATAAGGATGGAAAGTACCTGTGTGTAAGGCAGTTTAGACATGGTATAGGTAAATGCACTACGGAATTTACTGCCGGCGGAGTAGAGACCTGTGGTGATATTGACTACACCTCTGACTTAGAACCTGAAATGAAAAAAGAGGATGCTCTCGAGACCGCAAAACGAGAGTTGAAAGAAGAGACAGGACATGTATCAAAGAATTGGGAGCATATCATAACCATACCTTCAAATCCGAGTATTGCGGATAATTATGCACATATATTCAGAGCCTATGACTGTGAGAAAGTAAGTGGACAAAGTCTTGACGATACAGAATTTTTAAATGTCATAAAATTATCGGAAGAAGAAATTCAAGATAAAATTAAATCAGGAGATTTTATTCAGCCTGTTCATGTTATGGCATATCTGCTTAATAAGAACGGATTGTAATACTGTTGAAAATCAGACAGTTGTTGCAACGATTGTTATGTTGCGATAACTGTCTTTTTTAATTTATCACAAAAACAGTTGACATATAAGTTTAGTTGTGCTAACCTAACTGTTGTAAAGATACATATGAATAATTGCTCATATGTTGAAATAAGTTTCAGGTAATTTTTAATTTTTTTTTATATTACGATAGGGAGGACATTATGTCAGAAATTGAGAGGAAATTTTTGGAAATAGTTGATTTAAAGAAAGGTTTTGGTGAAGGTGACACCAGACAGGAGGTGTTGAAGGGCTTTTCATTTTCAGTTGCAAAGGGAGAGTTCTGTGTTTTGCTTGGCCCTTCAGGTTCAGGTAAATCTACACTTTTAAATATCATAGGCGGTATCGACCAGCCTGATGATGGTTACATATCTATAAATGGTGACAAGCTTAAAGATATGGATGAAAAAGCAGTTACGCTTTATCGCCGTAAGCATCTTGGATACGTATTTCAGATGTATAATCTCATACCTAATTTAAATGTAAAGGAAAATATAGAGGTAGGTGCATACCTTTCCGATAATCCGCTCGATATAGATGAACTGCTTGAAACTCTTGGACTTTTCGAACATCGTTACAAGCTTCCTAATCAGCTTTCGGGTGGTCAGCAACAAAGAACCTCTATAGGTCGTGCAATAGTTAAAAATCCGGATATTCTTCTCTGCGATGAGCCTACAGGTGCACTTGATTATAAGACCTCAAAGGAGATTCTTAAGCTTATCGAGGATGTAAATCAAAAGTACGGAAATACAATTATAATGGTTACTCATAATGAGGCAATTAAAAATATGGCTGACCATATTGTAAAGCTTCGTGACGGAGTTGTAAGACACAATGACATAAACGATAATAAGATTTCTGCCGTAGATCTTGAATGGTAGGAGGTGTCGTTATGAAGAGTCCGTTAAAGAAAAGAATACCCAGAGAGCTTAAGGGAGAATGGCGTAAATACCTTGTGATATTTTTATTCCTCACTCTTGTTATAGGCTTTATATCGGGTATGTATGTTGCTAATAAGAGTATGATGAAGGCAGCAGATGAAAGCGTTGAAAAGTATGTTCGTGAGGATGGTTATCTGCAGTTTTCAGATGAGGCATCGGATGAGCTTTTAGAAGAACTTGAATCAGATGATATAACCATATACGAAAATTTCTGTAAGGTTGTAGATGAAGAGTTAGAAGACAATGATGATGAGATCGAAATCAGAATCTACAAGCTACAGGATAAGTTTGATCTTCCTTGTGTAATGAAGGGAAGACTTCCGGAAAATGATAATGAGATAGTTATAGACCGAATGCATGCCGATAACCAAAAAATCAAGGTGGGTGATACAATAAAAGTAGGCGGAAAGGACTTTGAGGTAACAGGTCTCATAGCGCTTCCGAATTACAGTACTCTTTACAAAAGTGCATCCGACACAATGTTTGATGCTATAACCTTTAATGTGGGACTTGTCACTGATGAAGGTTTCGAACGTGTAGCAGGCAAGCTTCACTATCGCTATGCATGGTTTTATGCAGATAAGCCTGAGGATGATATAGAAAGCAAGAAAAAGGGGGATGACTTCATGGAGGAGGTCGTCACCGCATCATATATGTACGGTAATCCTGTTGAAGAATTTGTACCGGCATATTTAAATCAGGCCATCATATTTGCAACCACCGATATGGGTTCGGATATGGCTATGGGCGGAGTTTTACTTGATATTCTTATCGTGGTTCTCGCATTTATATTTGCTATAACTATTAACAACACCATAACCAAGGAGGCAGCGGTTATCGGTACACTTCGTGCATCCGGTTACACCAGAGGTGAGCTTATACGTCACTATATGACTTCACCGGTTTTGGTAACACTTATAGCTGCTCTGCTTGGAAATCTTTTGGGATATACAGTGTTTAAGAAGGTAGTCGTTATGATGTACTACAACAGTTACAGTCTCCCTACATATGAGACGGTTTGGAGCTCGACTGCATTTATCAATACAACGGTTATACCTCTTATAATAATGTTTGTTATCAACCTTGTTGTAATAACATACAAATTAAGACTTTCACCGCTTAAGTTTATAAGACGTGACCTTAAGAAAATAAAGCGTAAGAAGGCTATGAGGCTTCCGAGATGGAAATTCTTATCACGCTTCAGAACAAGAATACTCCTTCAGAACCTGCCTAATTATCTTGTGCTTTTTCTTGGAATAACATTTGTTATGATGATGATGAGTATGGCAGTCGGTATGCCCGAAACGCTTGGTTATTATCAGGACCATGTTACGGATATGATGTTTTCAAAATATCAGGTTATGCTCAAGTCTAATGTGGACGCTATGGGCAACGAGATAACTACCGATATTGAAGGCGCGGAAAAAATTAATATGAAGGAACTTGTCAGATACGGTGACATAATAGACGAGACAGTAGCCGTATACGGCATCAGTGATGATAGTCAGTACATCAAAATAAATGATGATTTTGCCGAAAATGAAATATATGTATCATCAGCCTTTAACGGTAAATACAAGGTTGATGTTGGAGATACGATTAAGATTGATGAAAAGTACGAGAATAAAACATATGAATTTAAGGTAATCGGTATCTATGATTATGAGGGCGGTATAGCAATCTTTATGCCAAATGAAAATTATACTAAAGTTTTTGATATGGAAGAGGGCTTCTTTAACGCTTACATTTCCGATAATAAAATTGATGATATAGATGAAAATTATATCATCAAGGAGATAACCGAAAAGGATATTATCAAGATTGCCGACCAGCTCGATCATTCTATGGGTGATTATATGAAGTACTTCCAGTACCTTTGTATTATCCTCTCGGCAATACTGATATATCTGCTTACGAAGATTATTATCGAGAAAAATGAGAATTCAATTTCCATGGTTAAGATACTGGGCTATAACACAAATGAAATAAGCTCACTTTATATACTGCCTACAACTGTTATGGTCATAATATCAGAGATAATAGCGGCATTTTTAGGCTATATAATTATCAATGAGGCGTGGAAGGCAATCCTTATGAAGCTTGGAGGATGGTTCGCATTTTATACAAGCCCTATAGGCATTGCTAAGGAAATTATTTTCATTTTCGTATCATATATCATAGTAATGCTGTTTGATGTCAGACGAATCAAAAGGGTTCCGATGGATACCGCTTTAAAAAACGTAGAGTAGCATTGAGCCATGCAAAAAAGAAAAGGAATGCAAATTATGTGCTTGCACATATAAATTTGCATTCCTTTTCTTTTTTATACGGCGAAAGCCGTCTACCGAGCCGAAGCGAAGCGAAGGTGAGGTAGGCATGGCTAAATGCGAGGCGGAAGGAAGAGCGAAAGCCGTCTACCGAGCCGGAAGGCGAGGTAGGCATAAAATCTACTCCAAGTTAGGTCTTGCAACTTAATGTAGATAAGGGTTATAATAATATAATAATTATTTGTGAAAATGGGGGTTTGATAATGAGAGAAATCAAGACGGTATGGTATAATATTGCCGGAGTGTTTTGGACTATTCAGGCAGTTCTTTCGATTGTTGGTATTTTTTCAGGTGAACAGACACTGATAAGTACAATTGCAGTAATTGGAATTGCGGTGTGTTATATATTATGCGCGATTGGTATGTTCTCAGGAGAGATAAGCAGATTTTATATCGGTATAAAAGCATTAAGTATTTACATATCAGTAGTAGGAGGTCTTTCTATAACCGGATTACTTATGTTGATTTTTGTAAGTGCAATGTTTGGCTTTGGATTTTTTATTATAGCTATGATTATAATGCTCGGGCTTGTCATTGCTCAGTACTGGATGCTTACTAAGATAGCGGAAAAAGCTGATGATAATATCAGTATAGAAAAGGAATGGTATATACCGGGAGTATTATATGGTGTGGTACAAATCGTTGGTTATTTTCTTGTCGGATATCTGGCAAAAAAACTGGATGGAGATTATCAACTAAATGCGGGTGGAATACTGGCAGGAAATATTATATCTATAATATTCGGTCTTGCGATGCTTCTTACTACAGGCTATGCTTTCTATGACGGACAAAAAGGAATGAGTAAAAGCGGAACAGGAGGATATGACAGCACATATGATGATATATCTATGATTAATCCTAATGTGCAAAATTCAGGACCTTATATTTATGATCCGAGGACACAGGTGAATAATCAGTATTCAGATGAACAGAATACTCAAACCAAAAGCGTGTATACCAATAATAAGCCAAGTAACACATATTACAACGGTTCAGGTACACAGAACCCGGATACACAGGATGACAATTCAGAAGTCAGTAATAAATCTGACACCGGAAGCAGTAAATTTACTTTGAAAAAAGATTAGTGTTTTATTACGATGGGGGGAATCTTTATGGAGGAGTTAAAGGATTTAGAGGAGTTAAAAAAAATATCTCAGGAAGATTATATGACAGGACTTCTTAACAGAAGGGGTGGTATTACAAAAATAACGGAATATATAGAAGAGAATCCTGATACAAAATGCGCATTTATAATCTTTGACGGAGATAATTTTAAGAAAATTAATGATACATTCGGGCATCAGTGCGGTGACAATGTTATTATAAGCAGTGCACAGGAGATTAACAGACAGTTTTCCGGCAAAGGAATAATATTCAGACTTGGTGGAGATGAGTTTGTGGTATTTTACAGGGATGTTGATGTGGAACGTCTGAAGATAAAATTGGATGAATTTATTACCCTGTGTAATAAGGCAAGCGTAATAGGTGGCAGAAAGGTTGCTTTTACTTTTTCGATTGGAGTATCGATTTACCCTGATGACGGCAGGGATTTTGACGAACTGATGAAACGTGCGGATGATGCATTATATAAGGCAAAATATGATGGTAAAGCAAGATGTTGTTTTTATAAGAAGAACATGGCTATGCCGGTTAGAGAGCAGTTTATGTTTGATCTTGATGAATTCTCCAGGGGTCTTCCGGGTGGATTTTTCGTATATGAAGCGTCAGGAGACGAGCAGATATTATATGTTGGAGATTCGTTGGTAAAAATGTACAACTGCAGGAATATTGACGAATTCAGAAATCATGTAGGCAATAGTTTTAAAGGAATGATTCATCCCGATGATTTGGAACGGGCTGAGAAGGAAATTTATGAACAACAATTTAATACGCCTCAAAATGTAAACAGAATGGATTACGTCAGATACAGAATAATATGCAAAGACGGAGAGATAAAAACTGTAGATGATTATGGACATCTTGTTCATGATATTAATTACGGAATGGTTTACTATGTATTTTTACTTGACCTTGAAGACCATATTTTTAAAGAAACGAGAGCATAATAAAGGTTGACAAGGTTAAAAATCCGAAAATGAGGAATGACAATAAAATGAAGTTGGAGATTTTATATGAAGATGACCATATGATAGCCTGTGTAAAACCCCCCGGGGTACCATCTCAGAGTGATAAATCAAATGATGAGGATATGGTTACTTTAGTTAAAAACTATATATTTGAGAACTCTGATTCTAATAATGAACCATATTTATCACTCTTGCACAGACTTGACAGACCTGTTGGCGGAGTAATGGTGTTTGCGAAAACCAAGGAAGCTGCTGCTAAGCTTTCAAATCAGGTTACGGATGGTACAATGATAAAATATTACCAGGCTGTACTTACCGGAGAACTTCCTGATGATTATGGCGAGCTTTTGGATTATATGGTGAAAGATCCCAAAACTAATATGTCCAGGATATGCAAAAAGGGAACAGAAGGTGCTAAGGAAGCACGGCTAACTTATGAACTACTGGATGAATTTGAGACTGATGAGGGTATAATTAGTTATGTGCTAATAGAACTAAAGACCGGAAGACATCATCAGATAAGAGTTCAGATGGCTAATATAGGCTGTGGTATCTGGGGAGATATAAAGTACAATCCTAAGTTCAAAAGGTCTAAAAATAAAATTAAGCAGATTGCTTTATTTTCATCACGTGTAGAGCTTGTCCATCCCGTAACGGGTGAACGCATGGTATTTAAAAAGGAACCTTACGGAAAGGCATTTGATGTGATAGAAATGGATGAGTTCTAATCTTGAAAATGCACGAGACCGATTAAAAGAAATAAAGAAAAAACGAGGAGATATAAGATGGCTAAGGACAAAAAATTAGTAGAACAGATAACTTCCATGGAGGAGGATTTTGCACAGTGGTACACAGATGTAGTGCTTAAGGCTGAGCTTATTGATTATACAAGTGTAAAGGGCTGTATGGTTATTAAGCCTGCAGGCTTTGCAATTTGGGAGAGAATCAAAAATGAGCTTGATGCAAGATTTAAAGAAACAGGAGTTGAGAATGTTTATCTTCCTATGTTTATTCCTGAGAGTCTTCTTCAGAAGGAAAAGGATCATGTAGAAGGTTTTGCTCCTGAGGCAGCCTGGGTAACATTAGGAGGCTCCAATCCACTTCAGGAAAAGCTTTGTGTGAGACCTACATCGGAAACCCTGTTCTGTGATTTTTATAAAAAGGATGTGGAATCTTACAGAGATTTACCAAAGGTATATAACCAGTGGTGCTCGGTTGTAAGATGGGAGAAGGAGACGAGACCGTTTCTTCGCTCAAGAGAGTTTCTGTGGCAGGAAGGTCATACTGCGCATGCCACTGCCGAGGAGGCTGAAGAAAGAACGGTTCAGATGTTAAATGTATATGCGGATTTTCTTGAAGACTATCTTGCAATACCTGTTATAAAGGGTAAGAAAACCGATAAGGAAAAATTTGCCGGTGCTGAGGCAACCTATACTGTTGAGGCACTTATGCATGACGGAAAGGCACTTCAATCCGGAACCAGCCACAATTTTGGTGACGGCTTTGCAAGAGCATTTGAAATTCAATATACGGATAAGGATAACAAACTTCAGTACGTACACCAGACTTCCTGGGGTATGACCACAAGAGTCATCGGAGCCCTTATCATGGTACACGGTGATGACAGCGGACTTGTGCTTACACCAAAGGTTGCACCGACTCAGGTAATGATAGTTCCTATCATGCAGAAGAAGGAAGGTGTACTTGATAAGGCGGAAGAATTAAGAAAGACTCTTGCCGAAAGCTTCAGAGTTAAGGTTGATGCTTCAGATAAGAATCCGGGCTTTAAATTCGCCGAGCAGGAAATGCGTGGTATACCTCTTCGTGTTGAGGTAGGTCCTAAGGATATAGAAGCAGGACAGGCTGTAGTTGTAAGAAGAGATACAAGAGAAAAAGTAATTGTACCATTTGAAGAGTTATCAGATAAAATTGGCGAGATGCTTGATGCTATGCAAAAGGATATGTTTGAGCGTGCCAAGGCTCACAGGGATTCACATACCTATACAGCCACAAGCTGGGAAGAGTTCACAGATATACTCGAGCATAAGCCGGGATTTATCAAGGCTATGTGGTGTGGTGACGAAGCCTGTGAAACTGCTATCAAGGATGAAACAGGAGCAACGACAAGATGTATGCCTTTTGAACAGGAAACACTTTCGAATGTATGTGTCCACTGTGGTAAGCCTGCTAAGAAGATGGTATACTTCGGAAAAGCATACTAATTAAAATTTTAGATTGCCGAATTGAGACATAACATAATTAAGCAGTTACTAAACTTGCCAATGATTTGTTAAATCAATCAACTCGAATTCTCTACGCTCTGCACGAAACAGACAACTCACTACGTTCAAACAGTCTGTTTCTGAGCGAGCCTATTCGAATTCTCGTTGCTGATTTTACACAAATCAGGCAAAATGTTTTGTAACTGCTTAATTATGCATATGCTCAATTCGACAATGCTATATGTTGAATATTAATTGAATGTTTCAAATTAAATAATTAGGGATGCATAGTATATGTTAAATGTTAAAATCAGAATGCCAAAAGGGGCATCGTATATAATAAATGAATTGAATAAAAATGGATTTGAGGCGTACATTGTCGGTGGCTGTGTACGGGACAGTCTGCTTGGAATGGTTCCTCATGACTGGGATATTACAACTTCTGCGACGCCGCAACAGGTAAAAGAGATTTTTAGAAAGACGGTAGATACGGGGATACAGCATGGTACGGTTACAGTGCTTGTTGATAAGGCTCATTCAGGTAAAGGTGAGTATGCATATGAGGTTACGACGTATCGTGTGGATGGTATATATGAGGATCACAGGAGGCCTAAGGAGGTTTCTTTTTCGAAAAGTCTGACTGAAGATTTAAAAAGACGTGATTTTACGATTAATGCCATGGCTTACAATGATAAAGATGGTATTGTGGATATTTTCGGAGGAAGTAATGACCTTGAAAAGCATATTATAAGGTGTGTTGGAATGCCATCGGAAAGGTTTGACGAGGATGCGCTCCGTATACTCCGCGCAGTCAGATTTGCAGCACAGCTGGGCTTCGATATAGATGAGCCTACAATGCTTGCCATGAAAAATCAGGCAGCTTATTTAAAGGATATAAGTGCGGAAAGAATCAGGGAGGAGTTTACCAAGCTTATCACCTCGGATAATCCTGATATGATAAAGACTGCATATGAACTTGGACTAACTAAGGTATTTCTTCCGGAGTTTGACCTTATGATGGATACTCCGCAGAATAATCCCAATCATCTATATTCTGTCGGTGAGCATACAATTTGTGTTATGGAAAATGTTCCGAAGAATGTTGTGCTTAGATATGCAGCACTTTTGCATGATGTGGGTAAGCCGGGATGTCGTATAACAGATGAGAATGGGACAGACCATTTCTACGGACATCAGGATAAAGGCAGTAAGATAGCGAATGATATTTTAAGACGGCTCAAATTCGACAATGAAACCATAGATAAGGTTACGAAGCTTGTTATGTATCATGATTATGGAATATCCGGTGACGTGGGTATTAAAGCTTTCAGAAGATTCCTGACCAAGCTTGGAGTGGAAAATTTTGATGATTTTATCATAATAAGAAATGCAGACAGATTAGGTCAAAGTGATTATAATCAGGATAAGAAGAAAGAAAATATAACAAGGCTTAAGACTATGTACGATGAAATCATAGATGGGAAGCAATGTCTTGCCATAAAGGATTTGAAAATTGATGGTAAAGATCTGATAGAGCTTGGTATGAATCCCGGTAGGGAGCTTGGCGGTGTTCTTAAATCTTTACTGGAATACGTGCTTGATGAGCCTGAACTTAATGATAGAGATAAATTGCTCGAACTTGCAAAAAATATGATTGAGGAGCAGAAAAACTTTTAGTACAGCAGTCATTAAATCCCCCTTTCAAACATAAGATTAACAAGACTTAAGTTTGGAGGGGATTTTTTTGGCTGAAAAAATGTCTGAGGTTTATGAAACATATGATATGGAAGTTTATCAGACTATGAGAGGGCGTGGAGCATTTATACTTAATACGGATAAAGGCGTCAGGCAGGTAAAGCAGCTTGACGTAAATGAAAGCCGGTTGAGAGCCGAATATCAGTTTAAGGAAAGGCTTGTACAGAACGGATTCACCTATATTGACAGATGTGTAAAAAATAACCGGGATGAACTTGTAACCTATGACAGATATGGTAATCCTTTTGTGATACGTGAATTTTTTGATGGAAGAGAAATAAATATTAATAATATAGATGAAATACGTGCAGCTGTAAGAAATCTCGCCGAATTTCATCTTATAAGTAAGAGGTTTTTTGAACGTACCGAAGGCGACGTGCATGTGCGTATAAACAGTGATTTTAAGAAGAGAAATCAGGAATTGAAACGTGTGAAAAATTTTATGATGAAAAGAAAGTCCAAAAAGGATTTTGAAGAAGCTTTTCTCGAATCATTTAACTTCTTTTATGAGCAGGCTGTTTCATGCGAAAACATTTTTGATAAGAAAAAATATAATGAGCTTAACAAGCATATAGGTTATTGTCATGGAATGTATAATCATCACAGTGTTTTTGTGGTGGGAGAGGATGAAATGCGGTTGGCAACTATTGGCTTTGATAAGTTCTATGTAGGTAATCAGTTAAACGATCTATATCATTTTATCAGGAAGACATTGGAGAAGAATAATTACGATTTTGAAGTAATGAAGGAAATAATAGAAACGTATGGCGGAATATGTAGTTTGGATGAGAAGGATATGGAATATATTTATATATTATATCTTTATCCGGAAAAATTCTACAAATTGGGGAATCAGTATATAAATTCTCCTAAAAACTGGATTTCGCCTAAAATGATGGAAAAATTAGACAAAATCATACAGGATGAAGGGTACAAACAGGCGCTGCTTGACAAATTAAAAAGCATTTATATGTAAAATTCCTTTAATTTGGTATTCACATTTAAAAAAAAATCTTGTATAATACAGAAGTTAAGGTGGTAAATATGCGAAAAAATATCTTTTTGATGATGATACTGCTTCTGATTACTCTTACAGCATGTGGTAATACAGGAAATGTTAAGGTGTATAATGATACTACAGAAGATATTCTTGCCAACCACGTGGAAGAAAAACTGACAGCGGTAATGATAAGTAAAGATTTGGAAAACGACAAAATAGTTTTTCTGGATTATATATCGGGTGACCAGCTTGAGCTTGGTTATCATGGTGGTGTTGTTGTCACGGATACCCGTGGCAGTAATGTGAGCATAAATGATATAAATGTCGGAAGCGTACTTGATATCACTTACTATGCTGACACAAAAAGACTTATAAGTATTGCATCTAACAGTAATGTACAGGTGTTAAAAAATATAAATAAATTTGCTGCCGATGTTACTAATAAAAAGGCAACTTATAAAGGTTCTTCATGTAAAATGTCTGAATTTGCACTTGCTTTTGATGATGGCAAGGCTAAGAATATAATGGAAGTAAGTACAGAAGATAAGGTAACACTTTATCTGATGAATGGTTCACTTATTTCATGTGTGATAGATGAAGGACACGGATATGTCAGACTTATTAACCAGCATACATATGTGGGTGGGATGGTCGAGATTGGTTACGATGTTATAGTCCCTGTAACAGATGATATGCTATTGGCGGTCAGAGAGGGAACCTATACATTAAGAATAAATAAAAACGGTTATAGTGACAGCAAAGAAGTAACAGTGGAAAAGGACAAAGAGATTGATGTAGATATATCAGATATAGCGATACCGAGAGGTACTGTGTCATTTGTTGTCACACCTGCTGAGGCAGAAGTATATGTAAATAATGATCTGCTTGAGACACATGCATATACAAATATATACGGCTCATACGGTCTTAAGATAAAAGCAGAAGGATATCAGAGTTTTAATGGCAGTTTCAAGGTATCGGAACCGGTTAAATCATATACATTTGAACTAACTCCGCTTGATGATGCTACGACGGAAGAAGACACAACAGAGACAACCGAAGAGACGACGGATACTTCTACTGATACACAGACAACGACGGAATCTGAAACTTCTACAGAAACGACAACTGAGAGTGTATATACAAGTGAAACAACTACAGAATTATCCGCACCTACAGAAGTGACTACACAGGTAACTTATGATGGGGCGACGGATAATACCATTACTATCAAGACACCTGTTGGAGCAAGTGTGTACGTAGATGGTAATTATGTCGGATATGTGCCGGTTACATTCCCAAAGGTTGTCGGAACACATACTATTATTTTATATCAGACGGGAAGTCTGATAAAAAGTTATACAATTCAGGCGGTAGACGATGGTAAGGATGATGAATATAGCTTTGACGGGCTGACGGCTCTGATTGACCTGATGAATATAGATAATTAATTTTTAATTTGAATGAATACATATAAGGAGGAACATCATGGATTACATGAAAATATATGAGGAGTGGACAACTAACCCTTTCTTCAGTGAGGAGACAAGACAGGAACTCCTTGCTATTAAGGATGATGAGAAGGAGATTAAGGAACGCTTCTATGCAGATCTTGAATTCGGTACTGCCGGTCTTAGAGGTATAATCGGTGCCGGTATTAACAGAATGAATAATTATGTGGTTGCAAAGGCAACACAGGGTCTTGCCAATTATATTCTTCATAGAAAAAAACAGGCTAAAGGTGTAGCTATATGTTTTGACTCCAGAAGATGTTCACCGGAATTTGCAGATGTTGCTGCACTTTGTCTTGCAGCAAACGGCATAAAGGCATATGTTTTTGAGTCATTGAGACCTACCCCGGAGCTTTCATTTGCAGTTAGAGAGCTTGGATGCGTAGCAGGTATAAATATTACGGCAAGCCATAATCCGCCTGAGTATAACGGATATAAAGTCTATTGGGAAGACGGTGCACAGATTACGCCTCCACATGATGCAGGTATTATGAAGGAGGTTAAGTCGATAACCGTACAGGATGCCAAGACTATGCCGAAGCTTGAGGCGATACATGAGGGCTTGTACGAGATAATAGGAAAAGAAATTGATGATTCATATATGGCTGCTCTTAAAAAGCAGATTATACATCAGGATTGTATAGACAGATACGGTAGTGAGATAAAGGTTGTATATACGCCGCTTCACGGAACGGGAAATATACCTGCCAGAAGAATCTTAAGAGAGATAGGATTTGAAAATGTATATGTGGTTCCTGAACAGGAACTTCCGGACGGAGATTTTCCGACTGTAAGTTATCCTAATCCTGAGGCTGCAGAAGCTTTTGAACTTGCACTTAAGCTTGCTAAGGAAAGAAATGCTGATTTGGTACTTGCAACTGATCCTGATGCAGACAGGTTAGGAGTATATGTAAAGGACAAGCAGGGAGAATACCATTGTCTTACCGGAAATATGTCGGGAAGTCTTCTTGCTGAATACGAATTAAGCCAGAGAGCCGCTACAAAAGGTTTGCCTGAGGATGGAGTACTGATTAAAACTATAGTTACGACTAATTTTGCGGACGCCATCGCTAAGCATTATGGTGTTAAGGTTATTGAGACGCTTACAGGTTTTAAGTATATAGGCCAGCAGATACTTAATTTTGAGACCAAGGGTGAGGGTACATATTTATTTGGTTTTGAAGAAAGCTATGGATGTCTTATAGGAACCCATGCCAGGGACAAGGATGCTATCGTAGCTACTATGGCACTTTGTGAGGCAGCGGCTTACTATCGTTCCAAAGACATGACTCTCTGGGATGTAATGATTGATATGTACGACAGATACGGTTATTACTTAGACGGTATCGAAACACTTACCTTGAAGGGTATAGACGGTAAGGAAAAGATTACAAGTATCATGGATCATCTTAAGGCACACACGCCTGAACAGGTAGCAGGTTATAAGGTGTTATGGGCACGTAATTATGACAATGATACTGCAACCAATATGATTAATAAGGCTGTGCTCCCTACAGGACTTCCAAAATCAAATGTTGTATATTACGATCTTGAGGGTGGGGCATGGTTATGTGTAAGACCATCAGGTACGGAACCTAAGATAAAGTTTTATTACGGTATCGTAGGAGAAAGTATAGAGAATGCACACGAGCTTGCTGACAAGTTTGGACAGGAAGTATTGAAGATGATTGAACATCTTTTATAATTAGTCATTAAAAAAGAAATAAGAAGGCATTTAAACATACTGAAAATGTCTTCTTATTCTTTGGGTAATGGCGTAAAAACACTTGCAAATAAATAAATTATATAATATATTATTCAAGTATGGAGACGTATCGAAGTGGTCATAACGGGGCGCACTCGAAATGCGTTTGCCCTCCGGGGCACGAGGGTTCGAATCCCTCCGTCTCCGCTGATAATAAAAAGGAACTGCTCATAGATGGACAGTTCCTTTTTTGATTGACATTGATTATTATTGTTTCTGCTTTCCTTTCAGGAACAGCGGAACAAGTGTTGAGATAAGTCCGTATGTCGGAGTTGGGAATGCAAATATCATCTTACTTAATTCTTTAGCACCAAGCTTTTCGTTAATGATGATTGTCAGAACATCTATATAAGAACCTGCGTCATCACTCATAATTGCTGCACCAACAAGGTGGTTTGATTTGTCAAATACATAAGTGATATGTGCTTCCTTTTCGTTTTTGTTCAACCATGACATAGACTCTCCGAAGGCAAGCTTCTCTATTCTGTATATAGCGGAATTTTTCTCGGCTTCATCTATGGATACTCCTACCTGTGAAATACGCGGAAGAGTAAATACCAGATTAGGAATAACCGGATATTTGATTGGCGCATTTATAGGTGCTAATATGTCAAGTGCGATATAGTTTGACTCGAACTCCGCGGTTGGTGTAAGTTTAGGTATTTTTTTATCTATTACGTCTCCGGAAGCATAAATGTTCTTGACGGCGGTTCTTAAATGGTTGTCAACTTTGATTCCTCTGTCGGAGTATTCGATACCGAGCTTATCAAGTCCGAGTCCATCCACGTTTGCCTTTCTGCCTACTGCTACAAGGATGTATTCGGTATCTATGGAAAGCCCGTTTGCACCCTTTAAAGTATAGGAGTTATCGCTGTTTTTAACAATCTCCTCAACGCTTGCTTCGAATACAAAATTTGCTCCCTGAGCTTTCATTTTATCAACAATTTTTTCTACATATTCCTGAGGATAAGCACCGAGTGCTTTCTTGCCGGAGGTTACAATATCAACTTTTCTGCCGAGGCTTAATGCAATGGAAGCAAATTCCATGGAAATAATTCCTGCACCCACAAAGGTTACATGTTCAGGTATTTCATCAAGTGATAAGAATTCCCTCGAATTATGAAAGTGTTCCTTACCTTTAATATCAAGCGGAATATAATCCTGACCTGTGCCGATTACAAACTTATCTGCCTGATATTCTTCTTCTCCGACCTTAATAGTGTTTGCATCTACGAATTCTGCGTTTCCACGAAGTATATCAAACCCAAGATCTCCAAACATACCCTCCATAGCAGTCGGCATAAATCCGATGACATCTTTTTTGTATTTCATGAGATTGTTCCAGTTAATATCAGCCTTTTGTTCTAATCCGATACCTTCATATCTGTCCAATGCTTCTTTTAATTCAAAGGGGGAGTCTAACAAGATTTTGGCATCACAACCATAGTTGGTGCATGTACCGCCCAAAAGGTCTCTCTCGATAAGTGCAACACTTTTACCTGCAAGTTTAAGTATAAGTGCACCGTGCCAGCATGCATGACCGCTTCCAACAAAAATAACATCATATTTCTTCATAATCACTACCTCCTCGTATAATATTATCAATTACATGTTGATATGATAACACATAATTAAATTGTGTGCAACTAAATTATACAAAATAATAAAATGCTTTTATTTACAAATGAAAAATTTTTTTTAAATTAAATCCTTTAAAAATTTATCTTGACATTTATTTTAAATTAGAATATAATCTGTTTAGTGGTTAGCCAAGACTAACTATAAAACAATTAATTCACTTTTATAGTGATTGGTTTTGATAATTATAAGCTAAGCAAAAAAACTCCGAATACCTTTTATTGTGTCCGGAGTTTTTTATTTTATAGGATTTTTACGATTTAGTTTTCAGGTTTATCGGGAGGTGTACCGTCACCGTCGCCTGAAGGTTTATCAGGGGGAGCACCATCGCCTGAAGGTTTATCAGGAGGAGTATCCATATCATTTCCGCTGCCTGATGGCATATCAGGAGGATTACCCATATTGCTTCCATCACCGGAAGGTGCTTCACCGTCCGGCATATTGCCGTCAGGCTGACCCTGTGATGAACTTTCGCTTGTTATCTCTATTGCATTACCTGAAGTTGCAGTTCCTTCAATATACACTTCACCGTCAACATATAATGTATGTCCGTTTAAATCAATGCTGTCAGTATCGCAGGTAAGAGAAGTTATATATGAATCTGCCGTGAGTGTCCATGTTGAGCCATCGTCTAATTCAACATATACATCGCCTGCCTGACCGTCACTGTTGATTGCACCTGTAAATGAACTGCCGGATGTAAGATACAGATTAAGCACTGATACATCGTCGACAATCATATCACCGTTTATTGTCTGATTTACAGCTGTCATAATAACCTTACCGCCATTTGAACCTTCATTACCCCAGCCGGCAGCTCCTGCCCGTAAAAATACTCCATCAGAGTCATTATTTATTATAGTCGCATCTGTTAAGTTAATTGTACATGCCGTATTATTCACAAAGAATATATCTCCGTTGGCATTTGTGAGGGTGCCGCCGTTCATTGTAAATGATGATGTTCCGGTGTCAGCATCACCTGACATTGACTGGTATATCATAACCGCCTGATAAGTGTTAGATTTATCACTGTTCTTGGTATTATTATCAGCTATAAGCTCGCAGTCGTTAAGTGTAACGGAATTCTTTCCTTCAACTACAACGCCTTGTGAAGCTGTTGATTCAAGATATGAGTTTGATACTGTTATATCTGCGGTCGAATATATAACCGGTGAACCTGTTCCTGTAGTCTTGTAAAAACCACCGTCCACATTTACTGTACCTCCGCCTCTGTCGGAACGAATTGCAGCTGATGAATTACCCGAAGTGTTTATAGTAAGATTTGCGGCATTCATTGTGCCGCCGCCTGTTGTCATAAGACCACCGGAGCAATTGCCGCTTGTCTCTATAACCGAATCGGATATATTTACGGTAGTTCCTTCTCCGTATGAGAAAACTGCATTTGCGTGTGTTCCATTGGTTTCTATATAAGCTTCTGATATGTTAAGTGTTGCACTGTCTGTAGCAAAAATTGCTGAATTTGCTCCATAGAAATCTGATTCATCACCGTCCGATTCGCCAGTCTTGGTTACATCTATATTCGCATATGTTGCAAAATCGCCGTCGACTTCTATTGCATGTTCACCGTCTGCATCATTTGTATATGCTTCACCAGTATCAATATCGTCCTTTGTAAGATGATTTTCCTTATAATAACTTCCTGATGATATGCTGCTGTCTGATGACTTAGTGCTTTCCTCTGTGTCTGAAATATCAACAGAATCATCATTCGAAACAGTTTCTTCTATAGTCACTTCTGAAGTGCTTTCTTTTGTCGTTTTATCATCTGTTTTTGCTGAACATCCGAACAAGCTTGTCATAAGCAGTGTTCCGACTAGAAATAATGCTAATTTGTTATCGTTTTTCATAAGCCCTTACCTCCTTATAAACGTTAATTTTTAAGTGTTTCTTTTTGCTTATCTTGAGGTAAGTATATAACCCGAACCTTAAATATACCTTAAAGATGAAAATATTTTTCTGAGTAAATGTCGGTTAGAGGGTATGGTATGCTTTAAAAGGTTATGATATAGGCATGATAAGGATAATATTTATATGCCGTTGTCAAAGGGCACAGGAGTTATGGGGGGCAAAATATCGTGTTTTCGCCCGAATAAAAGCATAGGGTTATTAAGTAAATCAAAAGATGAATGATATTATATGTTATACGCGTAGCGTGTCGGTTAGAGGGAGGTATAATTTGATTGCAGATAAAATGCAAGTGTTATATGAGTCTTCAAGCTGACCCTTGTTTGACGTGTCTACTTAGCGAATAAAGCAGAAGAAATAGAGAGTTTAGAGCTTTTTCATTTATGAAAAAAGTTTTAAACTCTCTATTTCTGATGGTTTATGAGGTTAGTAGGCCGACGTCAAACACGGAGTGAGAACGAGTCAGCGGAAGACTTCATATAATAGCTTGCATTATCGGTAAACAAAGTATACCATACCATCTAACCGACTATTCTTCATATAAGATAAATTTATAGTTCCACACCATTTTTTATAAGCAATTCCCGTGCTGTATCTATTGAATCAATGCCGGATTTATTTTTGATTGGTGCGAATTCCTTATCTCGTTCAATTTCATAAGCAAGACAAGTATCCATTGCATGTATAAGGTCGAGTGCTAAAGTCTCATACTTAAATGCGTTAACTTCATCAGAAGATATGAAATTACCATCATAATCCATATATGGAACCGCTTTTTTGACTATGTGTAATGGCATTTCCGAATTAAGCGTACGTGTAAGCTTTTTTACCGGAAAAAGATAATTAAGGATAACACCGTATCCGTATGCGTATGTTCCATCAGGATTTTTTTCGTTCATCATCTCCTGAGATAATTCATAATATTCAATAATATGTGGACGGCCGTTCATTGAACAGATTGCACCAACCTTTTCATCGGGAGCGGCTTTTGCGACAACCTTTGCTCCGCAGGTAAGTCCGCTGTCAATGGTTGCTCCTAAAAATACCGGATCCGCAATGCCCTGAAGGACGTTGTCCACTGAGAAAACATTAATCCATTCCACAGGAGAATCAAGGATAGTATGAAGCAGACCGTTTTTGTCCATGGATGAAAACCATCCGCCATTACCATTAGGTGATATGCAGAGCGAAGTTCTATCGGATAGAAGTACATTACCTTCAAAATCTGTAACAGGGTTCGATTCCTGTACAAAAAATGTTATATATTCCGGATTATATCCAAAATAATCGTGTTCTTTGAAGAAGGCTATAGTCTCGTCATTATTGATGGAACTTGTCATAATGTAAAACGGTATAAAACATCCTGCCTGTTCGACAACTTTCATTGTATTATTAATGAGTGCCTCAAATATATAGAGACTTTTGCTTATTCCTACATCAAACATACCTTTTGGATGGTCATATCCAAGACGTGTTCCCTGACCGCCGGCAAGAAGTACAAGGGCAAGCTTTCCCTCTTGTATGGATTTTATTCCTATTTTGGAATATTCGTCTTTTTTTTCTTTAATATTATCTACAGACATAATATTTATCGGAGAAATATTCTTATCTGAAGCGTATGATTTGTGCGGCTCAAGGAAAGACCAGTCAATATCTTCTATTTGCCTTGCCAATATTATTTTCTCATTTGGATTGAGGTTATTATAGTAAGTAAAAAGCTTGTCCTGACCACATTTTTCTAAAATGTCCGAGATAAACTTCTCCGAATACTTACTTTTGTCGGATAACGCTGTATCTTCATTATTAATGTTAGAATTCATAAAATTATGTTCCTTTTTGTTTTTTTATAATGTATTATAGCCTAAAAAAGCTATTAGTGCAATCCTGTAAAAACCTTATGGGAATATAGTTTTAATAAATATTTTGTGTATTTTTGAATATATATATTACGAAAAAGAAGAATTTTAAGAAAGGAATTATTGTAAAAAATTGACTAATAGTATATAATATATGTAATTATGTGTATTATAATAATGGAGGTGTGTAGATGTCGGTCGAAAAAATAGGTAAAATCACAGTTGAAACATGTGACATAGAAGGCCTTAAAGTTATAACTCCATCTGTTTTCGGTGATGAGAGAGGATACTTTATGGAGATTTACAATTATAATGATTTTAAGGCCGCAGGTATAGATATGGAATTTGTACAGGATAATCAGTCAAGTTCTAAAAAAGGTGTACTTAGAGGTTTACATTTTCAGATAAATTATCCACAGGATAAGCTTGTAAGAGTTGTCAGTGGAGAAGTATTCGATGTGGCAGTTGACTTAAGAGAAGGGTCAAAGACATTTGGTAAGTGGTTTGGTGTAAGGCTTTCTGCAGAGAATAAAAAACAGTTTTTTATTCCGAAGAATTTTGCTCATGGATTTATTGTTTTATCAGACAATGCAGAATTTTGTTACAAATGTACTGATTTTTATCATCCAAATGATGAAGGTGGTTTGTTATGGTCAGATCCGGATATTGGTATTGATTGGCCTATGCCTGACGGAATGGAAAGAAAAGATTTGACTATATCAGATAAAGACCACAAATGGGGCGGAATTAAAGACTATCAGGAGAACAGATAATGTCATCAACTGCAGCAAAAAAACCAGGATATTTCAGAGATATATATCGAAATAGGAAGCTTATAGCCGGTCTGTCAAAAAATGATTTTAAAACAAAATACGCAGGATCGTTCTTCGGTATAATCTGGGCGTTTGTACAGCCGACCATTACAATTGTTGTATATTGGTTCGTATTTAGTAAGGGTTTAAGGTCACCGGGGGTAGAAGGCTACCCGTTTATTTTATGGCTTATGGCGGGACTTGTGCCATGGTTTTATTTTTCTGAAGCTCTTAACGGCGGAACTAATGCGCTGATAGAATATAACTATCTGGTTAAAAAAGTAGTATTTAATATAGATATATTACCTATAGTCAAAATAATATCATCAATATTTGTTCATATTTTCTTTACAGCCATAGTTTTCATGCTTTGCTGGTTTTATGGATACAAACCTGACTTATATAGTATACAGATTATATACTATATATTTTGTATGTTTGTAATGCTGCTTGGCATATCATATCTCACATCTGCGATAGTATGTTTTTTTAAGGATCTTACACAGATTATAAATATAATCCTTCAGATAGGCGTATGGCTTACGCCTATCATGTGGGATATTTCCATGCTTCAATCTACGACGGTAAGACGGATATTTAAACTTAATCCGGTGTATTATATAGTTGATGGCTTCAGAGATGCGCTTCTCTATAAGCGTTGGATTACTGATAAATTACTGTGGACAACGTATTTCTGGGTGTTTACTATATTAATGTTTGTACTTGGAAGAAAAGTATTTGGCAAATTAAAGGTGCATTTTGCAGATGTATTGTAAGTATAAGGATATTAACGGATATGAACGATATAGCGATAAGAGTTAATAATGTTACAAAATTATATAAATTATATGATAAACCTACAGACAGATTGAAGGAGACCTTCGGATTATCTAAGAAAAAGGTATACAAGGAACATTATGCTTTGCACAATCTTGATTTTGAAGTTAAAAAGGGCGAATGTGTTGGTATAATAGGAACCAATGGTGCGGGTAAATCTACTATACTTAAGATTATTACAGGTGTGCTTAATCCTACTGAAGGAGAGGTTGATATAGATGGCAGAATATCAGCCTTATTGGAACTTGGAGCGGGTTTTAATATGGAATATACCGGGATTGAGAATGTCTATCTCAACGGAACTATGATTGGTTTTTCAAGAGAGGAGATAGATGAAAAGCTTGATGATATTCTTACATTTGCAGATATAGGAGATTTTATAAATCAACCTGTAAAAACTTATTCTTCGGGTATGTTTGTTCGACTTGCATTTGCAGTTGCAATAAATATTGATCCGGAGATTCTTATTGTAGATGAAGCTCTTTCTGTAGGAGATGTGTTCTTTCAGGCAAAGTGTTTTAAAAAATTTGAAGAATTTAAAAACAACGGTAAGACTATACTTTTTGTAAGTCATGATTTGAGCAGTATAAGTAAATACTGTGACAGGGCAATACTTCTTAATAAAGGACATAAGATTGCAGAAGGTAATCCGTTTGATGTCATAGACACATACAAGAAGGTACTGGTCGGACAATTAGATGAGAATAATTATTCAGGTACACAAAAAGGTATCAATGATATAACACATAATGAAAATGCTCAGGAACATTGGAAAGATAATTATGTAATTAATCCGGATTATCAGGAATACGGAGATCATTTGGTAGACATTGTGGATTTTGCGGTTGTTGATGATGATGAAGTATATACAAGTACATTGATAAAAAATACATTTTTTACAATAAAGATAAAAATCAGAGCCAATTCAAATGCGGAAAATCCTATTGTGGCATTTACTATAAAGGATATCAAAGGAACTGATATAACAGGAACTAATACAATGTATGAGAATTCCGATATAGGCAGGCTTAATCCGGGAGATGAAAGGGTAATTACATTCAGACAGAATAATAATTTGCAGGGAGGGCAATATCTTTTGTCGCTTGGCTGTACAAGGTTTGAGAACGATGATTTTCAAGTTTATGACAGACTTTATAATATATGCAGCATATCGGTAATATCAGAAAAAAACACTGTTGGATTCTATGATATGAATTCAGAAGTAAAAATAATCTAAATGAGGAAATATATGGAAGAGTATATCGGAAAAGTAAAACTTAATTATGATTTCTACAAAGGAACTGATGAGTACAGCGACGGAGATATTGAAGAAAGCATGCTGGAAATTATAAAAGAATGTAATTCTTCTGAAGAACTGGAGGAGAGGCTTACAAAGGAAAATGAATGGACATACCTGTATCATTTTTCTAAGATTCGCCAGAATGTACTTGACTGGTATGACTTTGACAGTGAGAAAACTCTGCTTGAGATAGGTGCAGGATGTGGTGCGATATCGGGACTGTTTTGCCGCAGGACAAAGCAAGTGACAGCGGTTGACTTATCCAAGAGAAGATCGATGATTAATGCTT
Source organism: Lachnospiraceae bacterium (assembly GCA_017449765.1). Classification (GTDB taxonomy): domain Bacteria; phylum Bacillota; class Clostridia; order Lachnospirales; family Lachnospiraceae; genus Coprococcus_C. The sequence goes on along the minus strand of JAFTFE010000130.1, from coordinate 55,366 downwards.
ACAGAAATAAAGATTATGATAATCTTGAAATAATTGTAGGTAACTTCGAGGATATTGAGTTTAAAGAAAAGTATGATTATATATCTTTGGTCGGAGTATTGGAATATTCAATATATTATATTAACAGTGATAATCCGTTTGCGGATATGTTAAAAAAAGTAAAATCCCTGCTAAAACCGGGAGGAAAACTGTTAATTGCCATTGAGAATAAGTATGGTCTTAAGTATTGGGCAGGTGCTACCGAGGATCATACAGGCGGCTTATTTGATGGTATACAGGGATATAATGATGTTGACAGAGTGAGGACATTTTCAAGAGACGGATTAGAGAATCTGCTTAAGGAATCAGGATTTGAAAACAACGAATTCTATTATCCTGTTCCTGATTATAAGCTTCCTCTTGAGGTGTATTCGGAAGAATATCTGCCTAAAAAAGGAGATATAAAAAGCATATCTCCGGCATATGACAGGGACAGATATGTGTTGTTTGATGAGGTTCTGGTTTACGACTCGTTGTGCGAAGATGGTATGTTTGAGCAATTTGCCAATTCTTTCATAGTGATAAGCTGCTAATTGGAGGGTATAATGAAGAAAGTATTATATACCAAGTTTAATTCATATAGAAGGACAGATTTTCAGATAAAGACAAGCATAATTGATGAAGATTCTGTAAGATATGTTATCAAAGAGGCAATGAATGATAAAGCCGTGACTCAGATAGCTAAAATGAAAGATAATTATGAACTGCTGTCTAAGGCTTATAAAGACATCAAAGTTATTCCTTATGAAGAGACAGATAACGGTCTTAAGTTTGAATTTAAAGATGGAACATCATTACTTGAAGGTGTTGATTTTGTCCATGATGATATTGATGATATAGTTACACGCATAAATAAAGCACTTGATATAGTTCTCGATATATCTGATGAATATATCGGGGATTTTGAAATGTCCGAAGAATTTGGAGCTTTCTTTTCGGAATGTATACCGGATAAAGAAAAATCATATAAGATTGCCAATATTGATTCTATCTTTGATAATTTTGTGGTTGCAGACAGAGAGGTATGGTGCCTTGATTATGAATGGGTGCTTGATTTCTCTGTTCCTGTTAAATATTTAATTTACAGAAGTATATTGTATCTTTATAAAGACAATGTTAATGCATTGGAAAAAAGAATAAGCGTTGATGATTTTATGGCAAAATTCGGATTTATATCTGACAATATATCCGTATATCAGAATATGGAAGCTTGTTTTCAGAGGTATGTGCATGGAGAAAATTCGAAATACAGATATGTAAATAATTATTCGAAAAAATCAACGTCATTGAATGTCCTGACCGAAGAAATTGCACTCAAGGATCAACATATAAATAATCTTGACGCCAATATAGCTAATCTTAACAATGCAGTTGAGCTCAAAGAACAGCATATAAAAAATCTTGATAAAAATATATCTGATTTAAACGAAGATTTAGAACTTAAAGAGCAACATATAAGTAATCTTGATGAAAATATAAACGGACTTAAAAATGATATTGATTCTTTAAATAATGATGTCGAACTTAAAGACCAGCATATAAGAAATCTTGAGGCAATTATAGACGGACAGGCAGCTTATATTAATAAATTCAGAAGGGCAATCAGAAATCCGTTCTATGCCGTAGGACTGGCAACGAGAAAAGTCTGTAGAAAAGTGATGTATAGGTTTGCATCGGATGAATTGAAAGAGAAGCAAAGGATAGGAAAATATAAGTATAAGTACAAAGAACTTATGGAAAAAAATGAGTCTGATTATCAGAGATGGATTGAAGAACTTGAGGCTCAGGAAAAATATGATGAGACTTTCTCATATAATCCGAAGATATCGGTAGTAATCCCTGTATATAATGTGTTGGATGTACATCTGATACCTTGTATAGAATCTGTTATTAATCAGATTTATGACAATTGGGAGTTGTGCCTTGCCGATGATAATTCTTCGTGGAAAAATGTTAAAGAGACATTAAAGAAATATGAAGATAATGAAAAAATTAAAATAGTATACAGACAGGAAAACGGACATATTTCGAGAGCTACAAATTCAGCTATAGAGGTTGCAACAGGCGAATTTATAGCATTCATGGATTGTGATGATTTAATCCGGCCAAATGCGCTGTATGAAGTTGTTAAAAAGCTTAACGAGAATAAAGACCTTGATTTTATATATAGTGATGAAGACAAGATAGATGATAATGGAAAAGACAGATATATGCCGCATTTTAAACCTGACTGGTCGCCGGATACATTTATGTCACATATGTACACAAGTCATCTTGGAGTATACAGAAAGACAATAGTAGATGAGATAGGCGGATTAAGACCCGGATTTGAAGGTGCGCAGGATTATGATTTTACACTCAGATTCACTGAGAAGACAGACAGAATTGCACATATACCGAAGATTTTGTATCATTGGAGAGTAAGGAAGGAGTCTACAGCAGGCAGTGTCGAGGCTAAGCCGTATATTTTAGAGGCTACGGTAAAGGCTAAGGAAGAAGCTTTAAAAAGACGCGGTCTTAAGGCCAAGCTTGAGCTTATAGATGTCATTTTTCAATACAGAGTTAATTATGAGGTCGAGGATAATCCCCTCGTAAGTATAATTATTCCTTCAAAAGATAATTATGATATACTTGAAAGATGTATAACTTCGCTGGATTCGATTACAGAATACAAAAACTATGAGATAATTCTTGTCGATAACGGAAGCAATGATGAGAATAAAGCGTTGTATGAAGAATTATCAGAACAGTATAATATAAAATATATTTATGAGAAGATGGATTTTAACTTTTCAAGAATGTGTAATATAGGCGCAGAAAATGCAAAAGGCACATATTATCTGTTCTTAAATGACGATATTGAGATTATAGAGTCTGAATGGCTGATACGAATGCTGGGACAGGCTGAGCAAAAGCATACCGGTGCAGTAGGTGCAAAACTTCTTTACCCGGATAACCACAATATACAGCATACGGGAGTAGTAAATCTTAAGAATGGTCCGGCTCATGCTTTTTCAGGATATACTGATGATTATATTTATTATTGCGGAAGAAACCGGATGGATTATGACTATATAGCCGTTACTGCGGCGTGTCTTCTTATGTCGGCAGAAAAGTATCAGGAGATAAAAGGATTTAATGAAGACCTTGCTGTGGCGTATAATGATGTGGATTTGTGTTTTAAGTTGATTGAGCATGGATACTATAATGTTGTAAGAAATGATGCGGTGCTTCTTCATCATGAATCCATTAGCCGGGGAAATGATCTCGCCGATGGCGCTAAGATACAGAGACTTATGAAGGAACAGAGAAAACTCTATCAGATGCACCCTGAATTTGATGATGATCCATTTTATAATATCAATCTGACTCAGAACAAGATAGATTTTTCTTATAACTTTGAGAAGGAAAGAGAAAGCTACAGTTCAATATCGGAGAAAAAAATATCGGGTAAGTTGTCCGATAAGGTAGCAGGCAATATTGACATATTAAGAGTGGTTCATACAGTGTATATTGAGGGCTGGGCATTTATAAAGGGGTACAGAAAGAATAATGATATTGATGTAAAAGTAATATTTTACAATGATGAGCATTCATTTGTTGTATCAACTAACAGGGTATACAGACCTGATGTTGCCGAAACCAACAAGGATGAGTTGGATGTTGATTTTACAGGCTTCAGATGCGAATTCCCGCGAGAAGATCTGCCTTCGGGCAAATATAACGTAGATATACTGTGCAGAAAAGAAAGATTGACGACTGACAAAACCGTAGAATTATAGGAAGAAGATATGAATAACAAAAAGACAAGCAGAAGTAAGCATATTGATTTTATTGTATTGGACTTAATATGTGTTGAAGTCTCTTTTTTACTTGCCTATATGATAAGACTTGGAAATGCAAGTCAGAAATTTTCTGACGGATATGCTCTTATAAACGGACTTATCATTATAGCGCATGCCGCTATAGTATTCTATACGGAGGGGTATTCAGGTATACTGAGAAGAGGATACTGGCGGGAGATTAAGTCTGTAATTACTTATAATATTGAACTTCTGGCAGTAGTATTGGCTATCCTTTTCTTCAGCAAGCAATCAGCGGATTATTCCCGTATAGTTATGGGTCTTTTCTTCGTGATTAATACAATTTTGATGTATATTGTCAGGACTTTGCGCAAGAATCATCTGTGCAAGATAAACATAAAGACCGGCAAACTAAACCGAATGCTTCTTCTTACGGATTATGAGCATGCAGATGGCTTTATCAAAGGACTTCAGACATATAATTACAGTTCTTTCTATGTGGAGGGAATTGTTATACTTGACAAAGATATGCAGGGCGACAGGATATCGGATATACCGGTAGTGGCAAATGCTGTAAATATGTATGACTATGTTAAAGCACATGTTATAGATGAGGTATTTATAGGTTCGGGAGATGAGGGACTTGGTAAAATAACTGATAAATTTTTGTCAATGGGTGTAATGGTTCATATAAGTGTAAATAGAATTATCCCTCGTGTTCCTAATCCGACTTTGGAGAATATAAATGATTATACCGTTGTTACAACCAGCATAAGCTTTATGTCTTTCAAACAAAAGGTCATAAAGAGGTTAATAGATATCATTGTTTCTATACCGGGGATAATTGCTACCGGAATATTATTTATTATACTCGGACCTATTATATATCATCAGTCGCCGGGGCCGATATTCTTTAAGCAGGAGAGAGTAGGCAAGAACGGACGTACATTCAAGATATATAAGTTTCGTTCAATGTATATGGATGCGGAGGAACGCAAGAAGGATCTTATGAAACAGAATAAAATGCAGGGGCTTATGTTCAAAATGGATGATGATCCGAGAATTACTCCTATCGGAAAATTTATCAGGAAGACAAGTCTTGATGAATTTCCGCAGTTTATCAATATTTTTAAAGGGGATATGAGTCTGGTGGGAACCAGACCTCCTACAGTTGATGAATATATGCAGTATGATGCACATCATAAGAGCAGGCTTGCTATAAAACCGGGACTTACAGGTCTCTGGCAGGTATCGGGAAGAAGTGATATAACTGACTTCGAAGAAGTGGTAAGACTCGATAATGAGTACATAAAAAACTTCAGTATAGCTTATGATTTTAAGATAATTCTTAAGACCGTAGGAGTGGTTTTTAAGCATAAAGGGTCAGTGTAGAGACATACTTATAGAGGAATCAGGTTATGTATATAACTTTTTTAAATATTATATTAAGTATTTTGACTTTAATAGTATTACCTATATGTATAGGTAATACTATTTGTTGTATATTAAAACAGGATATATCATCAGCAAAATGCTTTATAACCGGTAGTATTACCATGTGGGCGGTATGCCAGTTAGTGGCAGTGCCGCTCATACTTTTAAAGCAGTCCTTTATACTTGTTGTAGGCATACTTTCACTTGTGTACGCGGGATTGGTGATTTATGGCTTGTGTAATAAAAACAGCAGGAATGGATATAAAAAAATATTATTGAACGCTCGTGAGATTATTCCTGTTGTTCAAAATGATGTTAAAAAATCCGAGAAAATTCTTAATGTAATTGCTTTTTTCATTATGTGTCTTGCAGTAGTCCTTATAGTGTTTGCAAGCATATTTTTACAGCATACAGATGCCGATGATTCGAGATTCGTTGTCAATGCAGTTGATATATACAGGACAAACAGGATGCTTCTTACCGATGTGAATTCCGGAAATGCCATAAGTTCTTTCTTGGGAGACTTAAACAAGGATGTAACTTCCCCGTGGGCTGTATTTACTGCATATATATCTAAGATTACAGGGACATATCCTTCTATTATGATGCATACCATTCTTCCGCCTGTGATAATGCTTATATTAGGTGCTGTATATTGGATTTTGTCGGAACATTTCTTTGGTAAGGATGTATTTCATAGAAGTATGTTTGTATGTTTTGCAATCTTACTTAATATCTATGGATATTATTCTGTATATACATCAGAGACATTTGTACTTATAAGGATGTGGCAGGGCAAGGCCGTTCTTGCAGGAGTAGGAATACCTGTTATGTTGTGGCGGTTTCTTGAACTATATAAAGATGACAAAAAGGGTAATTATCTATTGCTTCTTATAGCGGATTTTGCCATGTGTCTGCTAAGTAATATGGGCATCATATTATGTGGGATAATGCTCGGATGCTACGGGTTTGTCTATGGTATTGCCAGGAAGAATTGGAAAATGATGGTTTTACTTTGGTTAATGTGTGTAGTCAATGTAATATATATAGGAATATCATATTTAATGTAGGATATTTGAAGTGCCTTTAAAAAGCGTTGAAGAAAAAGGTGATATGAGATGATGGAATCAATAAAACAGATGTATAATTGGATAAGAGCGTACTATCCGGATATGATATATGTAAGTGTAATCATTGTGGCAGCGTTATATCTTTTTATATGTAAGAAAGAACATAGAAAAAGCATAATATGGCCGCTCATAGTAATACTGATATGTATACTTAATCCTGTCATATACAAGCTGATGCTTAGGAGAATGGTTTACTGGCGTATGTTCTGGATGATACCTGATGCAATACTTATAGCATATGCTGTTACTGATATCATAAAAAGATGCAAGTCTGTATGGAGTAAGATTATTCTTGCCGCAGGATTCACCGTTGCGATAGCTGTAATGGGAGTAAATGTATATAACCGTGATGTGTTTGATTTGACCCGAAATCCACAGAAAGTATCTGCAAATACAAAAGAGGTGTGTGCTGCAATATTGTCTGTTGATTCACATCCGAAATGTATAATCCCTGATGGCATGTATACGGAAGCGAGACAATACAATGGCGACATCGAGCTGATGTATGGAAGAAATGCAGATGGGTATATCAATGAATTAAATGACAGATATAAGAATGTACATTATCAGATGCAATCTGATACGCCTGATTATGAATATGTATTCTCGATTGCAAAGGAAGATGGATATAATTTTGTAGTGTGCAATAAGAATAAACCTGTGCCGGATAATATTTTACAGATGTATGGATATGTGAGTTGTCTGGATGCAGGGGAGTATTGGGTGTATTATGATGAGTGATAAATCATATGTTGTATTAAGCATAAAAGCACAAATCATTGCTTTTTTTGACAATTATGATAAATTACTGTTAATTGGATTAAGAGGTATAAAATATAATGAATAATAATAAAATAAATGAATATTTTTGTCCTAATTATATAAGAGTACTTCAATTTTTTGGCATAGTCTTTGTAGTGTGTGGACATTTTGGCTGCAATATTTTTACAATAGATGGTTGGTTTCCGTATTATTCATTTCACATGCCATTGTTTGTTTTTATTTCAGGATATTTATATAATGATTTTCATGAAAATAATATTGTCAAGTATTTATTTAATAGAGTTAAGAGATTGATATTCCCATTTTATGTTACATCATTTGCCTATCTTGTTTTACAAACCATTTTGGTGAATAGGTGGGGAGAGGGAATCGGACTAAAATTATCCTTATATAATTGGTTGGTTTTTCCTTGGGTACGCGCTCAACCTATAGGATTTACTGTTGCTGGATGGTTTGTGTTTACATTATTTATCGTACAGGTTTTTAACATTATAATACGTAAAATACTAAAACGAATAGGGAGATACAAAAAGAAGTAATCGTTTTAATTATCTATATATTACTTAGCTATAGTTCAATAATATTACATAAAAATGAGAATTTAAATAAGTTAATTAATATTCAGAAATCTTTATTTGTTATGCCATTCTTTCAAATTGGTCATATATTTAAAAAATATTTAGAAAAGAAATTTACAAATACAATTATGTTAATTATAATAATTGTATGCTTCTTAGGACAAATGTTAATTAGTATTATAAATAAAGGAAGTCTTACTTATGGTGTTTATAATTTGGGAGATATAACAAGAAAAAATATTTGTTTAATATATCTTACAACAATTTTTGGAATTGCTTTTTGGACAATTATAAGCAGAGTTTTGTTCTCAGTTTTAGGTAGAAGTCGATTAATTAATTATACTGGTAAGCATACATATGCGATAATGTTAAATCATTTAGGCGCACTCTTCTTAATACAAGGTGTTATAGCTTTGCTTTCAAGAGCTGATATAGCATTTAAAACTTTTGACTTGAATGGATATAAGAGTTGGGTGTATTATATGTATGTACCATATTATCAAATAAGATTACTTTATGTGATTGGGAGTATTGCCATAGTTCTACTTGGCTGTTATTCGTTTGATAAAGTGACTTGTAAGATAAAGAAATTAGTAGGAAGATAATAATTTAAGTATATTGAGTAATAAAGACAAAAAATTATTTTTTGTTTTGGAAGGTTAATTATATGAATGCCTCATCTATAAAGATAATAATTGCTACACATAAAAAATATCTTATGCCTAAAGATGATTTATATTTGCCGGTACATGTTGGCGCAGAGGGGAAAACAGATAAAGCGGGCAAAGAACTTGATTTAGGTTATCAAAAGGATAATATTGGAGAGAATATATCTATAAAAAATCCGAGTTTTTGTGAACTTACCGGATTATATTGGGCTTGGAAGAATCTTGATTATGATTATATAGGTCTTGCACATTATAGAAGACATTTTGCTAATAAAAGCAAAAGTAAAAATATATTTGATAGAGTTATTAAAAAGAGCGAGATTGAACCTTTGCTCGATAAAGAGAAGGTATTTGTCCCGAAGAAAAGAAGATATTATATTGAGACTTTATATTCTCACTATGCTCATACACACTATGCTGAACAGTTAGATAAGACAAGAGAAATAATAGCTGAAAAATATCCGGATTATATTGCTTCATATGACAAAGTTATAAAGCGGACATATGGATATATGTTTAATATGATGATAATGAAAAAAGATTTATTTGATGCATATTGCAGTTGGTTATTTGATATATTATTCGAGCTTGAGAATAGAATAGATATGCCTGAGCTTGATTACTTTCAGGGGCGTTATTATGGACGGGTTAGTGAGATAATATTTAATGTGTGGTTGGATTACCAAGTTAAGACAGGCGTAATAAAGAAAGATGAGATTGAAGAACTTCCATATATACATATGGAAAGGATTAATTGGTGGAAGAAAGGAACAGCGTTTCTTAAGGCTAAGTATAGTGGAAAGAAATATAATGGTAGCTTTTGATGAAAAATGTAAGATTTATAACACTTGAGAGTGTAGTAGCAACCTTTGCAGTTGTTGTGCTTCATACAAATGGTGTTTTTTGGAATTTCAGTACCGAACATTACTGGTTCACTGCTAATATAATTGAATGTTTGTTTTATTTTTCTGTACCTATATTTTTTATGATTACCGGCGCAACATTACTTGATTATGATGATAGATATTCTACAAAAGTTTTTTTTATTAAAAGATTAAAAAAAACCTTTATACCCTTTATTGCGTGGAGTCTTATTGGGGTTGTCTATTTGATTGTGATGAACAGAATTGGTTTGAATGAAATTACATTTAAATATTTATTTTATGGAATAACAAAAACAACAATTGTTAATTTGTATTGGTTCTTTCCACCATTATTTTGCGTATATTTGTCGATACCTTTAATTGCGGCAGTTAAAAAGGAAAAGAAACAATCAATATATTTATACACTTCCATAATTTGTTTTATTTGTAACATTTGTATTCCGTTTGTTATTAATGTATTCAAAATAGATTATAAATTTTCGATATCTGTGAGCGTTGGAAGTGGATATTTATTATATGTATTAATTGGATATTTGTTATCCTATAACGATTTAGAACTTAAACAAAGAATAATAGTATATTTTTTAGGACTATTTGGATTGCTTGTTCACATAATGGGTACTTATAAGCTGTCTATTGAAGCGGGAACTATTATTAGAACCTTCAAAGGATATAATAATGTGCCGTGTATTATGTATTCTATTGGAATATTTGTTCTGATAAAAATAATTGCTGAGAAAATATCTTCTGAGCATTTCTGGAAAATTATTAATTTTTTAGGCAAATATACATTTAGTGTTTATCTGATGCAGTGGTTTATAATGGATTTTGTGACACATAAGTTCAGTGAAATAAATATATATTCAATGTGGTATAGATTGGGGACTCCTATATTAATTTATTTGATTTGTGTTATAATAACAATAGTATTAAGAAAAATTCCTATACTAAAAAAGATTGTACCTTAGATATATTTTAAAATATACTTGTAATTTTATATAATTTTTAAGGAGATATTATATTGAACATTACAGACAAACCTTTAATTTCGGTTATTTTGCCGATTTATAATGTAGAAGATTTTTTAGAAAAATGTGTAGAGACTGTTATTCAACAGACCTATAAAAACTTAGAGATTATTTTAGTAGATGATGGATCTACGGACGAATCGGGGAAAAAAGCGGAATTAATAAAAAAAATAGATTCAAGAATAGTAGTTTTTCACAAAAAAAATGGCGGGCTTTCTGATGCCAGAAATTTCGGTATCAAAAGGGCTAAAGGAGATTATATTACTTGTATAGATTCTGATGATTACGTTGATGAAGATTACATTGAATACCTATATATACTTATGGAAAAGTATGGAACTAAAATGTCAGTATGTCAGCATAGAGTCATAAGTGAAAAAAAAATTACAGATTATGGTTCTCAAGGGGATGAAATACTTTCTCCGTATAAATGTATTGAAAGAATGCTATATCATGATATAATTGACACATCTGCATGGGCGAAGTTGTATCATAAAAGTATGTTTGATGATGTTAAATATCCTAAAGGTATGTTGTTTGAAGATATAGCAACAACATATAAATTGTTTTTAAAATGTGAAAATATTGCAATAGGATATGAGTCAAAATATAATTATATAATTAGAAAATCGTCTATTGTAAATGGGGAGTTTAATGCTAAAAAATTTGATTTACTCAAAATGACCGATTACATGGCAAAAGATGTATATCGTGTTTTCCCTGAACTTGCGCCTGCCATAATAAGGAGGCGGGTTTATGCGCGATTTAGCACATTGAATCAGATGATTGGAGTTAAAGGTTATGATATTGAACGTAAAAATATAATTAAATTTATAAAAAAATACAAGTGGAATGTGCTCTGTAATAATAGGGCTCCGAGGAGAGATAAGGCTGCGATAATTATTTTGTATATAAGTTATTGGTTATATGCAATAATTTGGAGGTTATATAAAAACTAAAAATAAACATATTGTGATTTTTTAATACTATGAAAGGGATAAATGATAATTTTTATCAAATTTTATAATTAACATGAAAGTAAAGGAATTTTTAAAATATATAGTATTCAGAATGATTGCGGGTATTACAAAAGTATTTTATTTAAGAAAAAAATTGGAAAAAAAAGTGGTCTTTACAGCTTTTTCGGGTCTTCGTTATGATTGCAATCCAAGGGCTATATCTGAAAAATTAAATATAATGTATCCTAATTATAGACAGATATGGTTGATGAAAGAGTTTGATTCTAGAATTCCGGATTATATAACTCAAATAAAATACGGAAGTGTAAAAATGTTTAAAGAATTATTAACGGCAAAGGTTTGGGTTGATAATGGCACAAAATCTTTATGGATAAATAAAAGAAGAGGCCAACTATTTATACAGACATGGCACGGTGGACTTGGGTTTAAAAAAATGGGCACAGATGCGCAAAGTGGATTTAATAAAATTGATGAATTAAGAGATAAACACAGTATGAGTATGACCAATATTCTTTTATCTGATTCAAAAAGTATGACTGAAGTATATAAGGGAGTATGGCCGTATTATAAAGGCAAAATATTAGAATGTGGATTTCCAAGAACTGATATTCTTTATGACATCGATAAAAGAAAAGAAATTGCTACGGAAGTTAGAAAAGAATTAGACATTCCAAATGATACAGTTTTAGTTTTGTATGCTCCTACTTATAGGAACAATGATGATATATCAGTATATAAAATGGATTATAATAGAATTATTAATGAATTAAAAAATAAATTGGGTAGGAATGTCGTATTTGCTATAAAATTACATAATTGGTCTAAACATTTAATTTATAAGTTGAATTGTTTCTCTGATACAGTTATAAATGCAACTGACTATCCTAATATGCAAAAAATTTCAATTGCAGCGGATTATTTTATAACTGATTACTCAAGTGGTATATTTGACTTTGCTATACAGAGAAAGCCTGCATTTATATATGCAAATGATTTGGAAAATTATGTTAATCATGAAAGAGGATTATATTTTGATATTAAAAATATGCCATTTCCGTTTTCTAATGATACAGATGAACTTATTTCTAATATGATTAATTTAAGCGTAGAGGATTATATTGAAAAGTTGAATTTGTTCTATAAAGAGATGGGGTTTGTCGATACACCGAATTCGTCTGAAAAAATTTGTAAATTAATCAATAGATTTATTGTTGATTACTGATTAATGGTTTATGCATTTAGAATAAATATAATTGTAATATTTAAGTAGGATTGTGTGAATTGTTTATAGACAGAGGAAGAATTTAAAATGAGAAAAATTACCCTTGACGAAGTAAAAGAGCTTGAATTGGATATGTTGCTTCAATTCCATAAATTATGTGAAGATAACCATTTATATTATACATTATGTGGTGGTAGTCTGTTAGGAGCGATACGTCATAAAGGTTTTATACCATGGGATGATGATATAGATGTCCTTATGCCAAGACCTGATTATGAGAGATTACTATATAATAAAAACGTAAATAAAAAAACAATAAAAAATCATGTAAAAATAGTAAGTTGGAAAAATGATGATTCAGATATGCCATTTATTAAATTAGTTGATACAAGAACCCAAATAGATAATGAATATATGGATAACGATAAGACAAATAAAATATGGATTGATGTCTTTCCTATAGATGGTAATCCTGCTGATGAAAAAAAATTAAAAAAAGTTTATAAAAACTCTCTTTTTTTAAGAGAAATTTTAAGGAGAAAACGAGCAAAATTCGGAAAAGGGAAGACTGTATTTAGAGCAATTTTAAAATCAATATTTATTATTATGATTAAGCCGATTTCAGTGAAAAAAATATGTGATGCAATTGATAAGAATGCTAAAAAATATGAATTTTCGGAATGTGAATATATAGGTGGTATTTTATGGGGATATGGTACACAAGAACGAATTAATAAAAATGAATTTTTAACACCAATTAAGGTCGAGTTCGAGGGTAAAATGTTTAATGCGCCATCAAATTATGATGAGTATTTATCAGGACTTTATGGGAATTATATGGAATTACCTCCCGAAGACAAGAGAGTAAGTCATGAAATCATAGCATATATAGAAGATTAAGGAGAATTATATGAATATAGCAGTTGTTTTTGCAGGTGGAGTTGGAACAAGAATGAATAGTAAGGCGTTACCTAAACAATTTTTATCAATGCATGGAAAACCTATTATAATATATACAATAGAGCATTTTGAACAACATAAGGATATAGATGCAATAGTTATCGCATGCGTTGGAGAGTGGATTGAATACTTAAATGGGTTGATAGAAAAGTACAATATTAAAAAAGTTAAAAAAGTTGTAGAAGGCGGAAAGAATGGTCAGTTATCTATATACAATGGACTATGTGCAGCTGAAGAAGTTGCAAATGGAGAAAAGTCAATAGTGCTTATACATGATGGAGTAAGACCGCTTATAAACGAAATGCTGATTAGTAATAATCTTGAATCAGTTAAGAAGAATGGTTCAGCTATTACCAGTGTTCCGGTCAAAGAAACAGTTCTCATGGTTAAAAATGATGATGATAGAAGAATTGATAATATACCTAATAGATATAATACACGTCTTGCAAGGGCGCCTCAAAGCTTTTGGCTTGACGAAATAATAGAGGCACATCGTAAAGTGTTGTCTGAAGATAAAACAGATTTTATTGATTCATGTAGTTTAATGCAATATATGGGAAAAAAGATGTATTTAGTTGATGGACCTTTAGAAAATATAAAGATTACAACACCGGATGATTTTTATACAATGCGTGCATTGCTGGATGCAAAGGAAAACGAGCAAATATATGGTTTGGAGAATTAATTATGGAATCAAAAGTATTATTGAAGGACTTCGATGGAATTTTAAATAGTGACACTGACTTTGATGCATTTTTCGGAAAAACCATACTTGTTACGGGAGCAACCGGTTTGATTGGTTCATTGTTTATAAAATCAGTACTTTATTGTTCAAGAGCAAGAAACTTAAATATAAAAATTGTTTCAGTTATTAGAAATATAGAAAAAGCAAAAGAAATTTTTTCTGATTATATTGCTGATGATTTTAAGTTTTATATTTGTGATCTTGCGAATGATTCACTTGATATAGAAGAAAATGTGGATTATATTGTTCATACTGCAGCGGTTACAACTTCAAAAGATATGGTATCATACCCTGTTGACAATATTAAAATATCCGTTAATGGAACCATGAATGTTCTTGAACTGGCAAAAAATAAAAATGTTAAAGGAATGGTTTACTTATCATCTATGGAAGTATATGGACAGATGAATATTGAAGACCATCTTATTAAGGAAACTGAACTTGGATATATTGATCTTTCGTCAGTTAGAAGCTGTTATCCGGAAGGTAAGAGAATGTGTGAGTGCTTGTGCAATTCCTATGCAAAACAATATGATGTAAATGTTGTATCTGCAAGGCTTGCACAAACCTTTGGGCCTGGAATCTCAAAGGACGAGAACAGAGTATTTGCTCAGTTTGCTAAAAGTTTTATGGATAATACAGATATTGTGTTACATACCAAAGGTTTATCAGAGGGGAATTATGTGTATACAACAGATGCGATAAGGGCCATATTGGTGCTTTTGGTTAAAGGGGAAAAAGGACAAGCTTATAATGTAGGTAATGAGGATAATCATATGACTATATCACAGATGGCACATTTGGTTGCTGAAGATATAGCTGATAATAAGATTAAGGTGATTTATGATATTCCGAATGATACTGCTTCTATGGGGTATGCTGCTGATACTAAAATGCATCTGTCTTCAGAAAAGATTAATAGTTTAGGATGGAAAGCTCAAGTAAAATTGAAAGATATGTATTTAAGACTTATAGAATTTATGAGGGATTTTATTGTTTAGCATGAGATATATGGAGGGTATTATGGCAAAAAAAATATTGACGATAGCGGTATGTGCATATAATATGGAGGAGTATCTTGAACAAGCATTAGAAAGTTGCTTAATCGAAGAACATGACAAATTAGAAGTGTTAATTATGAATGATGGCTCTACAGATAGGACGGAAGAAATAGCGAAAAAGTATTGTAATGAGTATCCTGATACTTTTGTATTAATTAATAAAGAAAATGGTGGTTGGGGTTCAAATCTTAATGAGGCAGTAAAACTAGCAAAAGGAAAATACTTTAAGGAAATGGATGCTGATGACTGGTTTGAAACATATAATCTGCAAAAATTGGTAAATATATTAGAGACGCAGGATATAGAAGTTGTTTTAACAAATCATAGATATTGTTATCCTGACAGAGTGGTAGATAATGTTCCAAAATGGTCAAAATATAGGGGCAGTGATATGAATTTAAATGATGCGGATTGTTTTTATTTCCCAATTTGGGATGCTGCCTTTTTGACAAATATCGTAAGGGAACATTATAAAAATTTGCCTAAACATACTTTATACACTGATAATCTGTTTATATTATATTTATTGCCATATATTAAAACTGTTAAGTTTGTTGATTTTGTTGTGTATAATTACAGATTAGGAAGAGATGGGCAAAGTGTTAATATCAGTTCGTTAAAAAAACATTATAAAGAACTTGTTTATGTATTGAAATTAGCATTTGATTTTTGTGAGAAATTAGATAAAGAGAAAATGAATAAACATGTTAACGAGAAGCTCACATCTACATATGTAATATTTGCTGGTTATTTATTGAAGGTTGGAGATATGAAAGATGCAGAAATAAAAAAATACTTTGTCAAATTGGAAAAAAAATTAAAACGAGACTTTAATGAGATATATAAACAAACAAATAAAAGAAAAAAACTTTTCTTATTAAGAATAACAAACTATGCAGCATTTGGATTTGTAGTTAAATTTATTAAGAAAACCGGAAAAGGAATATAAAATATATTTTAATTCTATTCAAGGTGAAGATATGATATATAATGCCGTATCAAAACAAGATAACATATGCAATTTTCAGAATATAAAGTATCATTCTTTGGATTTGTCTAAGATGATATCTGATTTAATATAATTTGCAGCATTATCATTATTGTTATTTCAATATATGATATCTCAAAATTTTCTTCAAAATAGTGAAAGATTAAAAATTCTCTATTACGAAATAAAGGATTTTAATCTGAATTATATAACTTATATTTTATTTTTGTGTTTGCTTTTAAAACTAAGGTCAATTAAATTATATACTATTCCTTTTGCTATAATTCTTTTGATAGGAAATATATCAGAAAAGTATAGTGGAAGTGATTATGTATATATTATGCTTTTTTTGATTGTTGCCGCTATAGACATAAAGATGGAATATATTGTATATTATAATATAATCGTAAAATCATTTATATTATTTTTAACTATATTTCTTTCATTAAATGGGATTATAGAAAACAAGATAGAATTAGGAAGAAATAGAGAATACTTAGGATTTGATTGGACTACTACACCATTTATGCACTATTGTTATATTTTATTTATGTTTTTGTCTATCAAAAAGAAAAAAATAAATTTAAAAGAATATATTATTTTTAATATTATTAATATTTGGTTCTTTATTAGAACAAATACTAAAATGGCCTTTTTGATAACTTTTTTGGTTTTATTGTTTTTCTTTGTATTCGGCAATGATTTAAAAAAAATAACGGAACAAAAATTTATAAAAAAAATTGTATTTATTATGCCGTGGATTTGCTTTATATTTATATATATTATATCAGTGAAATATAATGAGGATAATTCTATCTATTATGAATTAAATAAATTTTTATCGAACAGACTTGTTTTTTGTAAAAGAGCGTTCACGGAATATGGCTTCACATTATTTGGACAGCCAATTAATTTTATTACGAGCGGATATAATGCAAATTATGTAGATGCGGCATATCTACAGTACTCATTAAAATATGGTCTTATTCCATTTGCTGTTTTGATGGTGTTGTTAGAATATTTAATATATAGATGTTATAAAAATAAAAAATATAATATTATATGGATTATTTTTTTTATATGTATATTTGCGTTGTCTGAACAGCAACTATTCAGATGGTATTATAATGGTTTGTTTTTACTATGTTTTGCCGAATTTAATAAATATGATTATAAAACTTCAGTATATAATCGGGTAGATGGTAAAGTTGTCTAATGAAGAAAAAACAAAAATCTGTAAAACTCAATATGATTATGAATATGTTATTGACGATGTCTAATTTCATCTTTCCGATTATAACATTTCCTTATATATCAAGGATACTTCTTCCTATTGGAACGGGAAAGGTAACTTTTGCTACATCAGTTGTAACTTATTTTGGGATGTTTGTTCAACTTGGTGTTCCTACATATGGTGTGCGAGCTTGTGCAAAGGTAAGAGATGATAAAGAAACTCTATCAAGGATTGTTCATGAATTATTATCAATTAATTTACTAATGACAGTTGTGGTTTATATAGTATATATAATCTCATTATTTCAAGTCCCAAGATTTAATCAAGATTTAAAACTATTCTTTATTCTCGGAATATCTATATTTCTCAATGCGATTGGTGTAGAATGGCTTTATAAAGGATTGGAGGAGTATGGATATATTACAGTTCGTTCAATAGTTTTTAAACTTATAGCAATTATAGCTATGTTTTTATTGGTTCATGAACAGAAAGATTATATATTGTATGGAGGTATAAGTATTTTTGCCTCATCTGCTTCAAATATACTTAATTTTATAAATCTAAGAAAGTTTATATACCTTAAATCCGTAGGTAATTATAATGTGAAAAAACATATAAAGTATGTATTGATTTTTTTTGCAATGTCAGTAGCTACTACTATATATACTAATCTTGATAATGTGATGCTTGGCTTTATGAGAGATGATGTGCAGGTGGGGTATTATGGTGCAGCAGTTAAGATAAAAACCATTTTATTAAGCATTGTTACATCTGCAAGTACGGTATTATTGCCAAGGGCATCGTATTATGTTGATAGAGGTGAGATGGATGAGTTTTATCGTATATTAAAAAAGACAATGCATTTTATTGTTTTAGTTGCTTTTCCATTTTCTGTATATTTTATATTTTTTGCAAAAGAAGGAATTTTATTTTTATCAGGCAAAGAATATGGAGGAGCTATTATGCCTATGCAGGTTATTATGCCCACACTTTTGTTGATTGGAATTACAAATGTAATCGGCATACAGATGATGGTACCTATGGGAAGAGAAAAACTAGTGCTTTATTCAGAGATAGCCGGTGCAGTCACTGATTTGATCCTAAATGCTATATTTATTCCTGAATTTGGTGCAACAGGTGCGGCTATAGGTACTTTGATTGCTGAGATTGTGGTATTGACATGGCAGATTTTATCAATTAAAGATATCCGTTTAAAAATCTTTGATGAAGTACCATGGATTAAATTAATATTGTCTGTATGTCTTGCTTCTGCTGCATCTGTATGGATTAAAAATGTGGATTGTAATTTGTTCGTTGCATTGACAGTTTCGGCAGTTTGTTTTTTTGGTATTTATGGCATACTTCTTTTGGCTTTACGAGATAATATTATGAAAGAAATTATTGACAGTATTATTACTAAAATATTTAAGAAATGATTGCATTTTAAAAGTTGAATATTATTTGTGCATGGAGGCATTTTCTATGTTGGACGTTATTAAAGCATTTAAAAATAGATATCCTAAGTTAGCATTTTATATTACCTATACGTTTCTCTTTTTTATTATGTTTGAATTATGTTATGGTATGTACTTTCAGATTGCACATAAGTCATTTATGTGGAGAACAGATGGATTAGAGATAAATTACACTAATTTTCTATATTTTGGCAGATGGTTTAAAAAGCTTATAAGAAATATATTTGTTGAACATAAATTCGTGATTCCTATGTGGGATATGGCAATAGGATATGGAAGCGATGCAACTCTTTTTACTCGTGGTGGTTATATAGATCCATTTATGATTCTTGTGATTCTTTTTCCTTCAAAATATACTGAAATAATGTTTAACTTTGTTCTGATACTGAAGATGTATTTTGCAGGGATTGCATTCTGTGTGTATGCAAGATATCGTGGAAATAATACATTAGCAGTGTATGCAGGAGCACTAATTTATACGTTTTCCGGACCTGTTTTTATAACATTTAGACAATGGGGATTTATTTCTACATATATTTATTTTCCACTATTGATGCTTGGAATAGAACATATTTGGGAAGATAAAAAACCAATTTTATATATAATTGTTCTAACATATTTTATGAGTGCTATGTCATATCAGACTTATATGTGTTGTTTCTTTATATTTGGTTATAATTTGATTAGAATGCTCACAGAGCATAAGATGTATGGCAAAAAATATCTATTGAAAATTTTCATTAGACTGGTTACTTCTTCATTTGTTGCTATACTATATGGAGGATTGATAAATTTTGCATATATTAAAAATATTGCTATACAGGATAGACTGAATCTCGGATATTATGTACCTTTTTTTTATAACAGGGAATATAATATAAATATTTATTCTGGATTTATTACAGGGTTTGATGGGGGAAATGATTGGGTTATTGGCTTTTCTGTAGTAGCATTAATTAGTATATTTGCTGTATTGGTTGAGAAAAAATTTTTAAAAGAAAAAATATTTGTTATCTTACTTACTGCATCATTATTTTTACCTTTTATTGGACATATGCTTAATGGATTTAAATACGCTACTAATAGATGGATATGGGGATATGATTTTTTGGTTGCGTATATTGTTGTAATAATGTCAGAAAGACTGAGAGAATTATCAAATATAAGGAAGATTATTGTAACAGTAATAACAATTATATATGGAATAGTTCTTATATTTGTATTTAGGATTCATGATGAATTGACTATATTAATAGTTGTATTTTCTGTTATGATTTGCATAGCTCTGTTCGTTTCGCAACATATATCTAAAAAAATCTATAATTTATTATGTTTATGGGTAGTAATAATTTCAATTTTATTTCCATGTTATTATTGGTTTTCAGAGGATAAATATAATCTTCCATCAGTGGAAATTGACAAAAATACGGCCTATGATATTATTCTGGAAAGTGGTGGTAAATTTTTGTTGAATGATATATCGTCGGATGCATTGATTAGATATGATACACAAAGTGGCTCTACAAGAAATTCATCGTTTATGTATGGGTTAAGTGGGATAAATTTTTATAGTAGCAATTATAATAATGATATTGATAAGTTTAATAATAATATTGCATTATGTACTTCAGGTGCAGTACAAACATATAATGGTTTGGATAAACGTAGCACTTTAGAATATCTTATGGGCGTTAATTATTATATCTTTAAATCTGGAGAGTATATTCCGTATGGATTTGATTCAAGCTATAATTCGGGAATTTCTGAGTATTATGATGAATCATATTATATGTATACCAGAAGTAAGCCTGCATCTATGATATATGCGTTTGATAAAACAATTTCATATGAAGATTATAATAATTTGGATGCATATAATAAACAGAAAGCATTAATGTATAGTTTGGTAGTTACAGATGAGAAGAATTCTGATAATCTAAGTCATAATGAAATTATTGAAAATATAGGGGATGATGAAGTAAAATACAAACTTGGAGAATGTTACGGCTTGGAATATAAAGATAATCAAATAAATATTTTTGAAAATCAGGCATATATGATTCTTGATATGGAAACAGTTAATGAATGCGAATTATATGTATTGATAGAAGGATTAATGTTGAATGACACTGATAAGACTTTTTTTGGAATAGCACTTGAATATTTTAATAATGATGAGAAGATGATAAATAAATATTATAATATATATACACCAAGTTATCATATGTATGGTGGTCGAGATACATTTTTAGTAAATCTTAATGGTGTGCATAGTGGAGCTAATAAGGTTAAAATAGCATTTAATGTCCCGGGAACTTATAGGATAGAAGATATAAAAATATATGCTGAATCATTTGACGATATAGATGCACAGATAAAAGGTTTAGATAATTGTTCGGTAGGTGATACATTTGCCGACAATGAAATAAAGGCATCTATTGAACTAAAAAAAGATGAGTATGTATTTATTTCTGTACCATATGCCAAGGGCTGGACTGCATATCTCGATGGAAAAGAAACCGAAATATATAAAGTTGATGACGCATTTATGGCAATAAAAGCACCTAAGGGAATACACAGTTTAAGAATGGAATATAAGACCCCATATGTAGCAGTACCATTTGTACTTTGGATAATATATATAGGGCTGGTTATTACTGCGATAGTTTATTCGATACGTTCTAAGAAAAAAGCGGATAAATAGTCGTATATTCGGGAGAAATATATGATAGAAAAATTAGAAGCGGTATTTGATAATATAATAGGTGTATTCTTTAATAAAACATTGGACAAGGCACATAAAGAAATCATTCGCAAAGGGTTTATGGAATGTGGGGAATTCATAAGTACCTTTGAGAATTCGGGAGATGAAACTTTTGGTAATCGTTTATTAGCAGTTTTCTCAAGAGATAATCTAAAATCTGTGTTTCAAGGCTTAAAAACTGTAAAAGGATATGATTATACCGCTTTTCTGCGCAAGAAATTAAGTGAATTATGTTCTGATTACGATGTGGATGCAGGTGATTTTATTGAGGCATTTATTGATGTATTAAAAAAATGTATTTATGAAAATGATAAAGATCTATATCATGAGATTTTTCTTGGAGAAAATATATCTGATATACAAGATTCTCTTTCAAAAATTTATACAGCTATTATAGATAGCAGATTTTTACTTGGTGATAATATAGAGAGTGTATCAGACTCTTCTCCTCTAAATACATCAAGAATTATTCCTGATGATGAGCTTGAATGGAATCTTTCATTGCATAATGTATCAGGTATGTGGGGAGATAATGACAGCAGAAAAAATGATATTTCTGAATTAACATCACATTGGAAAAATGAACGCAATGGTTATCCCGGCTGGTACATAGCTCCATATAATAAAAGAATTATACTCATGATGTATACACAAAACGAAGAATTGCTATTTATGACCCGGGGAGTAGCTGAAAGTATATTATTTTTATTTGCTTATGAAATTGTATGGAGATATGAGACGAGTTTCAAGTGTTATAGCAGCAGGCTTATTAAAAAAATCAGAGAACTTTGGGAGTATATATATCATAATGATAATTTAAAAAATGACGGCAATGATGAGATAAAATCAAAGTGGTTCTACATTGGTCAGGTTCTACTTAGAGAGTATAGAGAGGATATGGAGGATACTCAGTGGAATTATATATACAAGATTCTAAATGATTTTACCGATATTGACCGGCTTGAGAGAGAGGATTTGAATCTTGAATATATTAAGATGCTTTTTATGCATCAGAATATATCGAGTATTAAAAACAACTTACAATATTTTAATATGTCTGAGATTCATTATGAAGTGGGTTTGCAGATTGCAGGAATAAAAGCTGAGTGTGGTATGCTTAAAGAGGCATATGATGATTTGATAATACTTGAGAAGAGAATTAATGATAACATATTAAGCAGTGTTGGCAATGAATCTAATTCAGTAAGATTAAAATCTGTTTTGTCAGGATGTCTTTTTTTGAGGTCATATGTATATCAGGCTTTAAATCCATTTCAAAAAGATGAAGAATTAGAAAAGATGTTGGATAACATAGAAGAGTATTCTGAGTATTTTTCCTTTGACAATGAAAAAAAGAAAATTCAATTATCCTTATATGAAAATAGTAAGAAAGTAAATAAGGAGATTCCATTTGATTTAAACAAAGAGACAAAGGTTATTATCAGCTCAGATGATAATTATTCTGTAGAATATGATTATTACAGATTAATTGATGCATTGTCCTATCCTTTACATATAGGATATATAAGATTATTGGATGATGATGAATCATTCTATATATCAGGTCTGGTTAATAATTTTTATTATATAGGCTGGTTTATGCTGCTTAGATTTGGAAGTCAGATGACTATAAAGAAAGTAGTTACACGTAAGACGTGTATATCACTCATTAATAGTAAAGCCGGCTCAGAATTAATTAATAATATTATTAATTATATATATAGGGCTGTTGATGAAAATCTTCATACCATATCTGAAAATAAGAATACACGGGCAGGCAATGTGTATAATCATATACTCTCAAATGGATTGGAATTATTAAAAAGACTTGTATCTCTTGCAAATTTATCTAATCAGAAGAAAATTATCGGATTACTATGTAAGATGATAGATTATGATGCAGTAAGTGAATATCGGGTGATAAATGGCTGGATGAATCAGGTAATGCGTTCACTGGATGACAGGGTAAAATCATCTATGCTTAATGAGTTACTAAAATGCTCAGCAAGAGAAAAATCGGATAAAATTGATAAAGTGATTGATCCATTTGATGTATTTTATGGGAGGAAACTTGCGAATCATTATTATGAAAAAACCATTATAGATCCGGATGTTATAGATACTATATTAGGCAGGGCAGAGCATAATGAAGATGAGAAAAAACATTATGTTCCAAGATTAGGTCAATTGAGTGAATGGAAGCTCTTGTCATCAGAACAAGAAAGAAGATTTGGTGAATTACTATGGTCGAATCTGTCAGATGACGGGCTGCCATGCTATGAGGATTATTATTTATTTACATATATGGACTGGCCACATCCTGAAAATATCAATCCTAAAGAATGCATAAAGAATAAAATTATCAGTGAAGATAATTTTATATCCTTGAAGAGTATTTCATTAAATGCTTTTACCTTTGGAGATAATAGATTCTTATCGGAATTAAAAAATATTAATTATAATATTGATGATTTCTGGAATGAGTATGAAGTTAATTATCTTATAAGAGGCTTAATTGATTATCGGAAGAATTTATCGGAACAATATGAGAAGTTAGAGGAAAAACATTATTTCGATGATGAATATGAGGCAAGAATTAAAACCGTGATTACTACCATTGCATCATTTGGAAAAAGACAAATCATGATGATTGAACCGGAGTTATTATCAGAACTTTCTGAGATGACTAAAGATGCCGGGGAACATGGATTTGGAGTAATTGAATTAGAGATATTATGTGATTTTGATATTGAAAATGATATATTGCATAATGACGTTATTAATTTGTTGAATTCTACGGATGAGCAGTTGGTCTGCTCAGCAGTCGGTGCTTCTGAAGTATTAATTAACGAGCTTCATGACAGTGAAATATCTGTTGAATTATTTTATGAGCTTATGAAGTTATGCAGATATCGAAAGGAACCGGGATTGAAGATGTTTTTAACCGCACTTCATAACTGCTTATACAGGAAGAAATTCAGACTTAATGATAAATTATATCAATCACTGTGTGAAGTTCTTGATATTATTGACATTTATACGAACTATAATGAAAACTTGGACAAGAATGAAAGTGAGATAAAGAATATAATTACCATAAGGGAAGCGTGCGCAAACCTGGCATATCAGGTATATGTATATGAGACAGACAACGATATTGAACATTCCCCTGCAATCCTTAATTGGAAGGATATATGCAGAGGTAAGAAGTCATTGTCGGAATTTTGCTGAGGTAAAAAGATGTTGGATGGAGTGAGAAATTACAGAAGTGTTATATTAAAACCATTAATGTTTATTTTTCAATATATAATTATTATAATCAAATAAAGCTAATTGAAAGAGATGTCAGAGCGCTTGCAGCTGTACAAGACATAGAAATGTTCGGAAAATTTATGGTTGTATTCTAAACTGTATGTGGAGTAAAAATGGCTGATAAAATCAATAATTCAATAAAAAAACAAACAGCGTATAGAATACAGACATTTAGGATGAATAATTCGCTAAAATAGTAAAAATCTATTCTTTAAGCTTATTGTTTATATGCCAAGTAACTCTATAAATATAAATAGCACACAACGGAAACAACAGCAGGAAAATCGTAATATCAACAATTTATTATCTGTTTTAATCATATAATAGGAGCTTGTTATCTTGGTTTGCTTCTGCAATAATATTTAATATAATCAACGATTAATTAAAGAGGTTGTATAATTTAGTTATTCATGATATAATACGACCAATTAGGAATCAAAATCACGATTAGTCGTTTTTTGAGCTGTAATACAAGTCAAACAGGAGTAAAAGTATGCAATATATCAATCGAAGCATAGAGAATACAATTCAGCAATCATCAAAAACATTTAAAGCAATATTGCTTACCGGAGCAAGACAAACAGGTAAATCAACTTTGCTCAAAGAATTGTTCAATGATGTGAATATGGTTACATTTGATGATCCTTTTTTAGAAGAGCAGGCAAAGGAAAATCCTGAGATGTTTATGTCATTAAATGAGCCGCCAATAATATTGGATGAAATTCAATATGTTCCGAATTTGTTTAGATATATAAAAATGTCATGTGATGAGACCAAGGATAAGGGATTATTTTATCTTTCAGGTTCACAACCATTTAAACTTATGGACTTAGCTTCAGATTCTCTGGCAGGCAGGGTATCAGTTATCGAATTGGCACCATTATCTCTAAGGGAGATTATGAGGGATAATTTCAATACGCCATTTATTCCAACTATGGAATATATCAAGGTCCGGAAGAAAACGGCAAAAAAACCTGCAAATATATGGAATATCATCCACAGAGGCGGCTACCCCGAATTACAAGATAATAGCATTGATTGGACTATGTTTTACTCAAGCTATATAAAAACTTATCTTGAAAGAGATGTCAGAACGCTTGCGGCTGTACAAGATATTGAAGCATTCAGAAAATTTATGGTCGCTTGTGCAGCAAGGACAGGGCAGATGCTCAATTATTCAAATATTGCTCAAGAGGTAGGCAAAGATACAGGAACTATCAGGAATTGGATGTCAATATTAGAAGCTTCAGGAATAATATATATACTCGAACCATATGTATCATCTGCACTAAAAAGAGCAATCAAAACTCCTAAGCTGTATTTTCGTGATACCGGACTTGCTGCGTATCTTACACGCTGGCTTACCCCTGAAACACTTGCAAATGGCGCAATGAGCGGTGCGTTTTTTGAAACATATATAATATCAGAAATATTAAAAAGTTATTCAAATCGAGGATTAGATTACAGGTATTTTGTATCATATTATAGGGGTAAAGATAAGAGGAGAACTTCTGCCAATGGTATGGAATCATATGAAGAAGCAGAGATAGATTTCATAATTGAAGAAAATGGAATATTATATCCCATTGAAATAAAACAAAAGAGTAAGGTGTCTGCTGATATGGCAAATACATTCAAAGTATTGGATAAAGTCTCAGACAAAAAAAGAGGTTCCGGAGCAGTAATATGTATGTGCCCTGCTCCCGGAAGCCTGAATGACAATGTGTTGCAGATTCCGTATTGGTATATATAAACTTACGATTCTATTTTATATATAATATAATGGATTTCTGAAAGAGCGAATATTAAGGCGGCATAAAATCATTTAACATTGCTCAAATATCTTCTTAGCAAAAATGAACAAAAATGAGGAAAAGTATATATATTATTTTCAAAACCAATATTTCCGGTGATAAATTTTATACCATATTTTATATCTTTATAGCTGTTGCTTTTTATCAATGTGGATAATGATTTTGATTTGCTTGACCCTGCCTTGACTTCAACAGGAATAAGACTATCGGCGGTTCTTACAAAAAAATCTTCTTCTAATGTTGAATCATTCTTTTTATAATAGTACAAATCATAATTTTGCTTTACTAAGGATTCAGCAATAAAGTTTTCATATAACGCACCTTTATACGTACCCAAATTTTTATTTGCTCTAATGTCAATCTGCTCCTCTTTATCAAGCATAGAGATAAGAAGACCAGTGTCGGCCATGTATAATTTATATTTAGTTTCATCATAATTTCCCTTTAACGGCAATTCAGGAAAATCAAGGCAGTAACATCTATTTACAATGCCAGCATCAACAAGCCAATCTACACATCCAAAATAATCTTTAAATCTTGCACCTTTTGCCACCTTGGATATCTGAAATTTTTTATTATCATTTCCTAATTGTGGCACTATCCTATTAAATACATTTAATATTCTGGTTTGGTCCAGTCCTTCGGCGTATTTCCTCATATCTTCTTTATAATCATTCAAAATATCCGCTTGTGTTTGCAAAGATTTTTCAAATGTTCCTTTTTCGATATAACCTTTGACTACCGCAGGCATACCACCTAAAACACAATAATCAAGAAATAATTCTCTGTATACCTTTAATTCAACGTTTGAAAGGGGCGTAAGATTTATCATGCTATCTAACAAATCGTTAATTTGAGCTTTATAACCTTTTGCCCATAAAAATTCTTCAAAATCCATAGATCTCATCACATAATCCGTTTTGTATCCCACACTTACACTTTCTATACGCTTATATTGAATTCCAAGTAAGGAACCACTACATATAACATCATATCTTCCATCGTCCTTAAAAAATTTCAAGCTTGTAGCTATTTCAGGGAAATCCTGCAGCTCGTCAAAAAAAATCAAAGTTTTTCCGGGAATAAAAGACTTGGATGGATCAATCAATGAGATTGCTTTTATTATATTATCACATTTATATCCATTTGAGACTATTTCCTTATATATGGGTTCATCAACAAAATTTATCTCTATATAGTTATTATAATTTGCTTTTGCAAAATGACGTATAGATTCTGACTTGCCAATCTGCCGTGCTCCTTTTATAATAAGCGGTTTTTTATCTGGATCGTTTCGCCAATTAATTAAATAATCATCTATTTTTCTGTTCATATACATATCTACATCACCTCTTACTTTGTATTAAATCACGTAAATAATTCTTTTTCAAGTATTATTTACAAAAAAATGAGGGAATATTCTGTAAAACGAACAAAAAAATGAGGGAATCCAACCTTTGTGCTTACAAAATTTCGGCATTTATGACAATTTATGACAATATTGTGCTGAATTGCAATATCAAGTTCCATTTTGCAAAAAACTTACTTCTGTTTTAATGTTTTTTGCAAAACTTACTTCAATTTATGCACTTTAAAAACAGAATTAAGACCACCTATCCGGACGAGCGGTACCGCGTGTCTATGACAATGATACCGCTAATCCGAAACTATGTATGTGTTCCACTCCGGGCATTCTTCGGGATGATGTGTTGGAGATTCCGTATTGGTATATATAAGACAACAAGTTTCATTCTGATATCCTGCCACAAATCAAATCGCATATCTTAACCGCATCATCTGCATAGATATCATATGAATCAGGATTCAAAGCCGAAATTCGCTCTATTAAAGCGCCGATATCATCCAGCTCATCGCCATTGAGTGCAATGCAATGATGTCTTTGCTCCAATATTTCTTTATTATGATTATCCTCTGCATTATTGCCACGCATGAGCAATGCACATTTCTTACGAAGCAAAAGTATCTCTGCAACGGTTGACCAGCCGCCTTTTGATATGACATATTCACTGGCTGCAATATAATCAGGGGTATTTATCATATCAAGCGGGAGTGGATATACATTATCACCTGTCAGATTGATACCTCTGGTGATAATGAAATCATAAGGCAGTCCGGATACATCGATAGGTTTGGATAGTTCTGCGGAACCACCCAAACTCACGAAGATTATAGGTTGAGAATGTCTGCTTTTTATATTCTCAACTTCATCCCAGTCAACCTTTCTTGATACAAGAGAGACCTCAATAAAATTAGAATTATGATTATGAAGTTCTTCCGAATGAAGCTCATACCATATCGCTAAATCTGCAAGTTTATAACAATCCACATAAGGTTTCCATATTTCTTCACCATAGTACTCGTGATATATCTGTGCCCAGTCAAAATTTCCAATTAAGATACTGTAAATACCTGCCATACTTGCAGCCTTAATCCCAATAGCGACAGTATCAGCAACCACTGTATCTACGTGACTTTGTATTAAAAAATCTGTCTCTCGTTTTGTAATTTTATCCCAGTTTTTAAAATCATTTTGTATTATGCTCTTCATCTTGGGAATATCGGGAATCATATGTCCGGCTTTCAATATCAAACCATTTTCCAGCATATCGTTATAGTATGCTATTCTGTCGCTGTACTTAGCGAGATTCCTTTGTAAGAATTCATTTCTGGCAGTATCAGACTTGATTATAACTTTGTTCTCTATATTTCGTGATAGTAGTTCCTCAATTATAGGAACATTTCTTGATGCGTGTCCAAAGCCATGGTTTGTAATGTAGAAAGCAAATGTCATAATAATAGTTCCCTTCAAATTATGTTTCAATATTATTTTAATTGATTATATATAGTTTTACCTGAATCATTCTTTGGTATTTCATCAATTATTCTAATATCAAAAGCAGATTTATTCAAGTGAGTTTTTGAAGAAACATAATCCTTTATATCTGAAGAATATTTTTCATCAGTAATATAAATATACATTTTATCATCAATTCCGGCACAGGCACATTCAATATTATTAAAAGCTTGTTTTATCAGACGTTCAGTTTCATCAAGATTAACTCTATTTCCAAACAGTTTTAAGAATCTCTTTTTTCGTCCGACAATATAGTAATATCCGTCAGAATCCTGCTTCGCCATATCCCCGGTTTGTAGACAACCATTTCGCTCATCTCCTAACGACAAATCATTATATTTTTCTGCATATCCAAGTGTAACATTGTCTCCATAATACACAAGCTCTCCTACCGTATCAGGTTCATTTATTACATTTCCATCTACATCAATAAGGTCGAATCTTCCATTAGGAATCGCTATACCCATACTTCCGTATTTTTCCAAGGCCTTCTCAGACGGTAGGTATGCCATTCTGGCTGTAGCCTCAGTCTGTCCGTACATAACAATGAATTTTACGTTATTGTCCAAAGCAAACTCTGCGAATTCTTTGTGTAATTCAGGGGTAAGTTTTCCACCGGCCTGAGTCATATATCTAAGCGATGGAAGCTGCATATTGAAGAATTTGATTTTTTTTAGCATTTCATAGGTGTAAGGAACTCCTCCAAATGACGTTGCATTTGTTTCTTTAAAGAAATCCCAGAATTCTTTTTTGATTATGGCTTTATCAGTAAGCAAAATAGTTGCACCAACATATAAATGCGTATTAAGTATGGATAAGCCATATGTGTAGTTCATAGGCAGAGTAGTAATTGCCCTTTCTGTAGATGAAATATTGAGATATTCAACAATTGCTTCAGTATTTGAAATCAAATTTTTATAACTTTGTCTGACTAATTTAGGACTTCCCGTACTCCCTGATGTCGTGAGCAGAAGAGCGAGTTCATCAAATAATGGTACAGTAGGGTTATCCGTTTTCAAGAGAGTATAATTTTTCCATGAATATATCTTCTGAAAATCATTAAAATCATCAATTCTCTCAATAGGAGTCCAAATATATTCCGGTTTATATGTGTCTAATAATAAAACAAGTTGTTCTTTGTCAAGTTTATTAGGCAACATGAGAGGGACTATCTTGTTATTTATAAATGTTACATATCCAATCACAGATTCTATTGTATTCTTGCAGATAGAGAATACCAAAGTTCTTTTTCCAATATTATTGAAAAGTTCTTCAGAAACTGAAAACAATTGCTCATAGGTAAACTCGTTTTGATTTTCGTCTATAAGAGCTATATTTTGATTAAAGTTTTTGAACATTTTTTTTACTCCTTTTTTTAATTGTTTTTTTTATTATTAGAATTAATAGCATTAATGCAATCGTAACAGAAGATATTATAATTCCTACGAATAATAAAGGCGTTCTGTACACAAGCTGAATGGAGTTATCACCGGAATGAATTTTTATTCCCATATACATTCCATTTGCCCGTACAATATCAGTTTTTTTGCCATTGACGTAAGCTGCCCAGCCTTTGCTATATGGAACGGCAATGCAGACATATTTATCGGTATCTGTCGTAACCTTTGCTGTAATGTTATTGCCTGCGATTGTAATGTCATTAACCGGAGTGGCTTTCAATCTTGCTACCTGTTCTGCATAATTATCCATTGGCTGGCATATAAGTTTTATATCAGAAAAGTCATATTTTCCTGCGGTTGAAAAAGTTATTTTAATATTTCCTGAATTAGAATATCCAAGATTATATAACATATCCCTAGGTCCAATATAATACTGATAACTCTTATCATATAATGAGCCCATATCTGTAATCTGATTCATACTTACAGACATAGTTGTGCCCACGTGAGACTGTGAGGCTCGATTTTTATTTTTCAAAACAGCGGTTTCATATCTTGATAATAGTTTCTCTGTATCTTCAATATTATCTGAAGATGAATATTCAATATCTGAAATGGCGAAGTATATTTCGCCAATATATGAAGAATCTACATCAAGTTCCATTGATGTATTTGCATTTTTTATTATGAAACTATTATCATTAATTTCAATGCTGCTATCATCTTCATATTTGTTTTTTAATTGACCTATTATCTGGTCATTATTCAATATGATTTCATAATCAAATTTTAGGTCCGTCTTAGAAAAATCACTATCATCATCTATAACAATACCTTGAAGCATTGCCTGTTCTTTTTCATATAAATATATTCCTGAATATATCCTGTTTGATATATAAGAATCATATACATACATTAGAGGAAGTGCGTAATTATTAATGTATAGATACTGATGCCCTAACTTACCGTCTGAGTATTGTTTATCCGAATCAGACAGTAGATTGTATCCGTACGGTATACGATTTTTGTTGAGTTCTGTAGTTGCCATATATTTAACAGATGCCAGTTCATTAAGGATAGTGCGTTGATCCCAGTTAAGTATAAGAAAGCTGACATTTTGTTGAGTGTTACCTAAATCAAAAGAAAAATCTGCTGTATCTCCTGACATATAACTGTAATAACTTGATATGGCAGGGATATCATTACGTAATCCATAATTTTTTTGATTAAATCGCTCTGATGGCTTTGATAAGGCATCTATTCTATAGAGACTGTTATCATCAATTAATTCCAGTGCTGTGACAGCATTATCACGACCATAATCGTACACACTGCCGGCATTAACATACTCAGATATAATATTCTGACCATTGACAGAGTATAACTCATAAGTTTTTGTAAAAGATTCACCAATTATAGTCAGTAAAATCATGATATAAATATGTTTTTTAGAACTGCTATGATGATATAAGGATACAAGAATCATAGTTATAAAAAGCCATAGTATACTTGGTCTGATATTTTGCTTTGTATATAATTTACAAACCATATATACCAATGTATATATAATTACAGCCAGATATATATATTTGATATTATTTGTCTTGTCACTCAGAAGTTCAGGAAGAACTTTTACTACAATCATGGAAGTCAAAAATAAAAACACAAAACACCAACGCTGTGTCTTTCCTGCGAAGCCGCTAAAGACCATAGTCAATATAGGAATTAAAAATGTTAGGATATATATCATCAGCTGTATAATATCTGATTTCTTATTTTTTGTTTTTATAAAGAACAAAGCAAAAAGGGATATCATACTGATTCCATATAAAGCTATATGACCGTATATTCCTATCTCTGTTGTGTCTATCAAACCTGAGATGAAATCAATATAATGCAGAAAATCAAAATGTATTAAACTTATACCACTGTCAGCACTTGTTCTGCTGCTTGAAAAAAGTCTCATAAATTGTGGCAATAATGAAAATGCAGATATACACACGCCACACAAATAATGCAATACAAATAAAAAGAAGTCATGGACCAGTTTCTTGAATTTTTTATCAAGCTCATCGTTGCAAATAAACCACAGGCTCACATATATAACTGCCGGTACAGTTATCATATATAAGAAATAAAAATAACTTATCGCAGAAACTGCTACAATAATGATAAACAATACAGATTTACCTTTTTCTAAAATTCTATCAGCTCCAAGGAAAAGCAACGGAAGATAGAACATCATTTCGAGAAAAAAGGTATGTCTGGCAAAAAAGAACAAAGAAAATCCATTAAACGTATATGTTAAAGTTCCGATTAATAAAGCGAACTTGTTATCACTTTTTGTTTTTGCATACTGATAAAAAGATATTCCTGTCAAATACAAACTTATAAATGCTCTGAATACTAAGAAAGCTTCGACTTTACTTTCCGGAAAAAAGAAAAACAAGAAATTAAGCGGGCGAAAAGAGACGACATTAAATACATCGTCTCCAAATCCTAACTCAAACTTCCACATTAGGAATTTAAAATTACCATGTGATATATTGTTAAATAATTCATTAAGCCAATGTTTTGTATAAATTAGTGTAGGATAATGTTGGGATAGACCATCTGACGTCCATAAAAAGGATTTGCCATAGTACCAAAATATTGAGCGTATTAATAAAAAGATAATCAGAAATAAAAAAGTATAATACATATAAAAATTTTGCTTTATATTAGATATTTTTATTTTTTTCTTCATATTTTACTCTCTCTCCCAAATAAATATATCAGATGGTTCTGAGAAGACTGCACCAAGTGATGAATATAAATTCATAACAGCCATATTTACGGTGGATATCCATCCGATTAACTGCTTACCATTTTGCTTGGAATAAATGTCAATAAGGTAACTATACAAGGATAATGCTGCTCCTGTCATCCTATACTTTTCATCAACCGCAGCAAGTTTAATCTCATATATGTCTTTTTCAATCTCATCTACTCCTGCAAAACCGACAGGAATATCTTTAAATAATACGACATAAAAATCATTTAAATCATCTATTCTCTGCATTATTATTTTGTTCGAGATATAATCATTATATTCGCGGTTAATATTAAAGCGTCTGTCAACAGGAAAACTTTTTGAAGATATCTTTATTATTTCATCTTTGTAATCATTGGTTTTTATTACATTTTGACGAATCTTTATATTGCCAGACTTGATTTTACGAAGATTTATACTAACCTTTAACATTCTGTCTGCATGGAAAAAACCTTGTTCAGTTAATGATGTCTGAAAGTCATATTTAGCAGGTACTTTAACTCTTATATTAGTAAAATCATCTTTTTTAATATCTATAATTTCATCAGTCTCAATATTTCTAAATATAATATCATCAAAATGTTCATCAGTAATATTAATCATATTTCACCTAATTAATCTCTATACCATATTTTTTAATTATCTCTTTGCCTGCTTCATATGATGTGAATTGAAGTAAATCTTCATCTTCAAGTGTTATATCAAATGTTTCTTCAATAGCTGACAAAAGATTCATATGTCCTATAGAATCCCATTCTTCAATCTGTTCACTTGTGAATTCATTATTTAATTCGTTTTCATCAATACCAAATATCTCGACAAAAACATTGTTATATTTTTCTAAATTATTCATATTATTATCTCCTTAATCTTTGTTTTGATTTTTTATTCGTGCAGGATAACCTGATATATATTTGTCATCTCCAAAATCATTCATTACCACGGAACCTATTTCGACTATACAACGATTTCCTATTTGTGAGTAATCTCTAAAAACTGAGCCAAATCCAATTGATGCATTATCACCTATATGTGAGAAGCCCCCTATTGTAGATTTTTCGCATATAACAGAATGATTGCCTATTGTAGAATCATGGCTCACTGTTACATATGTCTTTAAAACAACATTAGCACCAATATTTGTATCTCCACGTATTACAACACCTTTATATATAACACATCCATCTTCGATGTTTGCATATTTATCTATGTAACTTTCAGGATGTATAAGTGTAGCAAACTTGCCTGACTTTTCTTTTACATAGTTATAATATCTTTCTCTTTCCATAGGATTATCTAAATCAATGACATATTCATCTACGGCATTAACTACTAATGTATTTATATTATCTATCACATTTATTACACTCCATTTGCCTATTTGTTCTGCAAGTGTTTTTATTGGAGATTTTTCAGTATTCGAAAGTATATTCAAAATCATATTTTTAATCAACTATTAAATATTTTATGTTGTCCTTTCTCTATTTTTAATACTCTTCCTGGATTTCCCATACAAAAAGCATTGTCAGGAATATCTTTAATTACTATTGTTCCCATTGCAATCAAAACATTTTTACCTATATCAATTTGAGATTTAACTAAAGCATGCATTCCTACAAAAGTATAAGAAGAAACATTACAATTGCATCCAATAATACATTTTGCTGACAATTGACACATATGATTAATGATTGTATTCTCCTTTATAATACAATATTGTTGAACCCATGTTTGATCTCCAATTGTACAATTATCTTCAATAACAACCCCCATCTTAACTGATACACCTCTTCCTATTGTAACATTGTTTCCAATAATTACACTTGGATGTATCAGAGTTGCTGTATTATAACCCAAATTGGATATTTTTTCTAAAATCAATTGTTTAGTATATATATTACCTATGGCTATATGTATTTCTGTGTCCTCAGGGCTATATTTATCTTTAAATATATCAAAAGGCATCATTTCAAAATCATTAAAGCAACCTATGTCTTTTGTATCATCTATAAACACTATTTTACTCCAACGTCTTGGATTAACCTTTAATATATCAATTACAATCTGTAAAGTTTCTTTACCTGCACCGCTTGTACCATATATGGCTAATATCATTTCTAATCCTCTTTTCTTGTTTGGTCTATAAGTTCGGTCACTATATACCTTGGAGTATTATTATGATTCTGTAAAACCTTAAATTGCGATATTCCTATATAATTTAATAAAGCCATATTAATCCCGCTTGATAGCAACAGTAATCCATATAATCCCTTTTCGAAGGAGTCTGACTTAATCAAACTGATTATAATCAAGGCAATAGCAACTGCAAATATCAAAAAAATAATAAACCAAAAAAAATCAAACACTGTAACTGAATATACAGAGAAAATATTTAATGTCTGATTTATCTTACTTTTCAGATGATAACCTGAATGTCCTACGGCTCTTTCCTTACGTTCATAACCTATAAAATACGGTTTGTCCGACAACTCCAAAAGCAGTAGTTGCATAGAATTATTCTTTGAATCACTTTTAACAAAGTTCTGTGCAATTATCTTATCAACTACATAAAAGTCAAAACCGCCTATAGGATAGTTTGAATTAATATGCTTATTTATAAATTTATGAAGACTTTTTGAGAAGAAAACTGACATATTATGTTCGGCTCGTTCTTTACGATAACCGATAACTAAATTATGTCCCGATTCCCATGCTTTAAGCATATCTGCAAATAATTCAAACGGATCCTGTAAATCACAGGATATAACACCTATGACATCACCGGTTGCTATAGAAAATCCATAGTTTACCGCCGCACGTTGACCAAAATTCCTTAGAAATTTAGCAATGATTATAGTGTCAGGATATTTAGCCTGATATTCTTTCATCTTATCCCATGATTTGTCCGGTGAGCCATCGCATACCAAAATAAGTTCAACATTATAATCAGGAAAAAGCGAAAGTCTTTCCATAATATACGGGATAGTAATTGGAATATTATCCTCATTTCCATATACAGGAATAATAATTGAAAATGTCTTTTTCAAAATGGCTACCTCATAAGCTAATCTTCATATAATCCCAATATTACATCACATATCTTATCTACATCTTCAAGTGCTAAAGAAGAGTAGCAAGGAAGAGTAAGCACCCTGTCTGATATATATTTTGCAATAGGTGTTTCAGAATAATATCCTAATTGTTTGATTATCTCAAAATCATTAGTGATAGGATAAAAATACTTACGAACATAAATGTTATACTTCTCTAATTCCTTCTGTATCATATCTCTGTCTACACCTGTTTCCTGTTCCTCAAAAACTACAGGGAAATATGCATAATTATATTTAACATTCTCGTCTACAGGGCATAGCTTTATTCCTTTATGATTAGCTAATCTCGCTCGGTATAATTTAACTACTTTTTCTCTGTCTGATATATATTCATCAATATGTTTCAGATTACATAATCCCATTGCAGCATGCATTTCCGTCATTTTAGCATTCGTACCTACATATGGAACTTCGTCTGTCTTCACTATCTGTCCAAATTGTTTTAATCCATTGAATTTTTGTACCCAAGAATCCTCAGAAAAACTTAATGCTCCTCCTTCTACGGTATTAAATACTTTAGTTGCATGGAAGCTGAACATAGACATGCTTCCATAATTAGCTATATTCTTACCTTTATAGGTTTCTCCAAATGCATGAGCCGCATCGTAGATAACATATAAGCCGTATTTCTCAGCGATTTCTTCTAATCGTTCAACATCACATATATTTCCATACACATGAACCGGAACGATGGCACAAGTCTTGTCCGTTATAAGTGATTCGATTTTATCACAATCTATAGTGTAGTCATCATCACGTATATCACAGAAGACCGGTTTCAATCCATTGCGAAGTATTGCTTGTGTTGTCGAACCGAATGTAAAAGGAGTAGTTATAACTTCACCTGATAATTCAAGTGAATTAAGTCCTAACTCTAATGCCAAATGTCCGTTGGCAAATAATGAAATATGTTTTGTATTTAAATACCGTTCAAGTTCACTCTGTAATTTTATATGTTTTGGACCTGTATGCGTCAAAATACCGGTATCCCACATATCTGCAATCTCATCTATATATTCGCTGAGTGGTGGCAATGACGGTTTTACTACATATATTGAATCATTCATAATTAATTCGCCTTTTCATATTATATTTTTAATAGTGACAAAAGATTTCTGAGCTGTATATTCAAGTAATTATTAAACTGGACTAAATAATTCAAGCTCGCATAATCCATCCAGAAATACCCTTCAGGTAAATCCTTGATTACTTCATCTTTTATATCTATTATTATGTTTCTGTTCTGCTCATGATAGAATCGTCCGCCTTCTTCTGAAAGCATAACATCAATTAATATCCCTGATTGCTTCTTTGCGCGTTCAATAAAACATTTTTCGATTGAATCCATCTGGTTTTTAGGATTAGTAGGTTCTAATTGAATTGTAGGACCAAGTTCAACCGTATCAAAACATCCCATCTCTTTTTTGGCTTTTACAAGAAACTTACGTACACCATTTTCTTCACGTGTAAACAAACCCAAGATGGCGTTTCCGCATGCTTCAACAAGAGGCTGCTCCCAATAATTTACTTCACGTCCTTCTATCTCGATATTGCAGTAAACAACTTTAAAATCATAAGGCTGCTTACATACAATCTCCTGTTTGTCTAATTTCCAGCTTTTTAAACTCTTCAATGGTACTAATCGTGAACAGTCACTATTGTACATTTTTTCATCATTTAGAAAATTAAATACTGATTTTATGGTCTGTGTATCAGGTTGCTTAAACATTGAGTCATACAAGCCTTTATCAGTAAATAACGACTTAATTTTTTCGCTTTCTCCATCATCTAAATCTGATAATTTCAGAGGAATACATGAGAGAACAGTTCTGGTATCCATATTTACCAGATTATCTATCCGCATCAGTTCTTTAATCTGCCCTAAGGTCATCCACATATATGAATCTGAATACACCTTAACATCTTCATCTACAAGTATTATAATGTTTCTATTTCTTTTTTTATAAAACCTTGATGACTGCTCTGACTGTATCTGATCAACAATAATTTTATAATCCTTTGATTTTATAAAATAATCGAGATATTTCGGGGTTTTTCCGCCATGCTTTGCTGTGAAATTACTTTTTGTAGCCTGAATCGTAGGTGAAATTTGAATCTTGTTAATGTTGCCCGGCTCAATCTTAGCCTGCATAAGGCAATTTAGCTCGCCATCTATCATTTTACAGATAATACCTAAGTACCCAATCTCATATTGCAATATAATAGGTTGTTCTTTGATTATCTTATCATCCTCTATTTCCTGATAACCACTTAATTGAAAGAAACTGTTGTTCTTATTTTTTATGTGTCCGTCCTCATTGTCATAATACCAAAATCCATTATATAGAAAGTCAATCTTTTTTATATTTACGTTAAATTTTTCATCCTTTTTTGATATCCAAGACAAAATATCCGGAATTGAATTAACATTACCTTCAACATTACTCCATGATTTTAAAATATCGTATGTGATACTCATATCTTAACCCCTTATTTTACATTTCGACTTGATTTCATCAATAAGTTTTGATTGCAAAATTATTTCATCATACATATTATTTCTTGCATTTTTATCATTAATTTCATGTCTAAAAGCAGTAATTGAATGTTCAAAATGGGAATCGGATTCTAATACAATTTCTCTTTGTCCGTTATTATCTTCTATAGTAATTACCGGTGAAAAATCCGGTGGTGCAGTAAAAATTCTGTTTGTACTTAATTTAGCCAAACTACCCATTATTTCCAGATTACATTGATAACAATTATCCATTCCGAATCCTACCTGGCATACTTGTCCGGCATCGTTGGAAAAAGTCGCTGCTCCATACATATCCACATCAAATCCATCAATTGAGTTAATTGCTGCTGCATCAACTTTTATGGATTTTCCCAAGAAAACAGATGCCAACTTGGCTGTATATCCTCCGGCATCTAACAAGGCGCCTCCGCCTAATTCCGGATTATATCTGAAGTCATTGACAGCCCTTCTCGGAAAACTGAAATTAGCACGTATCAATCTGATATCGCCTATATCACCGTTATTAATAATCTTTTTTATCTCCTTTATCTGAGAATGGTATTGAAACATATAGTTCTCATGCAATGCCAATTCCTTAACTTGAGCTAAATCAACTAATTCTTGAGAATCTTTGTAATTAGTAGTTGAAGGCTTTTCGATAAGAACATGTTTGTTATATTCCAATGCCATCTTAGCCCATTTAAAATGAAGTGCAGGAGGCTGTGGAATGTATATTGCATCTATATCGGAATCCTTAATTATATCTGTAAAATCTTCAGTGCCTTCAATATTATATGTTTTACAGAATGTTTCTAATTTGCTGTTATCATATTGTTCACCAACAATCTTCACAAAAAAACCATCAATATTTTTGATTGCCGGCATAAACCTTCTGAATGCTATCTCAGAACAGCCCAATATTCCCAAATTAATCATTTGCTTTTTTGCTCCTTGGAAGATAAATTCCTTACTATAATCAAATAAGGTCCTATCTAAATTCATCTTGCTTATTGTAATATAATCGTAATATTTTGTCAACACAAGTCGCAAATTTTGCTTAAATTACCAACTACATTGTCTAAATGATCGAAGCTGTTTCCACGCATTTCTGCTTTTCCGGCATACTTGGGTGTACATACATATTCCAAGTAGTATTAACCGTCGAATGTCCAAGCAGGTCACTTACAACCTTAATATCACTACCGTTTGTTATGCAGCGAGTTGCAAAACTGTGTCTTAAACAATGAAAATTCAAATTATCTATGTCATACTTTTTTAAAAAATTTTTAAAATATTTTCTATATGAACGTGGTTCCATATAATATTCCGCATTGGTAAGGACATAATGTGATTCTATCATATCATCTAAATCACATATATATGATATCAAATCCTTAGACATAGGAATCTCACGTATTGAAGAAAATGTTTTGGGAGATGATATAATAACACGAGATTTAGGAGTCTCATCAGGCATATATATACGCTGCAATGTCTTTCTTATATATATAACCCCCATTTTAACATCTACATCTTTCCATTGTAATGCACAAATTTCACCTATTCGCAGTCCACAGTTTATAGCAATTAAGATTCCAAGATTTCTATTTGAATTTTCTTTAAGTGCTGAAGACACGATATTACGTTGTTCTTGTATAGTCCACACTTTTCTTTTTGTATTATAAGAATTTTTGATTGGATGAAGATTAAAATCCATAAGTAATACATTTTCACCCATCTCATTTTGAGCAAAAAATAAAATCTGTTTTAATAATGAAAGAATATTTTTTACTGTAGACCACTTCATATAATACCCTTCGTTATCTTGCCGGTGTTGCCAATAATTTACTACATCCTGCATCATGGAGTTTGTTATAGATGACGGTTCCAGATCTCCGAAATAAGGTATGATGTAATTATCTATATTTACCTTATAATAAGCATATGTAGATTCTTTAATATAGTTTCTCTTTTGTTGCAACCATTCATATGCAATCCTTTCAATAATCATTTTGTTCACCTCACATTTTTATTAGATAGGACCTTATTTGATTATAATAAGGAATTTATCTTACAAGGAGCAAAAATCAAATGATTAGTTTTAATGTTCCACCATATGTGGGCGAAGAAGATAAATACATACATGAAGCAATATTAAATAAAAAGATATGTGGTGATGGACCTTTCACTAAAAAATGCAATAAATGGTTAAAAGAAAAAACCGGCACAGCCAAGGCCCTGCTCACAACTTCATGTACACATGCTACAGAGTTAGCAGCACTTCTTGCAGATATCAAACCCGGTGATGAAGTCATTATGCCTTCATACACCTTTGTTTCTACTGCTGATGCTTTTGTATTAAGAGGTGCCAAGGCGATATTCGTAGACATTCGTCCGGACACAATGAACATAGATGAAACATTGATCGAATCGGCAGTAACTGACAGAACGAAAGCTATAGTTCCGGTACATTATGCAGGTGTATCTTGCGAAATGGATACCATAATGGACATAGCAAAAAGACACAATCTTCTGGTTATAGAAGATGCAGCGCAAGGAATTACAAGTACCTATAAGGGCAGACAACTTGGCACAATAGGAGATTTCGGTTGTTACAGTTTCCACGAAACAAAAAACATAAGTATGGGAGAAGGCGGAGCAATACTTGTAAATAATCCTTCAGACATAGAACGTGCGGAAATAATCAGGGAAAAAGGTACTGACAGAAGCAAATTCTTCCGTGGACAGGTAGACAAATACACATGGGTCGAGGCAGGCTCTTCATACCTTCCAAGTGAACTTAATGCCGCGCATCTTTAT
This sequence comes from Lachnospiraceae bacterium, assembly GCA_017449765.1. GTDB lineage: Bacteria > Bacillota > Clostridia > Lachnospirales > Lachnospiraceae > Coprococcus_C. The sequence goes on along the minus strand of JAFTFE010000130.1, from coordinate 12,926 downwards.
GCCCAACTTGAGAATATAGACAAAATCCAGGCAGACAGGATGAAAAGTTGGAATTTGTATTATGAGCTTTTGAAGGATTTAGCTAAGGAAGGAAAGATTGACATACCATTCATTCCTGAGGAATGTGAACACAATGCCCATATGTTCTATATTAAGGCAAAAGATTTGGATGAAAGAACTGCTCTGTCAGATTATTTAGCAGAAAATGATATAAACGCAGTATTTCATTATATACCACTCCATTCCTCTCCTGCCGGTAAAAGACTTGGAGAATTCCATGGTGAAGACAGGTTCACAACCAAAGAAAGCGAAAGACTTCTGAGATTGCCGCTTTACTATGGGCTTAAGAGTGATGAAATAAGCTATATAACACAAAAAATTAAGAAATTTTATAATTAGGTGGATTTTTCATGAAAAAGATAGCTATAATAGGAGCTTCATTATTTCAAGAGCCTTTAATAAAAAAAGCAAAAGATTCAGGATTGGAAACGCATGTGTTTGCATGGGCTTCCGATGATGTTGGAGAAAAAATTGCGGATTATTTTTATCCGATAAGCATTACCGAAAAAGAACAAATATTAGAAAAGTGTAAAGAAATCGGTATTGACGGTATATGCACCATAGGCTCTGATTTGGGTACGGTTGCTGTTAATTACACAGGCAATAATTTAGGGCTTAATTGTAATTCCATCGAATGCACGGAAATTTCGACTAATAAACATGCAATGCGAATTGCATTTGAAAATAATAATGTACCATCACCAAAAAGCGTTTTAGCGGCTTCATATAATGATTTGTATGATATGAATCTGGAATTTCCGGTGATTGTAAAGCCTACGGATAGATCGGGAAGCCGCGGAATTAACAAAGTATACAATAATGAAGAGCTGAAAAATGCAATAGATGCTGCTATTGATGTGTCTTTTGAAAAGAAAGCTCTTGTTGAGGAATTTGCCGAAGGTCAGGAATACAGTGTCGAATGTATATCCTATCACGGCATTCATCATTTTTTAGCAATGACAAAGAAGTTTACAAGCGGAGAACCTCATTTTGTAGAGACAGGACATATAGAACCGGCTCCGGAAGAAAATTTTACATATAAAGAAATACAGGAAATTGTTTTTCACGCTCTTGATTCGCTAAAGATAACAGAAGGAGCCTCACATACCGAGTTGAAGATTGCCGGGGACGGTAGCGTTAAAATAATTGAAATAGGTGCAAGAATGGGCGGTGATTTCATCGGAAGTCATTTGGTGGAGTTATCAACAGGTATAGATTTTGTAAAAGCTGTAATTGATGTAGCTATGAATCGTGAACCTGATATTACGCCAAAGACAGCCCGCACATCTTATGTGCGTTTTATATTTGATAAAACGGATTTGGACTTATTAAACAAAATAAAGAAAGAACATCCGGAATATCTTTTTAGTGAAGAGATACATGAAATAACATCAGATGAAATAAGTGATAGTTCAAGTCGACATGGACATTTTATTTTGTGTACCGATTCTATAAATGATTTATTGAAAATGATTGGTTACTAATGAAGCAAAAGGAAGCTATTATTGTAAATGTTTAAATCCAAAAATAATTATAAAAAAATAATTTATTACAGTTTATATTTTATTATTCTTTGAGCTTTATTATTACCTTTTTAATTATTTTTTTTACTTTTATTATTAATAAACGCTCATTTATATGGAATAGCGATGCAAGTGGTCAATATTTACCTAACCTTTACGAAGTTTATCATAATTTTAGCAACTTCCTGCATAGTATTGTTGATAATAAAATGTTCATTTCCCTTTCTGAATATAGTTTCAGCGCAGGTGTTGGTACTGATATAACAGCTAATTATTTTACAGGATTATTGGAATATATAGGATTCTTTTTCACAAGAAAGAATATAGAATATACATTTAGTGTAATAATTGTACTTAGACTATATCTTTCAGGTATATGTTTTGGAATAATGACATTATTTTTTGATAACAAAAACAAGTATATTATTCCCGGAGCATTATTATATGCCTTTAATGGTTTTACTTTGTATTATGGAATGCGCCATGCTTCTTTTCTGATACCAATGGCAATTTTACCATTATTAATAATAGGAGTTGAAAAAAATATTAAAACTTCATTTGAAGTTACTTACCAAAGTAATTATGCAAAAGGAAACTTATGGTTACTTAATTCAAACGACAAGTACAGATTGAGCAATTATCAGGATTATATTGTATACCATGGCACAAATCAACAAAAAGATATCTCTTATGTAGCATTAACATTACCGTTTAGCGGAGAATACAAATATGATGATATATCAATATACTCGATAAGCAGGGATAATTATGTAAAAAAAATATCATCAGATAACAGTATGTATAACATTAAATACACTAACGAATTTATCGAAGGAGATATAAATGCTCAATACAATGGCATGTTGTTACTTAGTATTCCGTACAATAAGAATTGGAATGTTTATATAGATGGTCAACAGACAGACATCATTTTGGCTGATTATATGTGGATAGCAATTCGTATAGACAAAGGTGAACATCATATAACTATAAAATATAGAAACATGTTGCTTCATATTAGTGCATATATTTTACTAATCGGGATAATATCCACGATTATTATACTTATAGTCAGGGAGAAACATAATGTACATTAGGAAAGAAGAATATGGTGGTTTTCTGCCTTTGGAATTGAATAACGGATGTGAATATTTTGATTGTCTTCCTGAAGAATACATAACAAGATACAATTCAGGAACAACTGCCATATATGCTGCTATATTATCACTTAATGTGAAAAGAATATGGGTACCTTATTTTTACTGTCCATCAGTATGGGAAATGTTTAAAAGCGATTTACTATCAGATTATACTTTTATTCCATATTATGTTGATGAGAATTTATTACCGCGTGATATAACACAAGATTCCGATGCCATTATCCTTGTAAATTATTACGGAGTAATGAATGATAAAATTTTCAAATATATAAAGGATAAAAAAAATATAATTATTGATAATGCACAGGCTTACTTCTGCCCTCCTATTATGCAAGATAGAATATTAAATGTTTATTCCTGCAGAAAATTTGTAGGTGTAAATGACGGAGCATACCTTATTGGAATACATCAGAAAAAATTTGACTTTGAGCAATCATATTCAAGCGATAGTTTGGGACATATCTGTAAGTCAATCGAATACGGAACAAACTCTGTATATCATGAACAAGCTACAAATGACAGCAAACTAAACAAAGAATTTAAATTAATGTCAGTTCTTACTACTGCCATTTTAAAAAACACTAACTATAACAATATAAAAGAAAAAAGGAATCGCAATTTCAACTTTATACATGAATATATGAAAAAATATCAGGAACTTAAAATTGATTTAAGTTCTCCTATTTATGCATATTGTTATCCTCTTCTTTTGAAAAAGGATATTCGGATGAAACTTATAAAACAAAAAATTTATATTCCAACTTTATGGAAAGAATTAATTTCATCTGAATTCGCAGGTTTAATTGAATACAATTTATCGGCCAATTGTCTATGTCTGCCAATAGATCAAAGATATGACATCGAAGATATGAAGTATATTTGCGATACAATAATAGATTTGCTTAAGGAGGAAAACTAATGAAAGATATAGTTATGATCGGCACCGGAGACTTTGCAGATCTTATATCTGATACTATCGAAAATAATATGCAAAGAAACATCGCAGCATATGTTATTGATTCAAAGTTTAAAACTATTGATACATATAATGATAAACCTGTATATGAATTTGAAAATATTGAAAAAATATTTGGCAAAGATAATTACAGTTTTGTAATAGGATTTATCGGTTCAAAAATGTACACGCAACGATATGAGAAATATAAGCAGTTAAAAGATATGGGATATGAGCTGGAAAATATTATACATTCAACTGCATCAATATCTAAAACATCATGTATGGGAGATGGAAATATAATACTTCAATATGCAATTATAGCAAATAGAGGCTGTATAGGTTCATGTAATGTCATCTGTCCAAAAGCTTATATCAATCATGATGTAACAGTAGGAAATGCAAACTATATTGCACCCGGATTTTCTACTACAGGATATTCAGCCATAGGAAATTATTGTTTCTGTGGAGTGAATTCAGCTATTAACAATAAAATAAAAGTAGCAGATTATACTTTTATAGGAGGCGGATTATTCATCTCGAAAGACACCAATGAATACGATGTCTATGTGCCGCCTAAAAGAGAACCGTTAAAAAGATTAAAAAGCACCAGTTTTCAAATGTTTTCATCAAGGAGGAAACAATAATGAAGATACACCATATAGGCTATTTTGTGAAAAATATTGAAAAAAGCAAAAAAAAATATGAGGAGCTCGGGTTCAGAGTTTCCCCTAAAGCAGGTAATCAGGATATTCAATATGACTATGAACGAAATATAAAAATACTGTTTATGGATAATGGTACAGATGATTTACTTATTGAACTTATAGAACTATTAGACAGTACCAAACCATCTCCTGTTGACTTTATTATAAAAGGAGGTGCCGGAGGATACAGCGATTCAATACCTTATCATATTTGTTATGAGGTTGATGATATAGATGAGTCAATAGCTGAGCTTAGAAAGAAACATTTTATATTAATAAATGAAAAAGCACCTACAACAGAGGTGTTATATCATAAAAACGTCTGTTTTTTATATAACAAAGCAGCAGGAATGATAGAATTAATAGAAAAATAAAACGGAGGATTTAAAATGAATAATTTAGAAAAGTACAATGAAATTTTTATTGAAACTTTTGGTGTTGATGAGGAAAGCCTTAATAGTGACTTTATCAGCGGACAAGTTGATAGCTGGGATTCAATCGGGCATATGAATTTACTTGCGGCTATAGAAGAAGAATTCGATATCACACTTGCCGACGAAGACCTTATGGAATTTCAATCTTATGATGCAGGAAAAGAAATACTCAAAAAATATAATATTAATTTCGAATAATCTCAAGGAGTAATTGAAATGTATTTTTGGAATGACTTAGATAAATATGGTGATAATGCAGCATTAATAACATCATCAAAAAAAATCACATATGAGCAATTAGAAAAAAATGTGAATGATTTATCTTCATTATACAATGATAGAAATCTGGCTTTTTTGATGTGTTCCAATACTACTGAATCCATAACAATATATTTGTCTCTTTTGCGTAATAAAATTCCTACAGTTTTAATAAATGAGCAAATAGAAGAAAATTTATTGGATAATTTATTAGAAACATATACTCCATATTATATATGGAGTATAAAAGATTATCCTGATATGAATCCTGTATATTCAATCGGAACATATAAACTATATATCAATACCAAAGGAATACAGGAAGAAATACATGATGAGCTTGCTTTACTTTTGACAACATCAGGAAGTACAGGAAGTCCTAAATTAGTAAGACAATCCTATCAGAATATAGACAGCAATACATCATCAATTGTTAAATATCTTAACATTAATGAAAAGGATTGTGCAATCACTACTCTTCCTATGCATTATACATATGGTTTATCTATCATAAATACACATATTTCGCAAGGTGCAGGATTATTTATTACAGACGCAAACCCACTTCAAGCTGATTTTTGGAATATTGTAAGTAAATACCATATAACAACTTTTGGCGGTGTTCCATATACATATGAGATGCTTAAGAGAATACATTTCTTCGATAAAGATATTTCAAGTATTAGGTATATCACACAGGCCGGAGGAAAACTTGGAATTGATATGCACAAAGAATTTGCCGAGGGTTGCAGCAATAAAGGCATTGACTTCGTTATTATGTATGGACAAACTGAAGCCACAGCCCGTATGTCTTATCTCCCTGCCTCATTTGCCATAGAAAAAGCCGGAAGTATTGGCATCGTCATTCCGGATGGTGAATTCTGGTTAGAGGATACAGAAGGTAAAAAAATAAGCGAACCAGACACACCCGGTGAGTTAATATATCGTGGAAAAAATGTAACTATGGGTTATGCGATATGCAGAGAAGATTTAAAGAAGGGTTATGAAAATGGTGATGTGCTTCACACCGGAGATTTAGCCAAGTTCGATAAAGATGGCTTTTATTATGTAGTAGGCAGACTTAAGCGCTTTCTAAAAATATATGGAAATAGAATTAATTTAGATGAAGTTGAGCTATTACTACATGATAATGGAATATATAGTGTGGCATGTGGAACAGATGATAATTTAAAAATATGCGTCTTATCTGATGAGGATAAAACAGAAGCTGAAAAATACATATTAAACAATACAAATATACCAAGATTTGGAGTTAAAGTATATAAGATTGATAGTATACCACGTAATTCCTCAGGTAAAATATTATATTCAGAGTTGGAGAAGCAGTTATGTTAAAAATAATAGATGAAAAGTTTGACAATGTTTTTTTGCGAAATATTGAAACAGACGAAGAAATCCATATTTCTCCAGATGACTGTACCAATATCAGGGTAAAAACACCGGCTAAATATAATTTTCAAACAATGCTTGAAAAACAAGGTTTTTTCCATGCCGACAGAATGCTTAAAGTAAGTATCAACTTAAAGAAGATTTCACCTGAAATAGATAAAAAAATACGTCAAAAAGTAATTAAATCAGATGCATTTGAGCAGGAAATATTTGATATTTCCAAAAACAGCTTTCCTGTTGATAGACGTTTTCATGTTGGCAAAGATTACAATAATGCAATTGCAGACAAAATAATTGCATCTGTAATGAATGATATCGAAGAGTATTATATTGTCTTTTTTAAAGATATACCGGTCGGATTCGCAGGTATAAAGGAAATTGAGAAAGATATATATGAAATAAAGCTTGCTGCCGTTGATGAAAAATACAGAATGACAGGTGCTGCATTATCTTTATACAGCTATCTTATAAAGACATATTCTGAAAAAGGCGGCAAGCAACTCATAGGCTGGATATCTACTGTCAATGTAGCTGTTATGAACCTATACTCTGCTCTCGGGGCAGTCTTTTCAGAACCTTCAGATATATTTATTTGGGAGAAATCATGAAATTAAGTTTTATTATACCATGTTACAGAAGTGAACATACAATTAAAAATGTTATAGATGAGCTTACAGAAAAAATGACAGAAAAGCCGGAGATAGATTATGAAATAATAGCCGTAAATGATTGTTCTCCGGATAATATATGGGAAGTTCTTACACAGATATGTGAATCTGATAAACATATTAAAGCTATAGACTTAGCTAATAATGGAGGAAAACATATTGCTCAGATAGCCGGATATACATATGCTGATGGTGATATATTAATCAATCTTGACGACGATGGTCAGTGTCCTGTAGATCGACTATGGGATTTACTTAAGCCTCTATCATCAGGATATGATATAGCTATAGCGCATTACCCAAAGAAAAAACAGTCAAGATTCAAAAATTTTGGAAGCAAAGTAAATGATTTGATTGTAAATATTTTATTCAACAAACCTAAAAATATAGTTTTTTCTAATTTTATAGCCAGGAAACGTTTTGTATGTGATGAGATAATAAAATATCATAATCCAAGAATCAAAATGGATGCTATAACATTAAAAATAACTCATAAAATTGCAATGGTTGATATGGAGGAAAGATATAGAGAAAACGGTTCAACAGGCTATAATTTTAAAAGATCATTTAAGCTTCTTATGGATGGAAGCATTGGTTATTCTGTTATACCAATAAGATTTGCTTATTTCTTTTCATTACTTAATATGTTGCTTGGTTTTATAGCGTCTATATGTATTATCACAAATTTAATTAAAGGATTAAGCTTATCTTTATGGGTTATAGTTGCAAGCATATATTATGCATCGGGCATAATTTTATTATTTATAGGAATTCTCGGCGAATATATCGCAAGATCATATACATCTTCTCATGTACCTCAATTTGTCGTTCGTGAGAAGAAAAACTTTAAATAAGTGAAAGGATATAATATAATGTCAAAACAATTTATTCACTCAAAACTATTTAATTTCATAGTATATTTAAAATTCTGGGAATTAAAATTAGAGTCAAAATATTCTAAAAAACATATGAATACTGTAAGAAATCGAAAAATAAAAAAACTGATTCGATCTGCGTTAAAACATGAATTATATCAAAAAAAGTTTAAGGAAGCAGGTTTAAATCCTGATATGATATCTAATGAAGAAGATTTGAAATTACTACCTGTACTTACTAAATCAGAATACAGAGATATGATTAATGCAGCTTTAGAAGATTCTGAAAACAAGAAAAAATACCGATATTCTCATAAAGACCATACGAGTGGATCGACAGGTATTCCCCTTCATACTTGTCTAACACCTGTCGAATATGCAACAGTAGTTGCCCAACGACTTTATCTTCTTAATAAAAATGGATATCGACTATTTCGTGATTCATCAATGGATATGTCAAGTCCTGTACATAAAGGAACAAGGCGCGCCAAATCGTTATTACAACGATTTGGACTTCTTAAGAAATATTATGTTTCTACTATGGATTCACCACAAACGATAATAAATGCAATTAATGAATCAAAACCAACAGAGATCACAGCCGGTAAATCTATTATGCATTCAGTATTACAATATGCTTCTGATAACAATTTGGACATCTATCCAGTTAAATTTATATCAAATACAGCTGAGCCTATGGATGACAGCTCTGCTGCATTGATAGAAAAATTTTTTGGCTCTGATGCACTTATTGATTGTTATGCATCAATTGAAGCAGGTATTATTGCTAATACAATGTGTGGTAACAGGCATAAATTTCATTTAAATCAATCACATTATATATATTCAATAAAAAGCACAGATGGAGAAACTGCTGATAACGGAGAGTTGTTCATTACCAATTTATTCCTACATCAGTTTCCTATGATAAATTATAAACAAGGGGATTATGTAGAAAGTATTGTTGATAAATCTGGTACACGATATATTACAAAGGTAAAAGGGCGTAATGATGATTATATTTTGACGAAAGACGGAAAGCAATTTTCGTTCCACAGCCTATTTGCCTTTTTACCTAAGTGTAGCTTTATTGAACAGTATCGTGTTATTCAAGAAGACTATGATAATTTAAGATTATTATTAGTTATGCGAAAATCAAACAAAGTAGACAAAAATATAGTTGAAAAAGACTTTACTGAAAAACTCAATTTATATCTCCAAGGGGCAGAAATGACATACCATTTTGAATGGATAGATGAAATTCCTATTGATAAAAATGGCAAAATTCGTGTGCTTATTAGTAATTTATAATTTTCACAATATGACAAGGAGAATGAGTGAATGGAAAATAGTCCAGAAATAATAAAAAATCGAAAAGAATGGATATATATATTATTTGCTATATTATTAGCTTTATTTATTCCAATCATTATGACATCTGTCACATATATGACTTATACAACTACAGACGATTCATATCTAATGCAAGTTATTGCAGGTTATTTTAATGACAGACCAATGGAATGGGTTCCATTTTTAAGTCCTATATTAACAAAATTCATAGCTTTATTATATAAAATATTTCCTAATGAGTATTGCTATGTATATTTACAATTAATAATACTAACTATCAGTGTGTCTATTATAAATTATTCTATATTTCGAAAGATTAAAAATATTGAATGTAAACATATTTTTATTTACGGTCTAATAATTTGTTTTTTATTTGATGTAATTCTATGCTGGACTTTTGTCAGGATGCATTTTTATTATGTATCAGTTATAGCTGGAACTGCTGCTTTAAGTATAGTTCTTACAGCAAATTTCACAAAAAAACAGCATTATATAATACATTTATTATCAGTTTTATTTATGTTCTTTATATGTATATGTTGGTCAATAGATGTTGGATATGTACTAATCTGTTTTATTTCATTAGGGGCTATATACCGTGCTATAAAACCTAAAACTATTGATAAAAAATTTTTATTATTTGCATGTATATTGATTTTTTCATGTCTATTATTTGTATTTGCTTCAACATATATTTTAAAGTCAGAAAGAAATAAATATAGTGGAAAAGAATATTCCGAATGGAATGCATATAGAGTTAGTTACTGGGACTATCCAACACCATCATATAACGATAATATCGCCCTTTATAATAGTATTAATTGGAGTGAAGACTTCTTTAAGTTAACACAGAAAATGTATTTTATGGATAAAAAATTCAGCATCAATGAATTGTCAAAGATTGTAGACCAATATAATATGATTGGCTCAACAAGTGATAATAGAACTTTTCAAGATGCGTTACATACAGGCAAACAACTTATTCTGAATAATAAAGCCGCTCTGGGAATGTTTATTTTAATGTGTTGTATCACATTATCTAGTATATTTTTTTTAACAAAAGAAAAACAACAAATAATCAAAATCTTTTTTTCTCTTTGTTGTTTCTTTATTAGTGGTGCTTTATGTTTCCATCTCGCATATAGAAACAGGTTCCCTCTTCGTGCATTTGTACCTATTGCTATTCCTTGTGTTACTTTTTTATTATTTAATTATATGGAAATTTTCTCTGAATACAACATGCATTTAGTCAAAAAAAATAGCAATTATACTTTACAGCACAATAAATTTATAATAAATATAATTAGCATTTTGATTATTGTAGTTTCATATTATGCTTATTCTATAAATATATATAACTATCTTACAGATTATACCACTGAAAAATATTATATTACAGAAAAAGAAAAAGAGCATATAATATACGACTATGTTTCCAATAATAAATCAAATATATATGTATATGATTGGACCATCCTTGGAACATACGATCCATTTCCCGAATTAAAAATAGGTAGCCTGTCTAATCTTTTCTGTTGGGGAGGTGCTCGATTATATACATATCCTTATAATGAACAGCTAAAATTAAACGGATTAAATACATTATTTTCTGAAGATTTTATATGCGACAATGTATATTTTATTAGTAATTCAGAGACTAATATCGAACTTCTTTATAAATATTTAAGTAATGAATATGATGTAGAATCATATCAAATTATAGAAGAATTAGAATATGGTTTTAAAATAATAAATTTCTCAAACTAAAATACATGTGTTTACGAGGAGGATACAACTATCGCTATGAACTTCACAGAAATACCATTTTTGTTTTTATTTTTGCCAATAGCATTATTTTTATATTACATATGTCCTAAAAAAATAAGAATATTTATATTACTTGTAATAAGTTTAATCTTTTATTCTATCGGCTCAGGAAAATACTTTATATTACTTGCAATATCTTTATTTGTAAATATTCTGCTTAGTATGTTTATCTCTAAGCAGCAAAAAACTGCAAAAAAACTTTTATTAATATTAGGCATATTATATAATATTGGTATCTTAGGTTATTATAAATACTACGATTTTTTTATAACAAATGTGAATACCGTTTTGAAATCCAACTATAAATTACATGATTTGGCATTGCCGCTTGGATTATCTTTTTTCACATTTAAATCAATCTCATATCTCGTTGATGTGTATAATGGGAAATCTGATTATTCTATTATAAAGACGGCCTTATACTTAAGCTTCTTTGGACAAATTCAGTCAGGTCCTCTTTCAAGATATGAAGATATGGGCTTTAGTTTTACTAATAATAATGCATCCGGAAAAGAATACTTTAATTCCTTTTCTGATGGTGTATATAGATTCATAATCGGATTCAGCAAAAAAGTTTTACTCGCAAATATTCTTGAACATATTACATCAGAAGTTTTTTCGTCTAACCTATCAAATGTATCAACAAGTTATCTATGGCTTGGTTCTATCTGTTGGTCACTACAATTATATTATGATTTTTCCGGATATTCTGATATGGCAATCGGCATATCACAGATGTTTGGATTAAGATGTCCGGAGAACTTTAATTATCCATATACAACTAAATCAGTATCTGAATTTTGGAGAAGATGGCATATTACACTTGGAGCATGGTATCGGGATTATATTTATATTCCTATGGGTGGAAGTCGTGCAAAGAATAAAGGAAGACTAATATTTAATTTATTTACGGTATGGTTTTTAACCGGCTTGTGGCATGGAGCTAATTGGACATTTATTATATGGGGAATATTATATTTTATAATAATAAGTGTTGAAAAATTATTTAATTTACCAACTCGATTTAAGAGTTCTATTTGTCGAGCTTTATATCGTTTATTAACATTATTATTTATAAACTTTCAATGGGTTATATTTAGAGCACCTACTCTTAAGTATGCGATGAGTTATATTAAGAAAATGATTTTGTTTACGAATAATACTGTATCTAATACACGAACTCTATTTCTAATTAAAGATAATTTTATTTTCATTATTTTTGCGATTATCTTTAGTATACCTATTGGGGATTTATTGAAAAATAAGATATATAAAAGCAAAAGGAGCAGTTTATATTCAATAACTGATACATTGACTGTTATTATTATCTTTTTACTTTTGATATTATCAGTATCATTCGTAGTATCGGGAATGAATAATCCCTTTGAATACGCAAACTTTTAGGAGGTACATATGGACAAACATTCAAATCTCACAAAAAATATTCTCGCAATACTTTTCGTTATTTTTATATACATTTTTATGTTTTTAAGTAATCCTGCTAAAACACTAAAAAACAACATTAAGAACATAAAAGAATCCGATGAGCCGGTAAATTGTAAGCGCTCAATAAAATAGCGTATAGTTTGAACCTTGATAATTGAATATAATATAGACATTAGGTATAAAATGGTACCACTTTTACTTGCATTGTTTCTGAACTAGATCACTCCACGGAGCAAGAAATGCCAGTTCT
>JAFTFE010000129.1 GCA_017449765.1 Lachnospiraceae bacterium | reverse complement strand
GAAATTGATAATGATATATTACCAGTACTTGAGATTGGTAGAGTTTTACCATTTGCCACTGTAACTTGATCCGGTCCATGATAATCTTGATGATTTATAAAGGCTGAATCATCCGCGGTCATGTGATGAGTAGCTCATGTATTAGGAAACCAAGTTGGATCATAAGATGATTGCAGATTCATTGCTGAAAAGGCTGTTGCCACATCATCCGGTTAATAAGAATAATTTGCTCGATGACGGCAAGTTAGAGCATCGTGCCCTGGTTTGTTATAAATCTAGCATTTTATAAGGGAATCCTGAGAAGTTTTAGGCAGGGTACTTAAAATCGATAGATATACCGAAATATCCACCGATATATCCGTATTTTGGAGGGACCGATATCGAAACAGGCAAATATCCAATATCCTGCAGAATATCCGACCGATTTCGAAATATCCGTTAAAATCTCCCGATATTCCCGAAATATCCCGAAATTCCCGAAATTTCATGAATTTTACCCCGAAAGTCCAGGGATATTTTGCATATTATTAAAATAATTTTTTTAATCCTAAACAATTAAATTATTGTTAAAATAATTTAGCTTGAAAATTATTTTAGAAGAAGCATTAACAAATTTATAAAAATTTCCAACATAATAGTCAATAGTAAAATTATTGAGGACTTGAAGTAAAATTGAATAAATAACCAAAGAGTGGACATGTAAAATATGTAAAATTTTGTGAAAGCAATATGAAAAAAAAAATTGTTTGTGACTCAAATGTGTAAAACTAATTCCAAATAGTATTAAATATGTACCAATCAATTTATAAATATATAGAATTGATTTTTTTGTAACTTTGTGCCGACATTCCAAATAAAAGAATCTCAAAATTATTTGTGTAAAACGTGTAAAAATAATCAAATTGTTTCTTTTGAGTTTTGAGTAGAGAATCTAAAGAAACTCAAATATTTTTATCAAAAAATAAAATAAAAAATAAATAAGAACACAATTATTTGGTATGGCCCGTATGGTAGAGAATCATAATGATAGAATTTTGAAAAATAGTATGGTAGAGAATCATAATGATAGTCTTTTGAAAAAAAAGACAAATTTGAAACAATTATTTACCAGTGATGCATGGGCTGCAAATCGATTGAGTCGAATAGTAAATGGAAAAAGAATAGAACGGCGTATTTTAGATGTAGAGTTTTGGGATAATGTGGTTTATGTAGTTAAAATATATGAGCCACTGTACCAAGTTCTGAGATTGGTTGATACAGAAGTTGTACCCACTATGCCTATCGTGTATGAGTTAATGCGTGTGATGAAAGATACAGTAAAACAACAAAGAGGGAGTAAATGGGTTCTAAACATTATACAAGACCGATGGGATAAAATGCTCAATCACCCACTACATGCTGCAGGTAAATTTTATTTTGGATTGTTTGTCATTCATAATTAAAATTTAGTATAGTATTTATACTAAAATTATTCTTTATTATTATTATTATTCTAGCTTATTATTTGAACCCAAAGTACCAATATAGAGACAATATTGGGGATAATTCGGATCTTCTGAAAGCTGTACATAATGTCTATGCGCAATTAGACACTGAAGCTGCAGGAATTGCTAATTTTGGAAATAAGGTAAAAAGTTACAATTTACAACCAATTTTATAATTCCAGTATTATTAATTCTTTGCATGTGAGTATTGTGTCATATACTCATATTAATATATATTATATACATATTGATCTCATGAATGTAGCTCACATACTTTAAGGATGGAAGGAAAAGTTTTGGTGAACGAGCAGTCATTGCAGCTAGAAGCAAAATGCAACCAGGTATATAACTTTTATTACAAAAATTTACATATTAATAATAAATAATAATATCATTGAAATAATATTCATACTTATAATACTTAATAATTTTTATTACAGCTGATTGGTGGGTAATGTATGGAAACTGTGCTCCATCATTGAGTGCAATAGCAGTTCGCATACTATCACAAACATCATCATCTTCTGCATGTGAAAGAAATTGGTCCACATTTGCTTTAATCCACACAAAACAAAGGAACCGTCTTGCCTATTTTAAGCTTGAACAACTTGTTTATTGTTATTATAATATGAAATTGAAACTTAGGGATATGGCAGCTGAAAAAGATAAAGTAAATGAAACTGATTTTATGGATCTACTTCAAGTAGCTGCTGAAGCAGGAGACGATAATGAGAATCCTATTTTTAACTGGGTTAGACCTGCCTCCTTGGATGATGACGAGGGAAATCCTGATTCACATATTGCTTCGCATGCTCGAGAAATGGGAATAAATGTTGAACAAGTGATTAGAGAAGAAGTTGGTGTAGATCGTGGAGTTATTGTTACCAGCTCTTCCGATGACCAACATACCTCTGATGTAAATAGTGGAGGAAAAGATGATGGAGATGATGGGGATGGTGGGGATGAGGCAAGAGGTTAGGATTTTGGTGCAGGAGGTTGGAATGCTGGTGCAACAAGTTGGGATGTTCGTGCTGGAGGTTGGGATGTTGGTGCAACAGGTTGGAATGCTAGTGCGGCGGGTTGGGATGCTCATGCAGGTAATTTTGATCAAACTCATGGTAGATAGCATGGAGGAACAAGTCAAAATGATGAAGATTCTTTGAATATGACTCTCTCCTCAATGAGTATAGACACAGAACATAGTTCTTTGGGTGATTCGCAGACAATGTCAGGTTCTCATGTACCATATTATGGTAGTTATGGTGGCTGCAATATATTTGATTATCCTTCTCCACAAATGCCATATGCAATACCTATGTATGCAGATCAACAATATCCACCAAGTTGGGTAAATCCAAACTACCCAATTCATGGATCAGTTGGAAGAGATCAAGCAGCATACGTGTGGCATATTAATAACTACATTGAAAACTATGCAAGCACGTTTTCTTGGGAAATTTATTGTTCGAATCAAGATAGAAATGTATCTTATGTATTTGAACCAGCAAGGAATTCATTTTGGTTTTAAATTTCAGACACGCAATGTATTATTATGTATGAATTATGATTTATGATAGAATTTTGGAAGTGTGGAACTATTACTATATATATTTTTTAATGATAATTTTGTTTATTAAATATTTAATCTCTTTATATTGTATATAATATTGTAAAAGTGAAACAAAATATTATTCTATTAAATACTCAATTTTAAAAATTATATACAGACTCTATTTATGTTATAATTTATATTAAACTCATAACTATGCTAATTTATTATTGAAATATGATTCATTTGATGTATAATTACTTGTTTAAGCTTGTCCTAAAATTTCACAAAAAAAATCTAACTTTAGATGTAAATATCCATCATTTTTTTAATTTTTGACAGAATATCCACCGATATCGATAATATCCCCGAAATATCCGTAAATTTAGAAGCCCGACATTAATGCCGATACCGATATTACGTTCCTTGGCTGTGCTTGATTGCTGTCCTGTTTGCCGCAATGCTAATGAGTCCATTTCCCATGTTTTCTGGTCTTGTGACAGGGCTGCTGATGTTTAGTGTGTTCTCCTTGGTGACAGGGTGCAGCAACGTTTCTCTGGTACTGATTTTACTGAGATTGTTCTTGGTATTTTCTCCTCTGTGAGTGGCGATCTGCTTGCTCTTTTTATTATGGGGTGCTGGCGTCTATGGTTGAACATAAATAGGTTGGTTCATGGCGCTGCTGCTTGGGAGGCTGTTGATTTGGTGGCTTTGATTACCAATTCGGCGGTTGAGTTTCGTGATGCTAATCAGCCTACTCACAAAGAAGTTCTTTCCTGTCAACTGAAATGGAAG
>JAFTFE010000128.1 GCA_017449765.1 Lachnospiraceae bacterium | reverse complement strand
GATTTGCCGCGTATTAGATATTACTCATCCGGATATTTCAGGAATTGATACTGACAGATTGTATTACGTACTTATGCCTGAGAAGACTAAAGGAAGTAGACTATTCTGCCCGGCAGATGATGACAACATTTCGATTAGACGAGTTATCTCAGCTGATGAAGCTAAGGAGATAATCAGTCAGACAAAGGACATTGAGCCTTTGGAGATAAGCAATGACAGAATGAGGGATGCCAGTTATAAGCTGGCGATTAAGAGCAGCGATTTAAGACAATGGATACAGGTCCTTAAAACTCTTCTTATCAGAAAGAAGGAACGCGAGGAATTGGGAAAGAAGATAACTGCAACTGATGAAAGATATCTTAAGATAGCTGAGGAAGCCCTTTATTCGGAACTTGCTTTGGCAACAGGTCGTGAAGTTTGTGAAATTCAGGAAATAATTCTGAGTAACTGCGCGTAACCCCAAGTGTGGTAAACGATGAAAACAATCCCCAAAGAAAGCCTTATGTGTAAGCATGAGGCTTTTTTTCTTACAACAAAGTATTCGTTTGATAAAGTTGCCCCTTTCCCCCGTCCCCCGGGGCGAATTGGACAAATAAATGCATAGCGTTTGCCTGACTAACGTATTTGTGGTATATTATTTATATTGAAAATATAAGGATGGGAAAATATATGAAGTTACTTTTGGCTGAAGATGAGATTGATATGTCAGATGCGCTTGTGGATATTCTTACCTTTCACAAGTATATTGTAGATGCAGTATATGATGGAGAAGAAGCATTGGATTATGCAAGGCTTGGAAATTATGATGGAATTATTATGGATATAATGATGCCGAAGAAGGATGGATTGCAGGTATTAAGAGAGCTTAGAAGTGAAGGCTGTCAAATACCTATACTGCTTCTTACTGCAAAGTCTGAAGTAGAGGACAGAGTTGCAGGACTTGACCTCGGAGCTGACGATTATCTGGCTAAGCCTTTTGCTATGGATGAGCTTCTTGCAAGAGTCAGAGCGATGCTTAGACGGCGTGAGAAGGTAATGACTAATGAGCTTACCTGTGGTAATGTATCTCTTAACCAGCAGACTTTTGAACTTAAGGTAGGAAACGAGTCAATGGTACTTCCAAAGTTAGAATTTCAGGTTATGGAGGTATTTATGCTCAATCAGGAGATGTATGTATCTGCCGATACACTGCTTGAAAAAGTCTGGGGATATGAAAGCGATGCAGAGGTAGGAACAGTTTGGGTTAATATATCTTACTTAAGGAAAAAACTTGAGAAACTCGGCGCCAATATCGAGATACAGGCAAAGCGTAATATTGGCTATAGATTGGAGAAAAAATAAATGATAAAAACATTGCAGAAAAAGTTCATAGTGACTGCGATGATTGCAATATCTGTATTGGTTATAGTCTTATTGGGTACAGTAAATGTTGTAAATATCATAAGAATTAATAATCAGAATAATTCTATGATGGAGATGCTGGCGGGAAGTGACAGAGGGCGTTCTGATTTTGGTGATATTCCGCCTGAATTTCAGGACGGAGAAATACCTGAGAATGATTTTTCGGATGAGAATGATTTTCCTATGAGTGACAACAGGATGGATAATGACAGATTCAAGCTGTTCAACCCGATATTAAATGAAAACGATAAGCTGGCAGCAGTTTACTTTCTCGTGAGATTAGATGAAAATGATAATGTAATATTTACGGATATAAAACATATATCTTCAGTGGATGAAGAAGCTGCTTCTTCATATGCCAAAGATGTAATTGATTCGGGCAAAAAAAGGGGCAGGACAGACAGCTACAGATATTTGGTTACGGATTCGCCTGACGGTAATGGCAGAACGATAGTTTTTCTTGATGTACATACACACAGACAATCTATACTTGCTGTAGCAATCGCATCTTTGGGAATAGGGATACTCGGATGGGTACTTATGCTTCTTCTTATAATTGCTTTGTCAAAAAAGGCAATACGCCCTATTGCGGAAAATATAGAAAGACAGAAGCAGTTTATTACAGATGCAGGACATGAGATAAAAACACCTCTTGCCATAATACTTGCGAATACTGATGCTATGGAACTGCACAATGGTGAGAATAAATGGAGTAAAAATATCAGAAAGCAGACGAGCAGACTCAGTGAGCTGATGCAAAGGATGTTATCACTTGCGAAGATGGATGAGGGTACTGCTAATCTTAAATTCGAGGAACTTAATATAAGTAAGATAGTTAATGAACTTGCAAGCTCATTTAAGGAACCGGCAAATAAGAAGAATATCAAGATAGAGAAAGAGATTACAGAAGATGTAGTGTGCAAAGCGGATAAGGAAAGTATTACACAGCTTGTCAATATAATGATTGACAATGCGGTCAAATATGCTGATGAGGACAGTGTAATTAATATCAAGCTAAAAAAGACCGATAAAAAGATGAAGCTTTCCATAGCTAATAAATGCTCTAACCTGCCGGACATACCACCTGAGAAGATGTTCGACAGATTCTACAGAGGTGACAGTGCAAGAACACAAAAAAGCGGCGGCTTCGGTATAGGACTATCTGTTGCACAGGCAGTAGCCGAGGCGCACAAAGGTCACATAAGCGCAAGCTATAAGGATGACAATATCATATCATTTGTGGTTGAAATATAATTATTAATATATGAGGTGATACAATGAAATTTACGAAGATGGAAGGCTTGGGAAATGATTATGTATATGTAAACTGCTTTGAAGAAGATGTTAAAAATCCGTCAGAGCTTTCGATTAGGATAAGTGACAGACATTTTGGCATTGGTTCGGACGGACTTATACTTATTAAACCATCTGATATTGCGGATTTTACAATGGAAATGTACAATGCTGACGGTTCGCAGTCTGAAATGTGCGGAAATGGTATAAGATGTGTGGGTAAATATGTATATGATTACGGACTGACAGATAAGAAGGATATAACTGTTGAGACTTTGGCAGGTATAAAGTTTTTAAAACTGTATATAGAAGATGGCAAGGTAAGTAAGGTAACTGTAAATATGGGGGCACCTATACTTGAACCTGAAAAGATACCTGTAAACACAGATATGATTACAGATGGAGTTGATATTGTTAAAGATCATCAGATAAAAGTTGACGGAAAAATATATAAGACAACCTGTGTATCTATGGGTAATCCGCATAGTGTGGTATTTGTAGAAGATACTGATAATTTTCCGCTTGAAGAGGTAGGGCCTTTGTTTGAAAAACATGAATTCTTTCCGCGTAAGGTAAATGCTGAATTTGTTCAGATAGTCAACAGAAAATATGCGAAGATGCGAGTATGGGAGAGGGGTTCAGGAGAAACTCTCGCCTGCGGGACAGGAACCTGTGCGAGTGTTGTAGCAGCAGTGCTCAATGGGCTTACAGATGATGAGGTAACCGTCAGACTTTTAGGCGGAGAACTTGATATCAGATGGGACAGGGAAGAAAATGTAGTTTACATGACAGGTCCGGCTAAAGTAGTATTTGATGGAGTGATAGAGGTTTAATATGTATTTTTTCGAGCAACGAAAAAGGGCACTCAGTATATTTGCAAATTTTATTATTTGGCTTTGTGAAGGCTTTTCATTTGGATATGTATGGTTCAAATATTACAGAGAGTCTTCCTATCAAAGCAGAGATTTTGTTATAATCGGTATGTATGTTCTTTTCGTGTTTATGATAACTAAGAGCTTAAACGGATATAAGAACAGCTACATGAGAAGTTTGGATTTGTGCTTCTCACATATTATTGCAATCATACTATCAGCTATTGTGGGACATATATTCATATCTATGGTGAGCAATGAATATGTGCCTGTCAGATACATTGCCATTATGGCTTTGATTCAGACGGTATTTGTCATATGCTGGGTTATAATAATCAGACTGATATATATACATATCTATCCTCCGAGACGGGTTGTCCTGATATACGGCAATTATCCTCCGGAAGCATTTTTAAAAAAGCTTGATGTAAGGCATGACAGATATGAGGTCTTTGAGATACTTAATTATAAGAAGGGCTTCGAGAGAATATGTAATGACGTGCTTGATTTTGAAGGCGTATTCTTATATGAGCTTCCGACAGAAGAACGCAATGAGATATTAAAATACTGTTATGAGCATTCAATAAGAACCTATATAGTTCCGAAGATTACTGATATTATAATGAAATATTCTGATGAGCTATATCTGGTTGATACTCCTATATATTTGTCCAGAAACTATGGACTGAATATAGAGGACAGAATATTGAAAAGATTTACTGATATAGTTGTGTCAATTGCAGCGATTATAATATTGTCGCCACTCATGTTGATTATAGCATTGATTGTTAAGTTCTATGACGGTGGCCCTGTATTCTATAAGCAGATAAGATTGACCAGAGACGGAAAAACATTTATGATATATAAGTTCAGAAGTATGGTGAGTGATGAAAGCGACAACGGAAGTGATGCAAGGCTTGCAAGTAAGACCGATTCGCGTATTACTCCTGTTGGTAAGGTACTTAGAAATCTTCATTTTGATGAATTGCCGCAGCTTTTTAATGTACTTAAAGGAGATATGTCATTGGTAGGTCCAAGACCTGAGCGGCCGGAGATATTTCAGAAGTATGAGAAAAGCATACCACAATTTGATTACAGACTTAAGGTAAAAGCCGGACTTACCGGATATGCGCAGGTGTACGGCAGATACAATACTACTCCTATTGACAAGCTTAAAATGGACCTTACCTACATACAGCAGTATTCATATTGGCTGGATATAAAGCTTATGATACTTACATTTAAGATAGTTTTTCGCAAGGAAACCTCTGAGGGTGTAGATGATAACAAGATGACAGCGCTTCCTTCGGATTATAAAATAAAAAGTTATTCTAAGAAGTATGAAATTAAAACACAGAAAGGAAAAAAGAAATGAATGTAGCAGTAATTATAGCGGGTGGTTCAGGACAGAGAATGGGACAGGATATCCCTAAGCAGTTTATCAATGTATATGATAAGCCTATACTGATATACACATTGGAGAGCTTTCAAAGACATCCTTTGATTGATGCGATAGAGGTTGTGTGTATAGAAGGATGGCACAACGTACTGTGGGCTTATGCCAAGCAGTTTAATATTGATAAGGTTAAATGGGTTGTATCCGGAGGTAATTCAGCACAGGAATCAATCAGAAACGGAGTGGATAACCTTAAGGAAGTATGTGGTGGAAACGATAATATAATAATACATGATGGTATCAGACCGCTTGTTGATGATGAGGTACTGACTGACGTTATAGAAAAATGTAATGAACATGGCAACGGAGTAACCTCACTTCCTTATAATGAGCAGATATTTGTAATTGATGATGAGTATACTACTACGAAGTATATTCCGAGAGAGACCTTAAGAAGAGTGTCTACTCCTCAGGCATACAAATTTGATAAGCTTGTATGGGCGTATGAGAAAGCATTTAGGGAAGAAATAGGTATATATGGTTCATCCTATACCAATACCATGATGGTTGAACTTGGTGAGACACTTTATTTTGCCAAAGGTTCTGATAAGAATATAAAGCTTACAACTAAGGATGACCTTGAGATATTCAAGGGATACCTTACGGCTGAGAAAGACAAGTGGCTGAAATAGCCTTATTAAAGTTATGCACAGTGTTTGGATAAGTATTAATTTTATGACGAGGTAAAAGTATGAGTTTATATGATAGCAGTATCTATATGGAAGATATAAAAAAGATAGCGGATTTGAAATATGCATGGGACAAATTTACCGGAAAAAATATTGCAATATCAGGTGCAACAGGTATGATAGGCAGTTTTCTGATAGATGTGCTTATGTACAGAAATGATAATCACAATCAGAACATAAATATTTATGCTTTCGGGCGAAATGAGGAAAAGGCAAAAAAACGTTTTGACAAATATTTTGACAGTGAGAAATTTCATTTTATAAAGCAGGATATCAATTTGCCGATTGACGAGAAAATCTGTGGTGATAAGGTGGAATATATTATACATGCCGCAAGCAATACGCATCCGGTAGCCTATGCGAGTGATCCGATAGGAACTGTATCTGCAAATGTAATAGGAACCAATAATCTGCTTGATTGGGCAGGCAGGGTTTCTTGTGAACGATTTGTATTTATATCTTCTGTTGAAATATATGGCGAGAATAAGGGTGACACAGATACATTTGCAGAGGATTATCTTGGATATATAGATTGTAATACCCTTCGTGCCGGATATCCCGAGAGCAAGAGAACGGGTGAGACACTTTGTCAGGCATATATCAGTCAGAAAGGTCTTGATGTAATAATACCAAGACTTTCAAGATGCTATGGTCCGACGATGCTTAGCTCTGATACGAAAGCATTGTCCCAGTTTATATTGAAGGGGATTCACAACGAGGATATAGTTCTTAAAAGCGAAGGCACACAGCTTTATTCTTATGCATATATGGCAGATGCGGTATCGGGAATATTTAAGCTGATGTTTGACGGAGAGTGCGGTGGAGCATATAATGTTGTTTCCGATAATTCTGATATTATGCTCAAAGATCTTGCAAAGATTATAGCTGATTATACCGGCAGAAAAGTTATCTTTGAACTTCCGGACGCAGTTGAAAGTGCCGGATATTCCAAGGCTACGAAAGCAACTCTTGCGTCTGATAAAATTAAGAAGACCGGCTGGGAGTCATTGTTTGATATTGAGACAGGGCTGCATCACACTATAGATGTGCTCAGGAGTTATTATGAATAATAAGATTAAGGAATATCGTAAATACAGTAATTTGTTTACAGAGCTTGTAAGAAAGGGAATAAGATTAAAGTACAGGCGTTCATATCTTGGAATTATATGGTCTTTGATAGAGCCTCTTCTTACTATGATTGTGCTTACGCTTGTATTTGGTACATTGTTTGGACATAAGAGTAAGGAGTTTCCTGTATATATTCTTGCAGGCAGGCTTTTATATTCTCTTTTTTCGCAATCATCTACAGCTGCGCTTAAATCCATAAGAGCCAATCAAAGTATGATAAAAAAGGTATATGTTCCGAAGGCATTATACCCGCTTTCTGCGATTACCTTTAATTATATACTGTTCTTAATTTCTCTAATTGTACTTTTGGGAGTATCACTCGTGCTTGGCGTATATCCGACATGGCGTGTGCTTCTTGCTGTAGTTCCGCTTTTTATATTATTTTTACTGTCTTTAGGAATAGGACTTATGCTTGCTACGGTGGGAGTATTTTTCAGAGATATGGAATATCTGTGGAACGTACTTCTTATGTTTGTAATGTATACCTGTGCAATATTTTATTATCCTGACAAAATACTGGAAAGTCATGCATTTTGGATATTAAAATATAATCCCTTATTCTGTATAATATCGAATTTCAGAAGTTGCGTGTTCGGAACAAAGATGGATATTTGGATGATTGGATATTCTCTTATATTTGCTTTAGTTAGTATTTTATTTGGTGCTTTTATATTAGAGAAAAATCAGGATAAATTTATACTTTATGTTTAGATGGATAATAGTTTGATGTTATAATTCGGAGGGGATATGTCCGAGAATAAGAAAACAATGGAAACTATAATTAATAATGATGTTGTGAATGAAGATATTGCTTTAAGAATATCCGACATAAGCATGCGGTTTAATCTCAGTAAAGAAAGAGTTGACAGTGTAAAGGAATATTTCATAAAGTTTATGAAACACGAACTCAAATTCGACGAATTCTGGGCATTAAAGAATGTCAGCTTTGAAGTGAAAAAGGGCGACAGAGTTGGCGTGCTGGGGTTAAACGGTGCCGGTAAGTCAACTTTAATGAAAGTTATCGCAGGTGTATTTCGTCCTACTGAGGGAAGCGTGTATAAGCAGGGTGTTTTAGCACCTATGATTGAACTTGGTGCAGGCTTTGATATGCAGTACACAGGACTTGAAAATATATATCTTTATGGTGCTGTGCTTGGATATTCAAGAAAATTTATGGACGAAAAAAAAGATGAAATAATAGAATTCACAGAGCTTGAAAATTTCATAGATGTGCCGCTTAAGAACTATTCATCAGGTATGAAAGCGAGACTTGGGTTTTCCATTGCAACAGTAGTCAGACCCGACATACTTATACTTGATGAGGTGCTTTCTGTGGGAGATGCTAAGTTCAGAAAAAAGAGTGAAAAAAAACTTATTGATATGATGGACAGCGGGACTACGGTATTATTTGTATCTCATAATATGGATCAGGTAAGAAGAATATGCAATAAAGCGCTTATTTTAGAACAGGGAAAACTTGTTGTGTACGGAGATATGGAAGAGGTCACGGCAAGGTATGAGGATATGATTAAATGAAATTTGTATTAAAACAGATTTATAAAATGCTTATGCAATATATTGTGTTTCCGTTTGTATATTTCAAGAACAGACTGAGCAAGGTTGATGACAGACTTGTGATATTTGCGGACTCACATCATGACAGCTGCCCTTCATATATGTTAAGTTTGAGGGAAAAGCTTAAGAGTGAACATTATAACATAAAGGAATTCTATATAAATTCATCTAAGCATACAAAAAAAGAAGTTACAGACAGTATGCTTGATTTTATGCGTGTATATCCGACAGCTTCATTTGTTGTAATCTGTGATTATTATCTTCCTGTATCTTCTTGCAGAAAGAAAAAAGAGACAAAGGTAATACAGCTATGGCATGGCTGTGGAGCATTTAAGAGATTTGGGCATGATGCATCTGATGATATACCGAAGTTTTATATAGGTTCGCCTATAAAGAACTATAATCTTGTTACCGTATCGGGCGATGGCTGCCTTACATATTTTCGTTCGGCTATGCAGATACCGGATTTTGAGAATAATATAGTAAGACCTATTGGTGCTGCCTATACAGATAAGTTTTATGATGAAGATTTTATCGAGAGCTGTCGTGACAAATTCAGATTTGCCTATCCGAATGCACGAGGTAAAAAGGTTATACTCTGGGCACCTACATTTAGAGGAAACGCCGGCAGAATAAATGAAAAGAAAGATGTGCGTCTGTTTGAAAATATGAGACTTGATATTAATTCAGCAGTAAGAGAGCTTCCTGATACTTTTCTCATAGAAAGTCTGCATCCGCATATGAATGTCGGGAGTGACAGTATTATGACGACAGAGGAACTTATGGTATGTGCTGATATGCTTATAACTGATTATTCTTCTGTTTTCTTTGAGCTTTTACTGATGGATAAACCAATTCTTTTCTATGTTCCCGATCTTGAAAAATATACTGAAAAACGTGGTTTTTATCTAAACTTCAATAAACTTCCGGGACGCATAGTAAGGGATAAGAAAAATCTTAAGTATAATATAAAAGAATCGCTATATAATGATGACATGTCAGAACAAAGAGAGGAATTTAAAATAAAGTACATGAACGGCTGTGACGGCAAAGTTACAAAGAAGATTATGGATTATATTGAAGGTCAGATATGATTTAGCAGAGTGAGCCAACGGGAGAGAAAACGGTGCTTGAAAAGTTTAAAAAGACAAGAATTTTCCCTATAGTAAAGGAAACTGCACCATATAAGGCGGTAAGGTTCCTTTACTACAGGAACAGAAGAATAAAGAAAAAAATAAAAAATAAATTCACCAAGCTGTATAAGTTTTATATGTTTAAAGTCAGATATCCATGGGTTTACAGGATAGAAGCAAGAAAAAAAATAAATGCCGATAAGGTTGTATTTATTGAAGGACGGATGAAGTATATAACCAACAGTTCGGAATATATCTATAATGAGCTTAGTAATTACAACTTTGACATACGTATACATTTTCTTCAAATGGGATTTGTGAAACAAAAAGAGTATAGAAGGCTTTGCGAGAATATGATAAGGGATGTGGCAACGGCGAAATATGTATTTATGAATGATGCATCCAATGTTTTTGCCTGCCTGCCTCTTAGAAAAGAAACTGTTGTAACGCAGCTTTGGCATGCATGCGGAGCGTTTAAAAAATTTGGATTAAGCACGGCAGATCTTATATTTGGTGATGATAGAAAAACACAGGAAAAATATCCTTATCACAGGAATTATACTTATGTTACCGTAAGCTCTCCTGAGGTGGAGTGGGCTTATTCAGAGGCGATGAATCTCAAAAAAGGTGTGGCAGTAGGTATAGGTTGTTCAAGGACGGATTTTTTTTATGATGAAAATAATATAAGACTTGCCCGTGAAAAAATGAATAAGATATTTCCTGATAGAAACGGCAGAAAGATTATTCTTTATGCACCTACCTTCAGGGGAAGGGTATCTAAGGCAAAGATGCCTGATAAACTTGATATTGAAGGATTTTACGAGGCATTTAAGGATGAATATATATTGGTATTCAAGCATCATCCTTTTGTAAAGAAAAAGGTTAAGATAGAGGATAAATATAAGGATTTTGCTATAGACTGCACAGATATTATGTCGATAGATGACCTGCTTTGTGTATCTGATATCTGTATATCTGATTATTCATCACTTGTGTTTGAATACTCGTTATTTGAAAAGCCGATGATTTTTTATGCATACGATCTTAATGAATATTATGACTGGCGTGGCTTTTATTATGATTATAAGGATTTTGTACCCGGACCAATTTGTATGACAAATGAGGAAATGATAGAATATATCAGGGATATAGACAGAACATTTGACAGGCGGAAGGTTATGGATTTTAAAAATAAATTCATGAGTGCCTGTGACGGACATGCGACGGAAAAGATTATGAAGCTTGTGTTTAAAGATAACCTTGATAAGTATAAGAAGTAGTTGTTATATTTTTCAAGGTATCTGATTGTCGTGACGGATATATCAAAAGGAATGGAATTATGATTTCAATTATTATACCTATGTATAACGCCGAAAAATATATACTGGATGCACTTCGCTCGGCACTTGCGCAGGAGATTGATAAGGAGATAATAATAATTGATGATTGTTCAACCGATGAATCTCTTGAAACGGTGCTTGAATTCATAAAAGCAAATCATAATATTCTGAGAGATAAGACGCGAATTCTTGTCAGAAGAAATTCTGAGAATATAGGTGTTGCAAAGACGCGAAATCTCGGTGTTAATATAGCACGTGGTGATTATATCGCATTTCTTGATGCCGATGATATGTGGGCAAGCGATAAGCTTACCAGACAGCTTGAAATTCTTCAAAAATCGGATGCAGATATCTGCAATACTTCAAGAGAGCTTATTGATGAGGCAGGAATAAGCCGAGATATAGTTATAGGCTGTGATAAATTATATATAACATTAGATGATATGGAGAAGACCAATTATATAAACTGCTCATCTGTGCTTGTAAAAAAAGAAATCATGCTAAAGTATCCTATGAAGCATGGCAGAAAGGCTCACGAAGATTATTATACCTGGCTTATGGCGCTTAAAGGTGGCGCAAGAATCTGCAATATAGATGAGCCATTATTGAGATATCGCATTACTTCAGGAGGCAAATCGAAAAATAAAATAAAGTCAGGTATTATGACATTTAGGACTTATAGATATGCCGGTTATGGAATTATAAAGTCTATATCTATGATGCCGTCATATATTGTAAATGGATTGAGGAAACACAAAATTTATTAAAAAAAATGCTAAAGCAGGAGGAAGAATAAATGAAATTAAATAAGTTTTTGGTTGCAACTATATGTGGTCTTATGCTTATATCAGTTAGCGGATTATCAAATATAGATGTTAATGCTGAAGAGACAAAAGAATCAGATGAGGATACATCACCGGTAACGTTTGAAGAAACGGAGAATTTAGAATTAAATAGTACAGTGCCTGTTGAATACCTTGATGATTTTACTGCATCAGAAAAATACCTGAAAAAGGTTACACCATATTATGCTGATGGCACCATAGCATATTATAAGAATATATATGAATATGATATAGATGGCAATTTAATAAAATGGACTACGGATGATGGACATTGGTGTGTTTATTACCATGAATATGATGCAGATGGAAATGAGATAAAATGTACAGTATACTCTTCATATGAAGAAGGCTCGACATGGTATTACACATATGACTACGAATACGATGTAGACGGCAAAAAGGTAAAAAAAACCGAATACAAAGAGGATGGTTCAATAAACCAA
This sequence comes from Lachnospiraceae bacterium, assembly GCA_017449765.1. Lineage (GTDB taxonomy): Bacteria > Bacillota > Clostridia > Lachnospirales > Lachnospiraceae > Coprococcus_C. The sequence continues at coordinate 2,135 of JAFTFE010000128.1, read as the reverse complement.
TATTATACTTATGATTATAATGAATATGGAGATGTTATAAGAAGATCTTTGTATCTTGCAGATGGTACTGAACATAAAGGCTCGGCTGTAGATTATGAATTTGAATATGATTATAATGGAAAAAAGACAAAGATGACAGAGTATAACCATTTCCTTTATGGTAATGACTCCAAAGAACCTGAAAATACTCATGTTTATGAATATGATACAGATGGCAAATTGATAAAATATACACATTCTTTGCAAATGATGTCAAGATGCTATGAATATGATGATAATGGTGACCTTGTAAAAGTAACAACTTTGGATGGTAAAACTGTCATTAACAAATATTCGTATGAATATGATACAGAGGGAAGAAAAACCAAAATGACACAGTATGGTTCAACCGGCAAAATAGAAGGATATACTATATATGAATACTATATACCTACATCTCCTATGTACCGCCTCTACAATCCTAACTCAGGTGAGCACTTCTACACTGCAAATGAGACGGAGAGAGACAACCTCAGTAACTTAGGCTGGAAGTATGAAGGAGTAGCTTGGAATGCACCGGAGACCTCAGATACACCTGTATATCGTCTTTATAATCCGAATGCAGGCGACCACCACTATACAACAAGTGAAAAAGAAAAAGATAATCTTGTAAGCCTGGGATGGAAGGATGAAGGTATCGGATGGTATTCAACAGGTTCTGACGGACAGGCACTTCTCAGACTTTATAATCCTAATGCAACAGGAGCAGGAGCGCATCACTATACTACAAGTGAAACTGAGAAAGATAACCTTGTAAGCTTAGGCTGGAAATATGAAGGAATAGCCTGGTATGGCGGAAAGTAAGCTTTAATTTCATGTCCTTGGGGGACATCAGGAATGACGTGTATTTTTATATTGATGTTTCTGTTTTTAGGGATTATAATTGATATGTGCATCGGATTTGCATTAGCAAAAAATATATAATAGCAGGAGGAAGAATTAATGAGGTTAAAGAAATTTATGGCATTTACGGCCTGTGCAGCAATGCTTATTATGTGTAGTGGATTTTCAAGTAATAATGTACAGGCGGAGGAAGCAATTGGTGCGGATACTGTAACAGGTAGTGATAGTGGAATAGGAGACTATAATATATCTGCATTTTATAATGATATGGTTTCTAAATCAGTAAGATATAATAAAAGCCAAAAGACATATAATGCGGATGGAAGTTTTTATTGCTCTTTTGAATATGAATATGATGAGAATGGTAATGAAACAAAGTCATTATATTATGGTCCTGACGGAAAGCTTCAATCATATTCCGAATATAAATATGACGAAGATGGAAATAATGAAAAAATCGTATCTTATTTTGCAGATGGAAAAATTTCAGATTACTCTGAATACGAATATGATGCAGATGGAAATGAGACAAAGTGGACGGGGTACATGGATGATGGTAATGTATATTCAAGCAGTGAAAGCGAGTACGATTCAGATGGAAGATTAAAAAAGACAACAACTTATGGCCAAGCTTTTGATGGATATTATACTATATATGAATATGGTGATGATGGTAATATTACGAAGTATACAGTATATAATCCTGATGACAATATTGATACATATTCTCAATATGAATATGATAATGATGGAAATCTAAAGAAAGAAACTCTCTATGACAGTTCAGGAACAGTCCAATCATATTATGTATATGAATATAATTCAGATGGAAATGTGACGAAATTCGCATTTTATGATATGTATTATGATTCGAATGGAAAAGAATATTGGAGTTATGTGTATGAGTATGATGAAAATGGTGACATGGTAAAAAGTTACTCGTACTCCGAAGGCGAACTCAGACAGTATAGCACATATGAATATATTGATATTCAATTGGTAGAATACACTCCAATGTACCGCCTCTACAATCCAAATAGTGGTGAGCATTTCTACACTGCAAATGAGACGGAGAGAGATACATTAAGCGGTTTAGGCTGGAAGTATGAAGGTGTGGCATGGAATGCTCCGGATAGTTCAGATACCCCTGTATACCGTCTCTATAATCCGAATGCAGGCGACCATCACTATACAACAAGTGAAAAAGAAAAAGATAATCTTGTAAGCTTGGGCTGGAAGGATGAAGGTATCGG
>JAFTFE010000127.1 GCA_017449765.1 Lachnospiraceae bacterium | reverse complement strand
TAGACTAATGGCAAGAATTAAAGGCGGCGTTGGCGCTAAGAAAAGACATAACAGAGTTTTAAAGCTCGCTAAAGGATATAAGGGAGCACGTTCAAAGCAGTACAGAGTAGCAAAGCAGTCAGTAATGAGAGCTCTTGCTACATCATATGCAGGCAGAAAGGAAAGAAAGAGACAGTTCAGACGTCTCTGGATAGCTCGTATCAATGCAGCTGCAAGAATTAACGGCCTTTCATACAGCAAGTTTATGTATGGATTAAAGCTCGCTAATGTTGATTTGAACAGAAAGATGCTTTCAGAAATGGCTATAAGCGATCCTGAGGGATTTGCTAAGCTTGTTGATGTAGCTAAGTCAAAGTTAGCTTAAAAAAGTAGTTGACATTTTATATCTAAAATGTTAATATATCACTTGCGTTGATTAATGACGCAAGTTAAATGCGGGAGTGCTGGAATTGGCAGACAGGCTAGACTAAGGATCTAGTGATGGCAACGTCGTGTGGGTTCAAGTCCCATCTCCCGCATTTTTTTATTGGAAAATTTTATAAATCCCTTGATTTATCTATTAATATAGTGTAAAATTGTGGCTACTGTTATTTTTGACATAATATAATGTTGGTTGTGTGCACGAAAGAAGAGGTTGCACAATATGTTAAAAGTGTACTATTGCCCGAAATGTGACGAAACTACGTATTTACAGTACGACACAAATACTGATTGCAGAGTCTGCAATGCGGAAATGTTTAAGTTGGATATTTCGTTTGTAGACTATACAGATTTGAGTATTCAGAAGAGAAAAGACTACATAGCATCAGAATTTGGCAAAAATTAAAAAACTGCTCATATTTATCTTTGGTTTTATTTGGTTGTGCGCCTTGGATATATATGGGCAGTTTTTTTGTATAAATGCCTGCCAAATAAGCACCTATGCGCTTGCTTGGTGAGCTTAGTTATGCTATAATATTTAACTGACTGAATTCGTAAGGAGAGCTATGTTAATATGGGTAAAAACAGGGCTAAAGCCAGGTCGGGTAAATACGACACAGCGAGGCTTGGGACAGATATAATAAATATTATCAATTATATTTTTCTTTTTTCCTTTTTGACTATATATCCTTTGGTATTCAGGACGAAGGGGCATAGTGTTTCTGACAGATATTATTTTAATATTACAAAGACAAGATATGATTTTTTTATTTATTTATCCATAGGATATATTCTGCTTATTATTATAGCGTATATTTTTGAAGGAGTTTGGTCGTATTATAAAAAGAGAAAGTCCATAACGAGTGCGAAGGATAATTTTATTTTTAAACCTGAGCATATGATGTGGTTTTTTATTCTGGCTAATTTTCTTGCTTATTTGATGACTGTGTCTGATGACGGACTTGTAAGCTCAAACGCTGCTTTTTATGGAACAGATGCAAGATATATGGGTTTTCTGTCTTATTTCATAATTGGCTTTTCGTTTATTATGCTTTCAAGATATGCTGATGTAAAGATGCCTGTTTTTACAGCTTTTGGTATTGTGACATTTTTTTCTTATATTGTAGCAATATGCCAGCATATTGATTTTGATTTGAGCAGATTTAAAAATGAAGAATATAAACCTACAGGTATCAAGGCTTTGTTTGAAATCTTTCCAAGATATTTGTTTAACTTGAAGGATGGTATAAAAAAATCTCAGTATAATGTATTTGTATCTACTTTTGGAAATATTAATATTTTTGCAAGCTTTGTAGTAATTAGTCTCGCAGTATTTATCTGTATGTATATATTTGCAGATAAGATTTTTTATAAAATCATGTCGGGCATAATTATAACTATGGGCGGCATGGTAATTATGATTGCAAATAGTGACAGTGCATATTTAGGTATAGCCGGAGTTTTGTTTTTCTTGTTTTTACTGTCATACAAGAGAGGATGTTTTCTAAGGTTTATACAGTCTCTCATATGGCTTGGTATAGGGAATTTTTTAGTGGTTTTGCTTAATATATATATATCTGAGATTATGGACAGAAGTTATGATAAAAGAGGCGGATTTGCGGAAGCTCTTGATAGGATTGATATAGCTTTGATACTGCTTGGATTTATGGCTTTTATCTATATTGTGTTGAGGATATTAAATCGTTTTTTTTATGATAGATTTGAAAAGATTAATAAAAATAAGATTATTATTATAATATCAGCAGCTGCAGTTGTTATGTTTGCTGCAGTGATTGTTATAGGGCGTGCACGACATATATCGGTATTTACTTTTGATTATAAATGGGGCACATACAGGGGATACATATGGACAAAATGCTTTGAGTTATTTCGTGATGCTCCGTTTATGAATAAATTATTTGGATATGGGAACGGATCACTTAAAACACTTATGAATACTTATTATTATGATGAGATGGTCTCAGTAACAAAAAAGGTGTATGATAATGCTCATAATGAGCTGTTGCAATACCTGGTGACTACGGGACTTTTCGGAATGCTTTCCTATATAGGCTTATGTGTGGCAAGCTTTGTATATATACTTAAGAATTCGAGAGGAAAAGTTATCGCATATATGTGCCTTTCGGCGATATTGGGATATTTTATACAGGGACTGATTAATATTAATCAGCCCATCACAACGCCTTTTATGTTTTTATTTATGGCACTTGGTGTAGGTTATGTGAGATTTTTAAAGATTTAGGAGGAAATATAAATGAAGCTTTATGATGAATTGGTAGAAAGAGGACTTATAGCACAGATAACAAGTGAGGATGAGGTCAGCAAATTAATAAATGAGGGAAAAGCAACTTTTTATATAGGCTTTGACCCTACAGCCGACAGTCTGCATGTAGGTCATTTTATGGCACTTTGCCTGATGAAGAGGTTGCAGATGGCAGGAAATAAACCGATAGCCCTTATCGGCGGAGGAACAGGTATGATAGGTGATCCTTCCGGTAGAACAGATATGAGACAGATGATGACACCTGAGACTATACAGCACAACTGTGATTGCTTTAAGAAGCAGATGAGCAGATTTATTGATTTTTCAGATGGAAAGGCTCTTATGGTTAATAATGCCGACTGGCTGCTTGACCTTAATTATATAGATGTACTTCGTGAAGTTGGTACACATTTTTCGGTAAACCGTATGCTAACTGCGGAATGCTACAAGCAGAGAATGGAGAAGGGCTTAAGCTTCTTAGAGTTTAATTATATGATTATGCAGGCATATGATTTCTATATGTTATATCAGAATTATGGCTGCAACTTGGAGTTCGGCGGTGATGACCAATGGTCGAATATGCTTGCCGGTACAGAACTCATCAGACGTAAGCTTGGCAAGGATGCCCATGCCATGACTATTACGCTTTTGCTTAATTCAGAGGGCAAGAAGATGGGTAAGACACAGAAGGGTGCGGTATGGCTTGACCCGAACAAGACCTCACCATTTGAATTCTTCCAGTATTGGAGAAACGTTGATGATGCGGATGTAATCAAATGCCTTAAACTTCTTACATTCCTTCCGCTTGAACAGATTAAGGAGATGGAAAAGTACGAGGGAAGTGAGCTTAATAAGGCTAAAGAAGTGCTTGCGATGGAACTTACAACTTTAGTTCACGGTGAAGAAGAAGCTAACAAGGCTCTTGATGCTGCAAGAGGGTTATTTGCGGGAGGAAATACCGATAATATACCTACATCAGTTATTTCAGAAGATAAGTTCACAGATGGTAGTATGGATCTTATATCTCTTCTTGTTGAGGCAGGATTGGTTGCATCAAGAAGTGAGGGAAGACGTGCTATAGAGCAGGGTGGTGTATCTGTAAATAATGAGAAGATAACTGATATAAAAGCAGAATTTTCAAAGGATACATTTACAGAAGAATTCATATTAAAGCGTGGAAAGAAAAATTTCAGAAAGATAGTTGTTGAGTAACAATATGGAGAAATCTGCTTGTGAGAGTGTTTTTGTGTGATATGAAACATGAGGACAGAGGGAGGTAAAGATGGCAGGAAGTCATATAGCTATACCAACCATACTTGAGGTTGGAAAGGGAACAATGGAGAACTTAGGAGCTTATCTTAAGGAAAGCAATTTTAATAACGCTGTAATATATTTTGGAAACGGTCTGATAGATTTATTCGGAAGAGGAATAATAGAAAATATCGAAAAGGCGGGCGTAAAGATTCTTGAATATAAAGAACTTGATACGGTTGATATTGACGATATAATTGAGCTTGCATTTAATATTGATGCAAATGCACAGGTTATACTTGGAATAGGTGGAGGTAAGGTCATTGATACGGCTAAATATGCAGCATATCTGCGTAAACTGCCATTTATAAGCATACCTACATCTGCTTCAAGCGACGGATTTTCAAGTGCATCTGCTTCTCTTATGGTAAATGGCAGAAGAACCTCGGTTCCGGCTCGTATGGCATATGGTATAGTCGTTGATACCGATATTTTAAAAAGCGCTCCTGAAAAATTTATTTATTCGGGTATCGGCGATATGGTTGCAAAGATTACCTCATTATATGACTGGTTATTTGAGTCACAAAAAGGTTATTCTACTATGAATGACTTCTCTGTAATGATAGCAAAAAAGGCTGTCAACAGCTTTGTCAGGACACCGTTTGAAACCATTAAAGATGCCCTTTTTCTTAAAGAACTTGTTGATTCACTTGCTATGAGCGGGATTGCAAATGAGATAGCGGGTGGAAGTACTCCGACGAGTGGAAGTGAACATCTTATATCCCATGCTTTGGACAAAATGCTTGCTCAGCCTCAACTTCATGGAATACAGGTTGGTATTGCAACCTATCTGATGAGTAAGGTTCAGGATCATAGATATGTGAGAGTAAATGCAATATTTGAGAAGACAGGATTTTGGGATTATGTATCTACGCTTGAATTAAACAGAGATGATTATGAGAAGGCGATAGATATGGCGCCTTCGATAAAGCCTCACAGACATACTTATCTGCATGAGGAAAAGTACAGGGAGCTTGCTAAGAAAATCTTAAGGGAGGATGAGGTACTCGGAAGAGTATTTGCATAGAATATGAAGTACGAAGCACTTTTATTTGATCTTGACGGAACACTTTGGAATGCAACCGATAATATTATAAATGCATGGATTGACGCTCTAAGCGGTTTTGATGAGTTAAAGGATTTTAAACTTACACCTGAAGCACTTCATAGCGTATTGGGTAAGCCTATGGATGAGATAGCGGATATTTTGTTTCCGGAATTGGAAGAAAATGTAAAGCTTAGAGTTTTAGAACGTTGTTGCGAAGTAGAAAATGATTATCTTAATGAGCATGGAGGCATACTATATCCGGGGCTGACTGAGACACTTGATAAGCTGTCGGAAAAGATAAAATTATTTATTGTGAGCAACGGTCAGACAGGCTATATTCAGACATTTCTTAATTCGCATAATATGTGGAAATATTTCACGGATATTCAAAACTGGGGTGATAATAAAGTCCCTAAGGGTGAGAATATCAAACTTGTAATTGAAAGAAATAATATAAAGAATGCTGCATATGTGGGAGACACACAAGGAGATGCAGATGCAGCAAAACTTGCAGGTATAGACTTTATATTTGCAAGCTATGGTTTTGGTAATGTAAAAGAATATGATTATGTAATAGACGGAATTTCAGATGTTTTAAAATTTATTTAAAAGGAGGTAAAACTATGTTTCATTATGATTATAAAACAACCGGAACCTGTTCTCAGGTTATAAGTGTTGACATTGATGGCGATACAGTTCACAATGTATCATTTTTAGGCGGATGCAATGGTAATCTCAAAGCTGTATCAAAGTTAGTTGAAGGTCATACGGTTGAGTATATTGAGGAAACCTTGGGAGGCATACATTGCGGACTTAGAAACACCTCCTGCGGTGATCAGCTTTCACATGCTGTAAGAGAAGCTTATGAGGCTTCAAAAATTGCATAAAAAGGAGGGGGAAATGAATAATTATCTGGTCTTTGATTGGGGCGGAACATTCTTAAAATATGCAATAATTGACAAGAAAGCCAATATAATCGAAAAGGACAAGGTTCCTACACCACAGCCGACTAATGATAACGAAGCGGACAGAAAAGTTTTTTTTGGTGTAATTGACGAAATAGTTGCAAAGTATAAGGACGGAGTAGATGGGATAGCAATCAGTATGCCCGGTATGATAGATATAAGGCGTGGTTATACTATGACAGCAGGATGGCTCAGATATCTTACCGGTATGTATCTTGTGGATTATATGTCGGCAAGATATGGTTTGAGAGTTGCCGTTCAAAATGACGGAAAATGTGCAGCTCTTGCCGAATACTGGAAAGGCAGCCTGAGTGATGTTAAAAATGGTGCGGTAATGGTGCTTGGTACGGCTGTAGGCGGCGGAATAATCATTGACGGTAAATTATACTCCGGTACACATTTTTCGGCGGGAGAATACAGCTTTATGTTCCTTAATGCGAAGGATAAAGAGTTTGATTCGACCTGGGGATATTATGGTGCCAAAGGACTTATAAAAGAGGTTGCCAAGATAACAGGTGATGACCCGGAGAAGTTGGATGGTATTGAATTATTTGAACGTGCCAATGCAGGTGAAGAAGGTGTGCTTAAGGGCTTGAAGAATTACACCGATGTTATGGCGGTAAGTCTGTATAACCTTAATGTATTGTTTGATTTTGACAAGATTGCCATAGGTGGTGGCATAAGCAAACAGCCTCTTCTTCTGGAATACATACAGGAGAGTATTAAAGAATTTGATAGTAAAAATCCTCTCAGGGCTTTTGATGATTATGTTCCACAGCCGAATGTTGTTGTGACAAAGTTTAATAATGATGCTAATTTAATCGGAGCATTGTTTAATTATAACTCTATTTATAAAGAATTTGGAAGATTCAGAAAGAAATAATTTGTGAGGTGAGAAAAAATGTTAGATAAGAATTTTTTATGGGGTGGTGCCGTTGCCGCACATCAGCTTGAAGGTGCATGGAATGAAGACGGTAAAGGAATGAGTGTTGTAGACGTGATGACAGGTGGCTCGGTAAATACACCAAGACGTATAACTGATGAGGTTGAAGCAGGTGCATATTATCCTAATCAGAGAGCTATAGATTTTTATCACAGATATAAGGAAGATGTTGCACTACTTGCAGAGATGGGATTTAAGTGTTTCAGGACAAGTATTGCATGGACAAGAATTTTTCCAAATGGAGACGATGAGACTCCAAATGAGGCGGGACTTAAATTCTATGATGATTTATTTGATGAGTTGTTAAAATACGGTATAGAACCGGTCATAACCTTAAGCCATTTCGAGATGCCGCTTAATCTTGCAAAAAAATACGGAGGCTGGACTAATCGTAAGCTTATAGATTTCTTCGTGAAATTTGCAGTAACATGTTTTGAGAGATATAAGGATAAGGTTAAATACTGGATGACATTTAACGAGATAAACAATCAGATGCATTATCAGATAGATATGACAGGCTGGCTTAATTCAGGTGTTAAATTCTCAGAGTTTGATAATCCTGAAGAGATAATGTACCGTGCAGCCCACAATGAGCTCGTTGCAAGTGCGATTGCCGTAAAAGAAGGTCATAAGATTAATCCTGATTTTAAGATTGGATGTATGCTTGCCATGACACCTATTTATCCTTTTTCATGCAAACCGGCAGATGTGATTGTTGCAAATGAGGAAATGCATATGAGATATTTCTTCACTGATATACATATCAGAGGACATTATCCTAATTATGCAAAAAAGCTTTTCGAACGTAAAGGTTACGATATAAAGATGGAACCCGGAGATGAAAAAATACTTGCTGAAGGAACTGTGGATTATCTTGCATTCTCATATTATATGTCCAATGTTGTAAGTTCAGATGCAAAGGATGATAAGATTGAAAATGTGGAGGTAAGCAGTGCACATACAGTAGACAATCCATATATCAAATCTTCGGAATGGGGTTGGCCGATAGACCCTGAGGGACTTAGATACTCTCTTAATGTGCTTTATGAAAGATACGAGATACCTTTGTTTGTTGTAGAAAATGGTATAGGTGCAATAGATATTTTAAATGAGGATGGAACTTGTGATGACAGCGCACGTATAGAGTATCTCTCGGCACATATCAAAGAGATGAAAAAGGCTGTTGAGCTCGATGGTGTAGATCTTATAGGATATACTCCTTGGGGATGTATAGATTTGGTTTCTGCTTCTACGGGTGAGCTCAAGAAAAGGTACGGATTTATATATGTTGATTATAATGACGATGGAACAGGTACAGGCAAAAGATTCCGCAAGAAATCCTTTGACTGGTATAAAAATGTAATTGCAACCAATGGAGAAGAGGTTTAAACATGGGAGTATAATCTATGGACAGATTTTATCAGTATGATATAGCAGCGGTTATTGTATTAGCTATTTTGTTGCTATCTGTATATTTCAGAAAACTTTATATCGGAAGAGTGAATATGACCTTTGTATATATCATGATAATTATGCTTGTATGTACTCTATGTGATATAGGAGGAGATGCGCCGTTTGTATTTTTTAATAATACAGACAGGGATTTGAGATTCAGATACATATGTTTATATGGATATTTTATTGCGCATTCATTTATACTTCCCGCTTATATAATATTTGTAGGACTTTTGACCGGAACATGGTATAAATTTATAAGAAGCCGGCTGAGGCAGATCTGCTTTATTGTGCCTTTTGTCATTAATATTGCAGTGATTTTGATTAATCCTTTGAACGGTAAAATGTTCTATATATCAGAGGATCTTAAGTATCACAGAGGACCGCTGCTGTCTGTATGTTATATCGTAGCTGCTTATTATATGGTTATATGTGCCGTATATGTTTTTAAGTCTGTGAATTTGCTTGGAAAGGGTAAAACTGTCGGACTTTTAATGCTTTTTCCATGTAATATATTAGCTCTTATAATCCAATATTTCAGACCTAAGAATATGGTTGAGATGTTCGCACTCAGTATATCTGCACTTATTGTAACAGTTGCTGTGCTTCGTGCCGAAGAGATGGTTGATCCGAGTATTGATGCAAGGACATTTTCAAGCTTCTTCGAAGATGTAAAGCGCTATTATATGTCAGATAAAAATGTAACCGTAATACTTATGAAGGTAAAAAATGACGAGGCAATCGTATCCTTATTCGGTGCAAAAATTCACAGAGATGTGGTTAAGGATATAATACACAGGATACGTCAGAATTATAAAGATTTATCTTCGGAAAAAGGAGTTATAGTAAATGTTTATTATCTCTTCTATGGAGAGTTCTGTGTGATTATCGACGGCAGCAGGGACAGGGAGATGGTTAAGCTTAAGACGGAAATTCTGCTTGAAGAATTCAAAGAGGAATTTACGATAAATAATAATCCTATTGACCTTGATATGCGTATGTGTATGCTGGATATACCGCAGGATATACCTGATATGGATGACTTTGTATCCTTTGTTGATTCTTTTGAAAAGACCGTGGATAGCAGGGAGCTTGTGCATTTCTCGGAGGTTGCACCGGAGCACAAATTACAGCTTAAGCTTGATATAGATAAGATAATTAAAAAAGCTCTGGAAGAAAAGAACTTTGAGATGTATTATCAGCCTATTTATTCACTTAAGGAGAAAAAATTCACGAGTGCAGAAGCGTTAATCAGATTGAAAGATTCTGAACTTGGCTATGTTTCTCCGGGATTGTTCATACCTGCTGCAGAGAAGAATGGTGCTATTAACAAAATCGGCAATTTTGTAATAGATGATGTATTTAAGTTCATATCTGAGAATTCTCTCGAAGAATACGGACTTGACTATATCGAGATTAATCTTTCCTCTATTCAATGTCTGCAGGATAATCTTCCTGAACAGATAGAGAAAAAGATCGACCAATATAAATTAGATAAGGAAAAACTTAATTTTGAAGTGACTGAAACCGGTAAGGATTATGTGAAAGATTCAGTATTTGACACGATTAGCAGACTGCATAATATGGATTATGAGCTTTCGCTTGATGATTATGGAACAGGATATTCGAATTTACAAAAGGTTATATCTTTTCCGTTTAAGATAATTAAGATTGACAAAAGTCTGGTAGATGATATGAATGATTCGCGTATGCGTGAGGTCATTATGCAGACAGTTAAGATGATTAAGGGTATCGGTGCGGAGATAGTTGTCGAAGGCGTGGAGACAAAGGAGGCATCCGACTGGTTCGAAGAAATCGGCTGCGATTTTATACAAGGATATTATTATGCGAAACCGATGCCTAAGAATGATTTCTTAAGCTTTATCAGGAAGAATAATTCCTAAGGAGGACAGATATGCTTTCAGGAGGAATAGATGAAATCGATGTACATGGTATGACTGTAGATGAAGCCATAAAGGCGGTTATAAAGAAGGTTAATACTACAGGAGGAAGTGTGTATCGTATAAGGGTTATACATGGTTATAACAATGGTACAAGAATAAGAGATGCCATAGCGGATGAGTTTGATTATAATCGTGTTCCCAAAGTCAAAAGGGTTGTACAGGGAAATAATCCGGGGATAACTGAACTTATATTGAGAGAGTTTTAATAATCTCTCAATATTTGCTTTAATTATATTATTTTTATGAACAATAGGGAGGATTTACACAAATGGAGGAAAAAAGAAGCTCGTTTTCAAGCTCGTTGGGCTTTGTCGTAGCGGCAGCCGGAAGTGCTGTTGGCTTGGGGAATATTTGGAGATTTCCATATCTTGCTGCTAAGGATGGTGGGGGAATCTTTCTGGTAGTGTATCTTATATTGGCACTTACATTTGGTTTTACCTTACTTGTAACGGAGGTAAGCTTAGGCAGGAAAACCAAGCAGGCACCGCTTACAGCCTATGGAGTTGTGCATCCTAAATGGAAGTGGTTAGGTGGATTTGCTGCGATGGTTCCGTTTATGATACTTCCATATTACTGTATAATAGGCGGATGGGTTTTGAAATACTGTGTCGCATTTCTTACCGGACATGGTTTGAATGCAGCAGAGGATGGATATTTTACCGGCTTTATAACGGATAAGATTTCACCGATTTTATTTGATGTTATATTCCTTGCTGCAACAGTATTTATAATTTACAAGGGAGTAAATAAAGGAATAGAAGCCATATCTAAGATACTTATGCCGATTTTGCTTGTGCTTGTAATAGGCATTGCAATATTCTCACTGACTATCAAGAGTCCGGATACAGGTAAGACAGGTATAGATGGATTTATGGTGTATATTGTACCTGATGTATCGGGAATGTCTGTGAAGGATTTCCTTATAGTAATTATGGATGCTATGGGACAGCTTTTTTACAGTATAAGTGTAGCTATGGGTATAATGGTTGCATATGGGTCTTATTTTAAGGATGACCAGAATCTTATGAAATCTGTTAATCAGATAGAGATATTTGATACTTTGGTTGCATTTTTAGCCGGAGTTATGATTATTCCTGCTGTATATGTATTTATGGGAAAAGAAGGAATGACTGCAGGTCCGGGACTTATGTTTGTTGCAATTCCGAAAGTATTTGCCGCTATGGGTAAAGCAGGAAATATCGTCGGTTCAATATTCTTTGTGATGGTACTTTTTGCTGCTCTTACAAGCTCTATATCCGTGCTTGAGGCAGTTGTATCAAGTCTTATAGATGCATTTGGTATGAGCAGACGGAAAGCTACTCTCTTGGAGGGATTTATAGCTTTAGTGCTTGGTATTATCATATGCTTTGGATATAATTATTTGTATTTTGAGGTGAAATTACCAAACGGCTCTACAGCCCAGATACTTGATATATTTGATTATATAAGCAATAATATTCTGATGCCTGTAGTAGCGATAGGAACCTGTATATTGATCGGCTGGGTAGTTAAACCAAAGTATGTTATAGACGAAACAACAAAAAACGGAGAGAAGTTCGGAAGAAAGAAATTATATATAGCAATGATTAAGGTTATTGCACCGATACTTTTGTTTATACTTTTCTTAGGTTCACTTGGACTTTATTCGTAGATAATAATATATTAGAGTACACTATAGAAATTTCAGATTGATAAGTTAAGTGTAAGTATAAAAAGAGATACCGATACAGCTAAAAAGCGTATTCGGTATCTTTTTTTTGATTTTTAAAAAACTTAAGTTAATTTAAGGTTCGCATAAGGTTCGTATATTATTATTGTCTCAAGTTAAGGAACAAAACATATGTAAAGGAGGAATCGGATATGGGAAATGAAATATTTAAAAGATACGAAATAAAATACCTTATAACTGATGAACAAAGAAAAATAATTGAGAAAGAATTTGCAAAGCATATGGTGCCTGATGAGTACGGAGAAAGTACAATATGCAATATATATTATGATACTCCTGACTATAGACTTATAAGACATTCGCTTGAAGGACCTGCATACAAAGAGAAATTAAGAGTACGAAGCTACGGACAGATTAAATCCGGTGAGAATGTATTCGTTGAGCTTAAGAAAAAATACGACGGTGTTGTATATAAAAGAAGAGTTACGATGCAGGAAAATAAAGCAAGAGTTTATCTTGAAAAAAATAAAAAAATAGAAAATCCTATTCCAAATGACAGCTTTTTGGAAAGGCAGATATTAAAAGAGATAGATTACTTTAAAAGATTTTATGGAGATTTAAAACCTGCGGTTTACCTATGCTACGACAGGACAGCATACTTCTCAAATGAGGATTCAAGCTTCAGAGTAACCTTTGATAAGAATATCAGATGGCGGACAGAGGATATGAAGCTTACTTCCAAGCCGGGAGGAAGAGACATCTTAGAAGAAGGAATGTCGCTTATGGAAATAAAGACAGCAACCTCAATCCCTATGTGGCTGGTGGATATACTAAGCAGGGAAAATATAAGGAAGACATCATTTTCAAAATATGGCAGAGCATATGTTCAGATGATGGAAGAGATGGAAAAAGATAACAGCAATATAATCAGATATGATTTTGTAAATAGAAAGGTGGGCTAATTATGGAAACATTTTTCGAGAATATGAACACATTGAATCAGACAGATATAACATTAGGAGATTTCACATTAACTATTGTGGCTGCACTTGTACTCGGAGCGGTACTTGCTCTTACCTACAAGTATAAGTCAAATCCGACCAAGAGCTTCGTGGTAACACTTGCGATACTTCCGGCAGTGGTAAGCGTGGTAATTCTTATGGTAAGCGGAAGCTTAGGAGCAGGAGTTGCGGTAGCAGGTACATTTTCACTTGTAAGATTCCGCTCGGCACCGGGGACTGCTAAGGAGATTGGTGCGATATTTATGTCGATGGCAGTCGGTCTTGCCTGTGGAATGGGATTTATGGGAGCAGCCGTAGTATTTACAGTGATAATGTGTATAGTGGTTCTTATATATGAGGCGGTTGGATTTGGAAATACCAATCATTCCGAGTTAAATAAGACTTTGAATATAACCGTACCTGAGGATCTTGATTACGGAGAAATATTCGATGAAATATGGGAGAAGTATACTAAGAAGGTTGAGATGCTAAAAGTTAAGACGACGAATTTGGGAAGTCTTAATAAGATTACCTACAATGTAACTCTTAAGGAGAAGGGAACAGAGAAAAGTCTTATTGATGATTTAAGAACAAGGAACGGAAATCTTGAAATAAGTATGTCGAATCAGGCTACAGAGGTAATGGAGCTATAATATATTAGCGGTGGAAATGAGGTGATTGTTATGAGAAAGAAATATATAGTAATTAGTATGGCTATGGTGATGGCACTTTGTATGGCCGGGTGCGGTAAGACTACAAATAATAATTCTACCAATACAACAGAGGCAGGATATGTATCATCGGAGAGCGATAGTGAAAGCAGTGTCAAGGTTACAAACGATGATGATATGTTCACGGACAGAGATTATGATACAAGCTATGATGATGCAGAAAAGATAACGCTTGCAGATGGTGCTTCAAGCACGAGTGCATCGGGCGTAGAGATATCGGGAGATGTAATAACTATAACTAAGGCGGGAAGTTATAAGCTGTCAGGTACTTTGACAGACGGACAGATAATAATTGACTGTGCGGATGATGACAAGGTTCAGCTTGTACTCGACGGAGTGGATATAACCAATGATGATTCTGCTGTAATATATGTGAAGAATGCAGATAAGGTATTTATCACAACTACATCATCTGACAACAGCCTGACTGTCACCGGTGAATTCGCAGAAGACGAGGATGGTGTAGATGCCGTAATATATGCAAAGGATGACATAACATTTAATGGTACAGGCACACTTGATATAACTTCTGAAACATCACATGGTATAGTAGGCAAGGATGATGTGAAGATTACAAGCGGCACATATAATATAACTGCCGCTAAGAAGGGCATAGATGCAAATGACAGTGTAAGAGTGGCTGACGGTGAGATAAATATAACAAGCGGAACTGACGGCATACATGTTGAGAATACGGATGATACAACACTTGGTTACTTCTATGCTATAGGTGGAACATTTAATATAGATGCAGGCTATGATGGTATTGATGCTTCCGGTGAGCTCTATATCTATGATGGCGAATATAATATCACATCAGGAGGCGGTAGTGATAATGGAGTATTCCATACCGGTGATATGATGGGAGGTTTCGGACAAGGCGGCTTCGGAGGGCAGGAGTTTGGACAGGAAAACTTCGGACAGCAAGGTGGATTTGATGGACAGATGCCGGACTTTAGTGATGAAGATTTTGCCGGCGGAATGCAAGAAGGAAACTTCGGACAGGGTGGCCCTGGCGGTCATGGAGGACCCGGCGGACAAGGTGGCTTCGGCGGAGGCAGACAGGACGGACAAAGACATGATATGGCAGATAGTGAGATGCCTGATATGGGCGATATGACACCGCCGGATATGGCAGATGGTGAGATGCCTGATTTGGGCGATATGACACCACCGGATATGGCAGATGGTGAAGTGCCGGACATGGGTGATATGATACCACCGGATATGGCTGATGATACAGTTGAGCAGACAGATGATAATTCTGTCGATGAGGCAGAAGAGGAATATGACGCAGATGATTATACAGAGAATTCTACTAAGGGTATAAAGGCAGATGGCGGTATCTATATATCAGGCGGAACATTTAATATTGATTCAGCAGATGACACACTTCATTCTGATAATGTGGTTGTAATTAATGATGGTACGATCACCATATCATCCGGTGATGACGGAATTCATGCCGATGTTTCTCTTACCATAAATGGCGGAAATATAGATATCGAAACAAGCTATGAGGGTATCGAGGCAAGTTCGATTGAGTTAAATGGCGGAACGGTTAATCTTGTAGCTTCTGATGATGGTCTTAATGCAGGTGGCGGCACAGATGCAACTCTTACCATAAATGGCGGAGAATATAATCTCTCTGCAGGCGGTGACGGAGTGGATTCTAACGGAACTCTTCTTATGACAGGCGGTACTGTTTATTTGAGCGGCCCTAATAACGGAGGTAACGGCTCAATAGATTATGAGGTAAGCGGCTCTATAACAGGTGGTACATTTGTATCGGCAGGAGCAAGCGGTATGGCGCTTAACTTCGGCTCAGATTCGACTCAATGCTCAATACTCTACGAGTTAAGCAGCAGTGTATCAAGCGGTACCAAGATTACACTTACCGATGCATCAGGAAATGTCATCGTAAGCTACACACCTGACAAGGATTTCCAGTCAATAATTATAAGCTCACCTGAGATTGAGAGTGACGGAACATATACGCTTACTGTAGGAAGTGACACCTATACCATAGAGATGTCCGGAACGATATATGGTCAGGGCAGCGGAATGGGAATGGGAGGCTTCGGAAGATAAATGATTTTCAACATAGTAGGTCGGTTAGAACGTAGGGTATATCCTGATTTGCAACAAGGGGCAGTTAGATATAAGTCCACCGCAAACCCGTTCTCACTTCGTGTTTGACGTCGGCCTACTAACCTCATAAATCCTTCAGAAATAGAAATATGGAAAGAGCTTTTTACATGAATGTAAAGCTCTTTCCATATTTCTATTTCTTCCTCTTTATTCGCTAAGTAGACACGTCAAACAAGAGTTTGCTTGTGGACTCATATCCACCTGCCCTTTGTCACAATCAGGACATACCCGTTCTAACCGACATGCTGCGCATATTTATAAATTTAAACATTTGATTATGAAAAGAAGTTGGTAGAAATTGTAATATAAAATTAAAATTATTCATCAAAATTACTTTTTGATGGTGGATAAGGGGTATGTTCATCTGTCCTTCCAAGAATGTAATCAATGGAAGTGTTATAATAATCAGCTAATTTAATAAGAATTGTTGTAGGTACATCGTTTTCTCCTGTTTCATATTTTGAATAGCCGGTTTGTGACATACCTATTATTTTAGCAAATTCAGTTTGATTAAGATTTGTGTCTTCTCTTAAATCTTTTATTCTTTGATATTTCATATATTGAATTCCTTATATTATTACATATTATTCCCTTATCTTTGCCTAATACTATCACAACCTAAAACAGGTTATTGATTTTTAACCTAAAACAGGTTATAATGTTAGCAATTTATATGTAAGGAGTGTGAATGCTTTGGCTGTATGTAATAAGTGTGGAGAAATGAACAAAGATGGTATTGCTTACTGTGCATATTGTGGCGCAAAACTTCCACAAGTAGAAAAAAAGAAGGTGCAGGATAATAAAAAAGTTCATTATTGTCCTGCTTGTGGTGAGAAAAATCCGGGTGGTATAACGAATTGTAAATATTGTGGCGCAACATTAGACGACTATTTATATAATTCAAGAATTGAAGCTGCAAGTAAAAAAAGTATTGGGGAGCAGCTTGATAGAAAAAAGATGTTGCTTTTTGTTTTAATAACTATAGTTTCTTATGTGATTTGTTTTGGGCTGATAGCTGTATTTCCACCTATTAGCGTTGTGGCTATCATTTTAGGTTGGAAATGGACAGGGACAAATGTTTCCTATTTTGTTGATTTGTCAAATGATTTTGCCGTTGGAGTACTTATCGGAAAAGTAATTGTTTCATTTTTTGTTGGTGTATGATCAGGGAGTAACAGATTTTATTTCTGATTGTGAAAAAGCATCTGGAATCAATAATTTATCCGATAATTTTACACTGAAGAGTTTACGATGTTATGCAAAAATAGATGTTGATGATTATAAAAATCCCCCTAGGAATACAGGGTATTCTGTATTCAAATTTATTGGAGCACATTTTCCAGATGAAGGGCAGTATTCATTGCCGCTGTATACTTATGAAGAATATGGACTGCTTTTTATTGGAGATATCGAAACAATGACTATGGAGTGATGCAGTAACAATGATAATATGGATAGGTAAATTGATTTTATGGATCGATCATACGCTTTAGATAACCTAAGAACAATAACAATTCTATCATTATTCCTTTTTCATGCATGTGAAATATACCACATAGGTGAAGGCTTTTTCGTGGAAGGGCAGGAACAATTAATTCCAACAATGGTATACAACTTCCCTAGTCCGTGGCTCATGGGCGTACTGTTCTTTATAGCAGGCATGACTACTGTCTACAGTTTGAGAAGGCGAAGTGTATCTGAGTATTATATTAACAGACTTAAGACGGTGCTGCTTCCATTTGTTGTGGGGATAGTTGCGTGGGTGCCATGGGAGACATACTTTGTATTGAAGAATCATTTTGATTATGATGGCAGTTTTTTAGATGCATATATACATTATTTCACACATTATTCTGAAGGCTTTTTGGGATATGACGGTGGATTTACTCCTTCGCATCTTTGGTTTCTAATATACCTTCTTATCATTTCTTTTCTCTGTTTTCCCATTATCAGGTTAATAGGAACGGGAAAGTGGGACAGCCTGACATTTAATAGTAAATGGTTGGTGGTGCTTTCATTTGTTATATACATAGTAGCCTATGGTACTACGGATGAATCCATTGGAAAATTTATTGTATATTTTATTCTTGGAATAATATTGGCAGAGAACAAGCCCTATAATGAATATATTATATCAAAATGGAAGGTGTTAATTGGATTGGGGATTATTCTTAATCTCATTTCTGCATACTTTCTTATACTTATGAAAAATTATCCTGTAGTATCTGTGGAATACGCATTGATGCGTCTGGTGTGGTCGATTGGAAATGTTGTTATTACATTTGGATATTTGGGGATGGGAAAAGTTTTGATGAGCAAAAGTAATCCTGTGATGGGTTATTTATCACAAAGATCATTTGCTATATATTTTATTCATATGCCGGTGTTGATAGCGACAGGATATTATGTTCTTGAATATATACATATTCATTATATGTTGCAGATAGTAACCATAATAGTAATATCGTTCGGGATTACACTTGGATTGGTAAATGTTTTTAAGAGAATACCTGTAGTTAGTAGGCTGCTGTTTTGAAATAAAGATAATGATAAAAGGGGCGTTTTACAAATGAGTAAAAAATCAATAAAAAGAATGAGTAAATTATTGCTGGTATTGTCGTAAAAATTATGAAGAAAAACTCAAAAAAATAAACAAAATTCATATTGAAAAACAGGTAAAATAATGATAGTCTATGTTTGTACGAGCAATCGTGCTAGGAAAGTGCCCATGACGGGGTGGTAGCCTCCCGAGCCAATTGACCGGCTTGCCGGAATACATAGGAAGGGAGGTGCGTGTATGACAGTGTATGAGACCATTATGGTTGTACTGGGAGTGATCGGCTTGCTGATATCGTTCAGTTCATTGTTAATTGCGTTGCTGAACTTTCTCGATAAGAGAAATAATAAGCACAAATAAAAATGCCTCTCCTGTCTGCAAACGGGAGAGGCGGCTCTCTATGAGAGCAATATAAAACCTTTTTTCGGGAGCATCCACTTTGGAGTGGGTGCTTTTCCTATCTCAAAGTATAACATTGTTCAAAACTTAATTCAATATATTTTTCCGATTTAATCAAACTTTTTAATGTTATATTTCTAATGACATGTTATAATCATAAAAAATTCCCAAACAAAAAAATCTGACATCCACCCTTGACAATACTTGTCCGAATTAAGAGATGCATTAGATTTAGGAATTGCTCGTATGTTGGCTGAAATTCGAGATTATCAAGTATATAATTATGCTCAATATGATTTTAGATATGATATTCATTATTTTTCCGACGATAATAACGGTGTGTTGCCTATAGGACAGATGGCGGAGGATATATCAATGATGAAAGCTGATGGCTGGGAAATAAAGCATATTTTCAGCAATAATTCAAAGGCTGTTACACATGGAGGCGGAATGCAAGGTGTGACTGTTGGAGATACAAAACTTCTTGGCGTTACTTATATTATATTTGAAAAGCGTTTTATGAGACCATAAATATAAATAATTTTACAAATGTTATGCTTTTTAAACCGGTTAATTGTGGAATTAAATAAATATTTTACATATAATTAAAATGAACCCTCAGTAGCGACAACTACTTAGGGTTCGTTTTGTGCAAGTGTATACATACTCTCTTTCTTAGCAATCACTAATACATCATATAATTTCTATTTAATCAAGGGTTGGATTGTATAAATATCCTTAAATTTTTATTTACTTTTGTCTTTTTTGTCGTATATTTATTTTGTAAGTAAGTTTTATCTTGGTTTCTTATTTTTCGTGTTCTTACTTGTATTTACCAAAGAGAAATATAAAATTGTGAGAGGGGGGTGTGGTGTATTAGTTTTAATATTTTATTGACATTGGAAAGGAGGAAATCATATAATTACCTTGCGAGGTGATAGTATGGAAGAGGATATGAACAGAGATGAATTTATATTTTTTCTGTATGCGTTACAGGAGCTTCTTGAAAGCGGTAATTTTGATGGAGCAAAAAAGGTTATTGACAAGGCGATAGCACAATCTGAACGCAGAGAAATAAAGTAGTCTTTCATACATATGATAAAAATATGGAACACAAAAGATGACATAACCCATTACGGATAATAATGTAGTGGGTTATATATTTAGGTGGGAGTTATCTTATGATTGAGTATAAAAAATTAACAGAGTCAGATATTGATTTTTTTGTTGCCATATTTTTGAATTTATGTTAGTATGAATAAGTCCTATATAAAGGACAATTTTTAAGAAAGAACATCGTATGATGTAAGGGTGAAGGAATGTTTAACAGATAGTTTGATTTGAGCAAAACGCAGATTTTAATTAATGCCTATGGTAATAGGTTTATTGCGTACGCTTGGATTGGATTATCGCACACATTTCGGATGCCTTAATAGAGGTTTATTTGTGTGAGTCTGATTTTGCGTATGCATTATCAGATTTTTTCTTTGTGGGAAAAGTATTACTATACCATAGGGGATAGGAGGCATTGTGGCACAGATAAACGTAAATAACCTTACATTTTATTATGAGGGAAGCTATGACAATATATTTGAAAATGTTTCATTTTCCATAGACACTGATTGGAAGTTGGGATTTATTGGAAGGAACGGAAAGGGCAAGACGACATTTCTTAATCTTTTGCTGGGTCGGTATGAGTACAAGGGAAGTATCAGTACATCTACAGTGTTTGATTATTTTCCATACAAGGTTAAGGAGGATGAATATACGAGGATACCGGCTGAACTGATGGATATATGGAAACCTTCTTCGCCTTTGTGGAGAGTGATATGCGAGCTGGATGCCCTCGGACTTGAGGCAGATATTCTTTACAGACCTTATAATACTCTAAGCTTTGGAGAGCGAACTAAGGTTATGCTTGCAGTGCTTTTTTCGGGTGAGAATGATTTTCTTCTCATTGATGAGCCTACAAATCACCTTGACAGCAAGGCGAGGGATATTATCAGAGAATATCTTTCGAAGAAGAAAGGTTTTATCCTTGTTTCCCATGATAGAGATTTGCTTGATGCGGTTGTTGATCATGTGCTTGTATTGAACAGAGAGTCTATAGAGGTACAAAGCGGTAATTTTTCAAGCTGGTGGGAGAATAAGGAGAAAGCCGACAGTTTTGCCATAGCGGAAAATGAGAAGCATTTGAAAGAGATAGGAAAGCTTAAAGTTGCGGCAGACCGTACATCACGTTGGGCGAACAAGAGTGAGAACAGCAAGATAGGCTTTGACCCGATAAAAGAGCATGACCGCTCTTTAAGTACGAGGTCATATATTGGAGCCAAAACCAAGAAGATGGAAGCACGTGTTAAATCCTATGAGCAAAGAATAAACAGAGAAATCTCGGAGAAAGAGGGATTGCTTAAGGATATAGAAAAAAATATAGACCTTAAGCTTACACCTCTTACACACCATAGCAAAAGACTGATAACTGCATCTGATTATTCGTTAAGGTATCTTGATGCAGATGAACCGTTATTTAAGCATATGACTTTTCAGATTAATCAAGGCGAAAGAGTATTTTTAAACGGTGCAAACGGATGTGGCAAATCCAGCCTGATAAAAGCGATACTTGAGAAGAACGCTGAAAACAATCTGTCTGAAAATAATATGGAAGAGTACGGTAAGTTAGAACTTGCAAGTAATCTGATAATATCATATATTAATCAGGACACATCTTTTCTGAAAGGTAATCTGAAGGATTTTGCAGAGAAAAGAGGCTTGTCCTACAGTCTGATGCTTACGCTCTTAAGAAAACTTGATTTTGAACGTGTTCAGTTCGAGAAGGATATGCAGGATTTTTCAGAAGGGCAGAAGAAAAAGGTTTTGATCGCATCAAGCCTGATTACGCCTGCACATTTATATATCTGGGATGAACCGCTTAATTATATTGATGTTTTCTCGAGGATACAGATTGAAAACCTGATAGAAAGGTACAAACCTACTATGCTGATAGTTGAACATGACGTAAAATTCAGAGAAAAAATATCGACAAGTGTTATTGAAATGTGATAATGATATATTTGAATTGAAAAATCAATAAATCAGATATTGACAGGCATAGAGCTTTAAAAGGAGATACACATGGATAACAGGGATATATTAAATATAGCTATGGAACAATCTGCATATGACTTAAATTGTGAGATTGACGATTTTTTATCAGAAAAAAATGTGATTGTTCCATATAAGAGAAATGACAAAGTAAAAAAATATTATGAAGAACCCATAATTTGCTCAATGGTTTCATATGGAAATAACATTGTTGCTGCCGTGCGGGATGATATAAGAGATATTGTAGAGGAGTATCTTGGAAAGTTTGAATTCTATCATTGCTTTGAAGTACCGAATATGCACTGGCTTAATGAGAGGTTGGAGGTAAAGGGTTACAGGATATGCTATATGTCGGAATACTATCTGCCTGATATGAGATTGCTTAAGCCGCTAAAATGCGAATACGAATTAAAACTCCTTGAACAAAAGGACTTTACAAATCTCTATAAGGAAGAATGGAGCAATGCCCTCTGCGAAAAGAGAAAAGAGCTTGATGTACTTGGAGTTGGCGCATATGATAATGAAAAGTTAGCCGGTCTTGCCGGTTGTTCTGCTGATGCAGATAAAATGCTTCAAATCGGAGTAGATGTATTAACGGAGTATAGAAGAAAAGGGATTGCCGCATCACTCACAAGCACTCTCGCATTAGAGATAATAAAGAGGGACAAGGTGCCGTTTTACTGTACCGCATGGTCGAATATCCGCTCAGTAAAAAACGCAGTAAAAAGCGGCTTCATCCCAACCTGGATAGAAATGTCAGTCAAACCTGTGGAAGAAGTAAATAAACTTAACAAAGGATAAAAAACAAATAATAAAGTAATAAATTAAAACATTGAATAATAAAAAAATAGAACTATGGCATAGGATAGAACAGGCTAAGACAGGTATAAGTGAACGATTCGCACAATTTGCGTCAAATCAGAAGTGAGAATTCGCATATGCTTGCTCAGAAATCGTGCTGTTTGAGCGAAGCGAGTTCACGATTTCGTGCAAAGTATAAAGAATTCGAGTTTACTGATTTAGCAAATTGATTGCGTGTTTACGAATGCCTGTCTTAGCCTATTCTATCCTATATTATAATTTTTATATTGTAATTTTTATCTCTCCATCTTCCAGAAGTATGCACTGTAAGGCGGAAGCTCTGAGCCGCCTCCGAAGTCGTGTGGTTCACCTGTGATTAAATCAACCGCCATGCCGCAGCCTGCATCAAAGTGTGCAGTGTAAGGCGCATCACCGGCATTGATTGCCACAAGTACACGCTCACCATCAACCTTTCTTTCAAATATACACTGATGGTTGGTAAGAACTACAGAACGGAAACCGCCGTAGTTAAGTGCTTTACTTTCTTTCTTAGCTTTGGCAAGTTTTGATATCCAGTCGGTTAATTCGTTCCACTCCGGTTTATCATAGCTTAGACGAAGTGATGGGTCGCCGTCTTCCTTTCTTCCTTCAGCACCCCATTCACTTCCGTAATATACACATGGGAATCCAGGCATACCGAATGCAAGTGCATATATGAGCGGCAGATGATTCTTATTAGTAAGAATACTTGCAACCCTGGTTACATCATGGTTGTCTACAAAGGATAAGAAATGCTTGCCTTTATATCTTGTCCATTCCTCAGGACCGAACTGCTGTAAGAGACTATGTATAATCTCGAACATATTCATGGAATTAAAGCTTGAGTAAAGTCCCTTGTAGCACATATAGTTAGTTGCACTGTGGAGCATACCGTCGTTTACAAATACATTGTAATCACCGTGAAGAAGCTCTCCGAGCAGCAGGAATTCATCCTTTAATCCGTCACAGTGTCCCCTTAATCTTCTTATAAAATCGTGGTCGAGACAGTAGGCAACATCGAGACGAAGACCATCTATATCGAATTCCTCAATCCATCTTTTGACATTTTCAAAAATGTGCTGTATTACAGCTTCATTTCTTAAGTTGAGTTTGACCAAATCATAATTGCCTTCCCAACCCTCGTACCAGAGACCGTCATTATAGTTGGAATTTCCGTCAAAGCTTATATGAAACCAATCCTTGTAAGGACTGTCCCATCTTTTTTCAAGTACATCCTGAAAAGCCCAGAAGCCTCTGCCGACGTGATTAAATACTCCGTCTAATACAACCTTTATTCCGTTCTCATGGAGATTATTGCAAATCTCCTTAAAATCCTCGTTTGTACCGAGTCTTGTATCAATCTTGGAATAATCTCTCGTATTGTATCCGTGAGTATCGGATTCAAATATCGGAGAAAAATAGATTGCATTAACACCTAATTTCTTCATATGAGGTATCCAGTCGTTTACCTTTTCGATTCTATGAGTTAAAACTCCGTCATTTTCAAACGGTGCACCGCAAAATCCCAAAGGATAAATCTGGTAAAATACACTTTCATAAGCCCACATAATATTGCCTCCTTAGTATTGTTTGTTAGAAGGGGTTTCTCCCTCGTGAAATTCTATCATAAATCTTATTTTTACACAAGCTTCTTGCATTTATTACAGGTAAAGGCGTATAATAAGAAATCATAGAATAAGTCTTTCCGTAAGGGGAATTGAGAAAATGAGAAAAATAAAGATTATACTTCCTATTATTATTTTAGTTATAGCAGCATATATTATCGTGATTATTGTATCGGGCAATAAAAATGATGACGACCAACTTGTAATTCAGAGGAAAACTACGGATGAGATAACAAGTGAGGAAGCTGTGCTTCCGATTGATTCTGATTCAGAGGCTTCAACAGAAGAAACTACAGAAGACAGAGAGGGTGCTTACACCACTACTTCAGGTGTTGTAATAAATGGTGAGATAGTTCCTGAATATATTGACGAGCCTTATGTTCAGATAAATCAGAATGCTCCTTCCTTTACAGATGAGGAGTTAAAATCTGCTTCTTATGAGCATTACAGTGAATTGGACGAGCTTGGCAGATGTGGTATGGCTGAGGCTTGTGTGGGTATTGATCTTATTCCGACTGAGGAACGTGGTGAAATCGGTGATATAAAGCCTTCAGGCTGGCATACTGTTAAATATGAGGGTGTTGTGACAGACGGATATTTATATAACAGATGTCATCTTATCGATTATCAGCTCACAGGAAATAATTCTGATGTAAGGAATTTTATAACCGGAACAGAATATATGAATATTACCGGTATGCTTCCTTTTGAGAATATGGTTGCAAGATATGTTGAGATGACCGGTAACCATGTTATGTACAGGGTGACACCATACTATATGGAAGATAATCTCATTGCGACAGGTGTTCAGATTGAGGCCTGTTCAGTTGAGGATGAGGGAATGGGTGTGTATTATAATGTGTTTGTATATAATGTACAGCCTGGCGTTGCGATAGATTATAAAACCGGTGAAAGCTGGCTGGAGTAGAATATTATTTCTGCAAATTCTTCACATCATATGTGTTTCTACATAATATAATATAAAAAATATTATATAGGTAATTCTATGGCGTATAAGATAATGATAGATGCGGGACATGGCGGATACGACGCCGGAGCTTCCTATAATGGAAGACTTGAAAAGGATGATACTCTGGTACTTGCGCTGGCAGTTGGCGAGATACTTTCAGGAATGGGTTATGATGTGGATTACACCAGAACTACAGATGTGTATGATTCTCCGGTGCAGAAGGCACGAATCGGTAATGCGAGCGGTGCGGATTTATTTGTATCAATTCACAGGAATTCTTCTCCTACACCCAATACCTACAATGGTGTACAGACATTAGTATATGAAGATACCGGATTGAAGGCTGCATTGGCAAGAAGTGTCAACAATGAGCTCGAGAAGGTGGGATATAGAAATATAAATGTAGTTGAACGTCCTAATCTCGCAGTATTAAGAAGGACGCAAATGCCGGCAATCCTGGTTGAGACAGGATTTATTAACAGTGATGTAGATAATAATCTGCTTGATACAAGATTTGATGATACTGCAATGGCTATTGCACAAGGTATTAATAATGTTCTTATGACATCAGGTCTTGCGGATAATTCATCAGATCAGGTAGTTGCAGCATTTAACGGTTATCTGCCTGAGGAACCACAGGATGATAATTCTGACGGAGTGGCGGATGAATTAAATAGTGACACAGATGTAAATAATATCAATGGCATAAATGACAGTGAAAATTCTGATAATATTAATGACTTAAATGATAACAGTATGAATTCTGATAATGAAGACGATAACATAACCAAGTATCAGCTGCTTGTTGGAATATTCAGGGGTATGGGTTCGGCAGGTTATCTGATGAACAGTCTCATAAACTCAGGATACAATGCCATGATATATGAGGATGATGGTTTGTATCAGGTAAGAGTAGGAATATATAATGACATCGAAGAAGCTCTTATTGCTGCAAGAGAATTACGGGACAGAGGATATGACCCGTTGGTTGTAAGATATGAGAGATAGGAGCTGTTGATAAATTAGCCATACTGACAATTTGAAACATATTTTTTCGTCGCCTCACAAAAAATAAATAAATTGATTGACAAAAACATTTGGCTGTGATATTATGTCACACGATGAACTGCCGTAGACAGTAGGTGCCGTAGGGCATAAGGATAAAACGCCTACCGAGGAAGAATCGTAAGTCAAATGATTTAACGCATTTCAACTCTCATGCTGCGCAGTATGAGAGTTTTTCTTTCGCATATTTGCAGTTTCATTATAATGAAATTTTATAAGGAGGTGCAAGACTTTGGCAAAGGTAGAATTAAAACAGCCTGTAGTTGAAGAGATTAAAGAGAATCTCAAAGACGCAAAGACAGTTGTATTAGTTGATTATCGTGGACTTACTGTTGAACAGGATACTAAGCTTCGTAAGACCTTAAGAGAAGAAGGTGTTATATACAAGGTATATAAGAACACAATGGTTAAGCT
>JAFTFE010000126.1 GCA_017449765.1 Lachnospiraceae bacterium | reverse complement strand
TCCTTACCGTTATAAAAGACTATAAATTTCGGACTTGGCAGCCTGATTAACTTACTGCTGTATATATCCTTTCCGACAATCAGTTTTTCATATTGTTTTGATATATACATCAGGTCTCTAAGCGGCATATTGGGATTAATACTTGACTGCTGTTCATATATCTGAAGTCTCATATCAAGGACACAGGAAACATCATTTTTCATAGACAGATAAACTGCATTTTCAAGCGTGACAATCTCAAGCTCATCAGCATTTTTATAATCAGTATTGTTCACTGCATTATATAAGGACAGCAGTTCTTTTCTATCATTAAAAATCATACGGAAAACCGTATCCTTATAATTACGTATTAAATTTTTTTCCATAAATTTTCCTTTCTACAATTGCAATTTTCAAAAATATTAATAAATAATAAAATGGATTGTGAACACAAAATAATTTATGCTCTATTAGATTTTTGGAATAATATGCTTATTGCAATTATAGAATAGTTTTTATGGAAAGTAAATAGTTATTGTGAAAAAACCCCAGTAGCTGCAACTACTGGGGTTTCGTTTGTGATGTATGCACATACTATCATTCTTAGCTATAATTTAAGTCAAGTAAACCTTATTTATAATAATAGGAATAAAAAATGTAATTTTAGTAATTAACGATATTACCAAAGTCTGCCTTAAGTGATGCACCACCTACAAGACCACCGTCGATATCCGGCTGTGCAAATAACTCTGAAGCATTACCTGCATTAACAGATCCGCCGTACTGAATACGAACTGCATCAGCTGTTGCTGCATCATAAATCTCAGCGATACACTCTCTGATACCCTTACATACTTCCTCAGCCTGCTCTGTTGTAGCAGTCTTACCGGTTCCGATAGCCCAGATAGGCTCGTAAGCGATAACAAGCTCTTTAACCTGATCAGCTGTGATATCCTTTAAGTCTGACTTAATCTGAAGTCTGATCCAGTCCATAGTAACGCCAAGTTCTCTCTGCTCTAAGCTCTCGCCACAGCAAAGAATAGGTGTAAGACCTGCCTCAAATGCCTTCTTAACCTTCTTGTTAAGAAGCTCGTCATCCTCCTTGAAATAATCACGTCTTTCGGAGTGTCCGATGATAACATACTTAACACCTGCATCTACAAGCATTTCTGCTGAAGTTTCGCCTGTGTAAGCACCCTTGTCCTCAAAGTACATATTCTCTGCACCAACCTGTACATTTGAACCCTTAACAGCCTCAACAACAGGTACAATATCTACAGCAGGAACACAGTATACAACATCTACTGCATCATTCTTTACAAGTGGCTCAAGCTCCTTTACAAGAGCAACAGCCTGACTTGGAGTCATATTCATCTTCCAGTTTCCTGCGATAATCTTTTTTCTTGCCATTTTTTCTTTATCCTTTCTGAAATATCCTTTCCAATAGAGATGTAACCTACTAATTCAACAAAATCAAAAACGCCTAAAATAAAATTACCCATAGTACACCTCCTATAATGATTCAATCTCTATGCCGATTTCAGCTTTTCATTTGCGTGCTTGTGTATGTACAAAACAATTTGTCCGATTTGCGTTAAATCAGAAATGAGAATTCGCATAGATGTGCTCAGAAATCGAGCTGTCTGAGCGAAGCGAGTTCTCGATTTCGTGCACATATAAAGAATTCAAATTTACTGATTTAGCAAATTGCTGACAAGTTTTGAACATACACAAGCATGCAAAGAAATGCTGAAATCGTTATAATGAATTGCGTAAATTACTTGTCGTTAGCTGCTGCTACACCCGGAAGCTCCTTACCCTCAAGGAACTCAAGTGAAGCACCGCCACCGGTTGAGATGTGGCTCATCTTATCACCAAAGCCAAGCTGATTAACAGCTGCAGCTGAATCACCACCACCGATGATTGTTGTAGCATCAGTCTCAGCAAGAGCTGCTGCAACTGCCTTAGTACCTACAGCAAGTGTTGGGTTCTCGAATACACCCATAGGTCCGTTCCAAACAACTGTCTTAGCTGTCTTAACAGCCTCTGAATAAAGCTCGATTGTCTTAGGTCCGATATCGCAAGCTTCCTTGTCAGCTGACATCTTGTCAGCATCATAAACTTCTGTCTCAACAGGAGCATCTATTGGATCAGGGAAGCTGTCAATCATAACTGAGTCAACAGGAAGTAATAACTTCTTGCCAAGCTTCTCTGCCTTTTCCATCATTTCCTTACAATAATCAATCTTAGTCTCGTCAACGAGTGATTTACCGATTTCATATCCCTTAGCCTTAAGGAATGTATAAGCCATACCACCACCGATGATTAATGTATCACACTTCTCAAGAAGGTTTGAGATAACATTGAGCTTATCAGCAACCTTAGCTCCACCAAGGATAGCTACAAAAGGTCTTACAGGATTCTCAACTGCATTACCGAGGAAATCAATCTCCTTCTGCATTAAGTAACCAACAACTGCAGTATCAACAAGACTTGCAACACCTACATTTGAGCAGTGAGCTCTGTGTGCAGTACCAAATGCATCATTTACGAATACATCACAGATACTTGCAAGATCCTTTGAAAATGCTTCGCCGTTCTTAGTCTCCTCAGCTCTGAAACGTGTATTCTCAAGAAGAATAACATCTCCGTCCTGCATAGCATCTACAGCAGCCTTAGCAT
>JAFTFE010000125.1 GCA_017449765.1 Lachnospiraceae bacterium | reverse complement strand
TTTATGCAGAGTGGTTTGCCAACAGGCTAAAAAGCGGATTTGTCTGTGTGCGTAATCCTTATAATCCTAATCAGGTAAGCCGTTACCGGCTTGACCCGTCAGTTGTGGATGTGATTGGATTTTGTACAAAAAATCCTGCTCCGATGTTTCCATATATGGAGCTTCTAAAGGATTACGGACAGTATTGGTTCGTAACACTTACGCCGTACGGACGGGACATCGAACCAAATGTGCCGGATAAGCATCAACTTATAGAGGATTTTAAGAAGCTTTCCGAGATAGTCGGGATTAACTCTATAGGCTGGCGGTATGATCCGATATTTCTTTCTGATAAATATACCTTTGAATATCATCTGCATGCCTTCGGACAGATAGCCAAAGAACTTGACGGATACACAAAAACGGTTGTAATAAGTTTTATAGATTTATATCCTAAGGTTATTAAGAATTTCCCGGAGGCAAGAGAGGTTTCACACGATGTAAGACTTGCGATGGGAAAGGAAATAATAAATATTGCAAGAGCTCATGGTATGACAGTTAAGCCTTGTGCAGAAGGAAATGAGCTGGCCGAATACGGAGCTGACTGCAGTGGCTGTATGAAAATAAGTGACTACGAAAAGGCGATTGGCAGACACTTACTTGCACCGAAGAAAAAGGGGGCAAGGGCAGAGTGTGCGTGTTATCTGTCCTGTGATATCGGAGCTTATAATACCTGCCGGCATCTGTGCAGATATTGTTATGCAAATGCTGAACCTTCAAAGGTGTTGGAAAGGAGTCGTCTGCATGATCCGAAGTCTCCATTTCTGATTGGAGATTATATGGAGGATGATAAAATCCATGATGTTCCTCAGAAGTCATGGATAGATAATCAGGAAAGCTTTATTATTTGAAAGGAGATAGAAAATGTCAGATATAAGAATAAACATTCAAAGCAGTATAAGGATTGGCGGAAGTGCTGTACTATATTTTGATCCGCTCAGCATATCGGGTAGTAACAATGATGCGGATGTGGTTTTTATTACACATGACCATTCCGACCATTTTTCACCGAGAGATATAGAAAAGGTAATTAAAAAAGATACAAAATTCGTAATACCGGCATCGCTTAAAAATAATGTCGGTAAAATGGGGATTGCAGATGATAATATAATCTGTATGGAGCCGAACATGTCGAAAGATATCGAAGTAAACAGTACAAGCATCCATATTGAGGCTGTCTATGCATATAACAAGATAAAACCATTCCATCCTAAGAGGAATAAATGGGTAGGATATGTGGTAACTATGGATGGTGAGTCATATTACGTTGCGGGAGATACGGATGCACTTGATGAGAATTTGTCCGTAAAATGTGATGTGGCGCTTGTGCCTATAGGCGGACATTTCACTATGGACTATAAGGACGCTGCACGATGGATAAATAAGCTTAAACCTAAGAAGGTTATTCCGATACATTACGGAAGCATAGTGGGAGATGCCTCGTATGGAGAAAAATTCAAGGAATTAATTGATACGGGGATTGAGGTTGAACTCTTGTTGAGTTAGAGATTTTATATTGTCAAACAATTATCTCATATGTTACTATATATGTTAGGTACGACTAACTTAAAATATATTAATTTCATAGGAGATTAAATTATGAATGTTTATATTGCTATAGGAATATTTGGTATAATAAGCGGACTTGTTGCTGCACTTGCAGATGTGCCGCTTGTAAAACCCGGTAAGGATGCTGATTCGATTCTTTCACGGAGCGCACAGAAGTGGTGGGCAGAAGTACCGGAAAAACGATTTACCACATCTTTCTGGTTATCCTTCTTAGGTCAGCCGGGAACATATATTACAATGTGGATGCTGGCGGTTCTTATATCAAATAATAATCCATCGCTTGGTATGGCTCTTAAGATAAATACATTTATCGGCTGCTATACAGGACTTTTGTGCCATGTAGTATATTGTATGAAGCCCCTGATATATAGGAACATCCATTCAAAGCTTTCGGATGATGAGATTAATAAAACAATTTCTTCAATAGACAAAGTTTCGGCAGTTCCTCTTATCATAGGCTTTTTGTCATTGTGGCTCGGAACAACCGTGATAATTATAATGTCCATCCTTAAAGGTTATCTTTTTGTTCCAAAGCTTTGTCTGCTATTAAATCCTATTCCTTCAACTATTGTTTTGATGATTCTCAAAAAACTCAAGATAAGAATTATAGGTGCTTTAGGTGTTGGATTTATGATGTTTGCTGTCTTGCTTATAGTTGCGGGAATATATATGGGTTAGTCAGGTATCGTATTATCTATTGGAGAAAGCAGTGATGCCTATATTCAAGAGGAAGCATGCCATAGTATTCCTTGAATATTTTAGCAAAGCGTCCCTGATTGCTAAAGCCGCAGCTGATTGCTATATCTGAGATTGGCAGCCCGGTTTTTGCCAATAACTCAGCGGACTTCTTTAATCGTATGCTCTTCATATACTCTGAGACAGTCACACCGAACATTGCGGAAAAATAATTTTTAAGGCTGGTTTCGCTTACATTTAGTTTGGCTGATATTTCACGCATGGAAATGTGCTTAGATATATCAGCGGTTAAAATATTTTGTACTTCTTTAGCAAGCTTTGCCTGATTTCTGGTAAGATATGAGGTGTTGGCGGGCATTATGCTTTCATTGTTTGAAAGGTAGTGGAGTATCTTAAGAATGTTAAGTTGTATAAGTCCCTTGTCGGGATTACTTTTATTATAAAGTTCCATCCAAAGTCTTTGGATGTGGATATCGGTTTCTAATATTGAGAGTTTTTCTTTGTTGTTGTATTTTTGTCCTAAGACGTCAATATCAATGTTAAATTGTTTAAGAATACTTATTGTCTCATCTGTAAACATTTCCCTGTAGATGTATATTTCAAAACCGAGATAATAATTTGACGGATAGTAGAATCTGTCAGATATAATGAGAGAACCAATGCTTGTATAGTTATCTTTTACATATTTGCAGACATTTTCCGAGACCATGAATTCACATCTGCCGGATATACAATAATTTATAATCAGAAGCTCCTTGTCATATAGATAATCACTTATCGGCATTTCGGTCGCGTGTACATCGTTTAATGATACAATTATTCCCGGGAGAAATGGATAAAATGTAATGTTTACATAGCCATTTTCCATTTCGTTGTGTATCGAAGTCACATTTTTAATCTTTTTAATATCCTCAAAGGAAAAATCATATATTGAATTGTCTTTTTTCATAACAAGCTCCTAAAGTATCTTTTCATATTAATTATTCAAAATTAATTAATTCTTGTGACAAAATTCTAACATGCAAGCAGAAGTAAAAGCAAGTGCTAAAATGTCCTTTTTTGACGAATCGGTATAGAAAGTTAGTTGTAACTAACGTATAATGTCGTTTGTTTATAATGTCTTACAAAAAGATAAGACTAATTAAAATGATAGGAGATTTGATCAATATGAATTTAACAGAGGTTAAACAAGGTGAGAAAGCCATGATAGTTCAGATTGACGGCGACAGGAGATATCTGTCAAGAGTCACATCCATTGGACTAAATGTGGGTTGTAAGGTTGAAATGCTTCAAAATGTGAAGAAAAAGCCGCTTTTAATCTATGGCAGAGATACCATGATTGCGTTAAATCGAGAGGAATCTGAGAGAATAAAGGTGGAGGTCAGTGCATAATGGAAAAATCAAAAAATATAGCATTACTCGGACAGCCGAATTCCGGTAAATCTACGATATTTAACACTCTTACCGGTATGCACCAGCATGTCGGTAACTGGCCCGGAAAAACTGTTGAGAAGAAGGAAGGAACATTTACGCATAATGAGGTTACATATACAGTTGCTGATTTGCCGGGTTCGTATTCTTTATCTGCCAATTCCGATGAGGAGATAGTTACAAGAGATTATATAGCTAAAAATGACTTGGATCTTGTATGTATTCTGGCAGATGCGTCACAGCTTGAAAGAAGTATGTATATGCTTGCTGATTATGCGGGTATAGGTACTCCTGTTATGCTGGTCCTTACTATGATGGATGTTGCCGAAAGCAAGGGCAAGAAGATAGATACCAAAAAACTGTCTGAGAAGCTTGGTATAGAGGTATGCAGCATAGTTGCATATGATAAGAAGAGCTATGGTGTATTTTATGACAGCCTGGAAAAAGCCATAAGCTTGGGTAAGACGCTTGATGCCGAATCGCTTTATGATATTGTCAAGAATGGTGATGGAGCTAAAGCCTTCAAAAAGTATATGGAAAAAGTTGAAATAATTTCGAGTGAGAGGCGTTCTAAGGAATGGCTTGCCATGAAGCTTTTGGAAGAGGATGAGGCGATTATAAGAGAGCTTGCCATAAAGGGTGAAAAGAATATAGAGCATGATTCCAAAGGTGCTTTATATACAAGTGATGCAAGATTTAAGTGGATAGAAGGCTTGCTTGACGGAGTGGTAACAGATGCTAAGAAACCTTCAGAGCTTTTAACAAAGTTTGACAAGGCGGCAATAGGACCGCGAAGCGGTAAATGGGTAGCCTTTGGAATGATGATTCTGGCACTTATGGGTGCTATGATTGTTGCTTCTCCTTTGATGGGACTTGGTGGGGCATTGCCAAGTATACTTAATCCTGTAGCTGATTCACTGCTTGGGAAGATGGGTGTATCAAGTTCGATTATTCATTTTATAAAGGCAACACTTATAGTATCACTTGGTTGGGTTGTTGCTATGGTTGGATTTATCTTTGCAATGAATTTTGTATTTGGCATACTTGAAGAGGTTGGATATATGGCAAGGGTTTCTTATGTATTTGACCGTTCCATGAGTAAAATCGGACTTCAGGGTAAGGCACTTATGCCAATGATTATGGGTTTTGGATGTACTATGGGAAGTACCTCGGGCGCAAGAGTTATTGATTCATATGGACAGAAGATTATGACTATTGCTGTCGCATGGGCGGTGCCTTGTGGTGCAACCTTTGTGGTTATTCCGACTCTTGCAAATGCATTCTTTGGTACCGGAGGCGGTATGCTTGTGATGCTTCTTATATTCCTGATTATGCTTTTGCATATAATTATAACAGCTAAGGTTTTTGGCAAAAAGCTTAATCCTGTAGATAAGAGAACGGGCATCGTTATGGAACTTCCGCCGTATCATAAGCCAAGATGGGGATTTATATTCAAGAATTCACTTATGCGTATGTGGGATGTATTCAAGAAGGCTTTCAGTATAGAACTTATCGTGTGTATTATATTCTTCTTCTTAAGTTATTCAAAGAGAGGAATAGAAGGAAGTATATTATATAAGGTCGGAACATTTATTGAGCCTGTTTCAACCTTTATAGGACTTAAGTGGCAGACCTTTATGTCGTTCTTTGCTGCGATGGTGTCTAAGGAAGCTGTACTCGGTGTCTTGTCTGCTATCTTTGCAAACAGCGGAAGTGTTATAGATACAACCACAGGTCTTGCTGCTACATCGGATAATATAGCTCAGATTGTTGCGGCAGCAATTCCTCAGGCTGAGGCGCTGGCGTTTATTATAGCAGTTACATTTAACATACCTTGTTTACAGGCGGTGGTTTCGACCTACAACGAAACTCATTCTGTAAAATGGACTGCAAAGATCGGACTTTATTATATAGTTACCGCACTTGTTCTTGCTGCTGTTGTATATCATATCGCGGTGCTGATATTATAAAGGGATTTATGATTTGCTTTAGATGTATTGTTTAAGCGTGTGTTTTATGGAGAATAATTATGGACGAATTACTTACGATTATGCTTGACTCCGAATCTATATCTATGCCGGAACTTGCTGAAAAACTTCATATGTCAGAGGCGTTTATTTTTGCAAGACTTGAAAGATATGAGCAGCTTGGATATGTGAAACGTGTAGTGGAGCATACAGGTGGTGGCTGCTCGGGAAGTTGTGGAAGCTGTAAGGGATGTGGGACACATAAGCTTGAGTTTAAGCCTTCGGTATATTGGATAAGGGTAGAAAGATTGAAATGAATACGGCGAATATAATAACCATAAT
>JAFTFE010000002.1 GCA_017449765.1 Lachnospiraceae bacterium | reverse complement strand
CAGCAGGTGCAGCAGTAGTTGTCTCGTCATTACTATCATCACCACAAGCTGCGAGAGAAAGTCCCATAGCAAGTGCTAATGACAATGCCATTGCTTTTTTGAATTTTTTCACAAAAAAACCCTCCTTTTTATAATGTGTGTTTTGTTCTCACACATCAGTCACATATTTCATTCTCAAACATCAATTTCTGAGCAAGCTCGTCAAAATCAATCCGAAATTTCCATACACGACATCCGTGCTTGAACTGCTCTTTTTTGAACCTATGTAAACAGTAAAACTGTTGGTTCCTTACATAAAAATAGTTATAATGGATTGGCATCTCCATCAAAACTATGGTTATTATAGGACATTTTAAACAATTTTGCAAGTGTTTTTTTTAATTTTCTTTGTGCAATTATACTTTTTTACCAAATTTTTCTATTCTAAATAAATATTTATAAGCTCTGCAAGCTTGGTCGGATTATAGATATATAACCGTCCCGGACCTTCAATTTCGTCTATTGTAACATTCTTATAATTCCCATAATAATCTCTGAATGCGGAATTAAAAACTTCCGCATAATCCACATTTTCCTCCATACCTTCCGTATAGAGTTCCTTAACCTCGTCATCAGTGCTCAGATAGGGTTCAAGAAAAAGATTATTATATATAAGGTAAATATCAACATTCTCCGGGAAACCAAGTTCAGCAGTCTTTTTGGCGTTATTTACCGTATTGCGCTGTTCCTCATACATATCTTCCGTATATGCATATTTACCTGCAAGGGCATTCCTGATATTCATCTGCTCATCAGTAAAAATCCCGTATTTGTCAGTCGGAAACATTTTATTTTTAAATATTCTGTGTCCGCCTATCTTTGTAAACTTAAGAAGCAGACTGTTGAAAGTTCCGCAATAATCATCAGTAGTATATTCCGTAAACTGTTCAGGATAGTTCATACTTATTCCTATTATATTTTTAATTTCCTCAGGATATGTGTCAGCCCAATATAAAGCCTGAATACCGGCTGTTCCGAAAGGCACCAATGTATACGGTCCTTCTATATTAAGTTCTTTAAGCACTGCTCTCGCTTCTGTAATAATACTTTCTATATCCTTAGGAGCACCGCTTGATTCACTGAAACCATATCCGCTTCTGTCAAAATATACATATCTGCAGTTCTTGAGTTCATTCCATAACGGCTGCAACGCTATAGAATCATCAATTATATTATCACTGTGAAGAAAAACCAATACATTATCAGACTCTGCATCGCCACCGACAATTGTATGAATGCGCCTTCCGTCAACCTCGACATAGGTCCCCGGCGGAGTAAGATATTTTGCTTCAGCTTTAAGCAGACGCACATTTCTTATATAAAGTCCGATAAAAAACAATATATTTAAGAGTATTATTCCGATTATTATTCCTAAAAACACCTTAAGAAAGGTATGTGACTTTTTCTTTTCTTTTTTGCTCATTTTAATATATCTCCTTTTGCACACTTATCTATGATAGCATAAAAAAAATAAAAGTAAACTAATTTTCATCGTTTTTTCACAAAATTTACTTTAATTATGATGTCCTTGTGATATAATAATTCCAGTGATGTAAGCTTATGGAGGAAATGATGAAGATTACGGCAAATGACAACTTAAATGAAGATATTAAACCTGAAGAAAAAAACGAAGAAAGTGCAAACAGCAGCTCCGAAGGTGAAAAAGGTTCAGCCAATTCCAAAGACAAAGAAGCTTCAACCAACAACGGGGATGAACCCTTGAAAAATGAAGATATCGAGAAAGAACCTCCTCTTGAGAATAATCTTGAACTGTCGGGATTAAGCCGAAAAGAACGACGTGCGGCAAGAAAAGCACGCAGACAAGCCTTCACTAAAGATATGACCACAAAGGAAAAGATAAGCTATTTCTTCTATTATAATAAGTGGAAAATAATTGTAGCGGTAATAGTCATATTCTTTATATCAGGTACGGTTATGACTATACTTAAGAACAGCAGGCCTGTAGCCCTTGCTTATGCGGTTGTTAACCAGAACTCCATGGATTATCCAAGTGATGAACCGATAATAGAATATCTTAAATACTATGGTTTTGACGACTCGTATCAGGTACGTGCCAGCACAAGCATTCATCTGTCCTACGAAGA
The DNA here is from genome assembly GCA_017449765.1 of Lachnospiraceae bacterium. GTDB lineage: Bacteria > Bacillota > Clostridia > Lachnospirales > Lachnospiraceae > Coprococcus_C. The sequence continues at coordinate 8,449 of JAFTFE010000002.1, read as the reverse complement.
ATATATCAACGGAACTATGAGTCCTAATGACACAGCCTCATATGAGCATTTTCCGGTGAGATGTTCCGAAAACTATTATGACATAATATTCTCAGATCAAAATGGCATCGATTATTGTGTAAACACCTATATTGTACTGCCTGTAGAGAATGTTCTGCCTGCGGCTATGATTGATGAAATCAACCAAAAATATCCGGACAGCATACTCGGAATAACAGATGATAAAGGTATTTTAACAAATTATTATATTGATATAAGCGGCACTAATTTTGTTAAAAAACTTAACCTTACTTATGATAATGTATATCTGTGCTTTCCGGGGAATTCCACCAAAGATGCTTCGAACGCTATAAAAGCAGTAAAATTCATATTAAACTTAGATTATGAAATCAACTAAAAAATAAAGTTAAGCCGTAAAAAGCTTAACTTTATTTTTATTTATTATTTTTTAGTTATCATCCGTCGGCATATTCATAACCTGACGCTTTCTTGCAAGCTCATCATTAGCAAGGTACTCGTCATAGGTGGTCTGCTTGTCGATTAGTCCGGTATTCGTAAGTTCCATAATACGATTGGCAGTAGTCTGTACAAACTGGTGATCCTGACAGGCAAAAAGCACAACGCCTGGGAACTTTATAAGTCCGTTGTTAAGCGCAGTTATCGACTCCATATCAAGATGGTTGGTAGGTTCATCTAATATAAGAACATTTGAACCCATAATCATAAGTTTGGACAAAAGGCATCTTACCTTTTCTCCTCCGGATAATACCTTAACCTTCTTGACACCATCCTCGCCTGCAAAAAGCATCCTGCCAAGGAAACCTCTTACATAGGTTGCATCCTTATCATCAGAATACTGTGCAAGCCAATCGGCTATAACCAAATCATTGTCGAATTCCTTAGTATTATCCTTAGGGAAATACCCCTGAGATGTGGTAACTCCCCATTTGTATGAACCCTCATCAGGTTCTTCCTCACCTGCAAGTATCTTAAAGAGTGTTGTTGTTGCTATGGTATTCGGACCTACGAAGGCAATCTTATCATCATGTCCTACAGTAAAGGATATATTATCAAGCACCTTTACTCCGTCTACGGTCTTGGAGATATTTTCCACCATCAATACTTCATTTCCTATTTCTCTCTTCGGACGGAAATCTATATAAGGGTATTTTCTGCTTGAAGGCTTAATCTCATCCAGTTCAATCTTCTCCAATGCACGTTTTCTTGAAGTTGCCTGCTTGGACTTGGAAGCATTTGCCGAGAATCTCTGTATGAATTCCTGTAATTCCTTAATCTTCTCTTCCTTCTTCTTGTTAGCTTCCTTCATCTGCTTAATCATAAGCTGACTTGACTCATACCAGAAGTCATAGTTACCGGCATAAAGCTGAATCTTCGCATAATCTATATCAGCTATGTGTGTACATACCTTATTTAGAAAATATCTGTCGTGGGACACGACGATTACCGTATTATTAAAGTCTATCAAAAATTCTTCAAGCCAAGCTATAGCATCGAGGTCAAGGTGATTAGTCGGCTCGTCCAAAAGAAGCACATCCGGATTGCCAAAGAGCGCCTGAGCCAAAAGCACCTTAACCTTAAGGTTACCGTCAAGCTCGCTCATCTGCTTATAATGTATATCTGTATCAACGCCAAGACCATTAAGAAGTGTAGCCGCATCCGACTCAGCATTCCAGCCATCCATCTCAGCGAACTCCGCCTCAAGCTCGGAGGCTCTTACGCCATCTTCATCAGAAAAGTCTTCCTTTGCATATATCGCATCCTTTTCCTTCATTATCTCATACAGCCTCTTATTACCCATAATGACTGTATCCATAACGTTATATTCATCATACTTGTAATGATCCTGCTGGAGCACGGAAAGTCTCTCGCCCGCATTCATTATAACCTCACCATTGGTTGGCTCAAGTTCTCCTGAAAGTATCTTTAAAAATGTAGACTTACCCGCACCGTTGGCACCTATAAGACCATAACAGTTGCCTTCCGTAAATTTAATATTAACATCCTCGAACAAGGCTTTTTTGCCAAGCCTTAAAGTAACGTTATTTGCACTAATCATAATAAAAAATTCCTTCCTAAATTACTTAAAAACTGCAACAAAAATGAGTATAACAAGTGCCTGTTTTTATGTCAAGGGTTTAAAATAAAATGAAAATATTTAATCAATGCTTCCAAGCTTCTTAATCTCACTCTTTTTTATATCCTCTGTAATATGTACATAGATATTCATAGTTGTACTAATATCGGAATGCCCCATTATTATCTGCAAAACCTTCGTAGACACGCCGGCCATCACACATTTTGAAGCGAAAGTATGTCGTAGGGAGTGAAGTGAAAACACTTCAATATCTGCTTTCCGGCATATTGATGCTATTCCGGTGTCATATGAATTATTCCTTATAGGAAGTCCACGAGAACTTAAAAAGACAAGATTATTAAAATCTGAGTTTACAGCAAAGTGACGTAATTCACAAATTCTCTTTGCCTCTTCTAAGATTTCCCTGCATTTAACCGTCATATAAATATCTCTTATCCCTTGCTTTGATTTTGGTGATATAAAATACCACCCCTTGTTTTTATCATACTGCATTGTGTGTCTGATGTGTATGCATTCATTTTCAAAATCAATCTCATCCCATGTAAGTCCGATAAGTTCTCCTGCCCGTAGACCTGTCTCAAGTACCAGGCGGCAGGGAAGATAATATACAGTTCCTTCCGCATATTCAAAAAAAGCATTGATTTCATCCTGTGATATAAGCAGATGTCTTTCACTTTTAACAATCTCGGAGGCATCACTTGGAACAATGACAGATTTACCTACCGGATTTTTCAGAATTATATCATTATCAACCGCATATTGAAACATACAACTCATTGCGACCCTTGTCTGTTTTATGGATGAACTTTTATATGATTTATTCATATTTTGCAAAACCGCCATACAGTGCATAGGTTTTACATCCGCAATCTGCATTTCTCCGATTACGGCTTTGATATTATTATTATAATAATTAGTATAATTAAATACAGTCTTCGGCTTAAGTATATCGTCTAATATAGCTATCCATTGATTAAACCAGCTGTTAACGGTCATACTCTTATTTATAACTACACCTTTATGACGATCGTTATATTTGCTCTCTTCCAGCCAAAGCTTAGCCTCCGAGAGTCCATCGAAACGCCTGCCAATCCTTTTACCATCCTGTCTTGACGTAAATCTGGCATAATACCTCCCATCTTTGGTCCTTGTTATTCCTTTTACATTAACCTTGCTCATAATTCTTCCTCCGTTTTTATCATAAAATGGTGCAAAATTGGTACAAAAAAATAATAGTAAAAATGATTTACTAAAATTGCACTGAATATACACATAAACTCTTATTCGGATTAAAATGAAAATTCCATTAATCTATTAATATAAATTGGTGCAGAAAATGGTGACAAGCTTTTTGACTTATCCAATAAAAATACTTATTTTGAATAGATTAATTTTTATAAATATTTTTGTGAAAAAATTCAAAAAAGCAATGGCATTGTCATTAGCACTTGCTATGGGACTTTCTCTCGCAGCTTGTGGTGATGATAGTAATGACGAGACAACTACTGCTGCACCTGCTGAAGAGACAACTACTGCAGCTCCGGCTGACGACAATGATGCAACAGATGAGGACACTGAGGAGCCTGCTGCTCCTGCAGAAGCTGATTTCTCAAACGATGGTAAGGTACTTAACATCTATGTTTGGAATGATGAGTTTGCTAACCGTTTAAAGGATTACTACCCAGGTTATGAGGCTAATGATCCTGATAACGCTCTTGCAGGTGGTAAGATTGGTGATATCACTGTAAACTTTACTCAGACTCCATCTGATGACAACGCTTATCAGAACAAGCTTGATACTGATCTTCCTAAGAATGCATCAGCAGCTGATGATGATAAGATTGATATGTATCTTGTAGAGGCTGACTACGCATTAAAGTATGTTGACACTGACTATGCTATGCCTATTGCTGATCTCGGTATCACTGATGCAGAACTTGCTAATCAGTATCAGTACACTAAGGATATCATGACTGACTCTAACGGAGTTCTTAAGGGAGTTTCATGGCAGGGTTGTCCTGGTGTTCTTATTTACAACAGAGCTATAGCTACAGAAGTTCTTGGATCAGATGATCCTGATGCTGTACAGGAAGCTGTTAAGGATTGGGCTACTTATGCTGAGACTGCAGCTAAGGTTGCAGAGGCTGGTTATAAGATGACTGCCGGTCCTGATGATTCATTCCGTGTATACTCAGATAACGCAGCTACTCCTTGGGTAGATGCAGATGGTAACCTTTCAGTTCCAGCAAGTGTAAAGGATTGGGCTGAGGCTACTAAGGAACTTTCAGACAATGGTTATATCGGAACAGGTGCTCTTTGGGGAGATGACTGGTCAAAGGGATTCTATCCAGAAGGTGGAGTATTCTGTTACTTTGGACCTGCTTGGTTCATCGATTTCTGTATGGCAGCTGATGATGAAGCTTCTATCGCACATGCAGGTGGATGGGGCGCTACTGTAGGACCTCAGGGATTCTCTTGGGGTGGTACTTGGATCGTAGCTGAGCCTAACACTGATAACCCGGCACTTGTTGCTGATATCATGAGAAAGCTTACTACTGACAAGGATATCATGGTTGCAATCGTTAAGGGTAACAACGACTTCGTTAACAACCAGCCGGCTATGGAAGAGATGGCAGCTGATACTTCATATGGTGATGCAGTTCTTGGCGGACAGAACGCTTTAGCATTATTCTCAGATGGTGCTACTAAGATTGACCGTTCAACTATGTCAGCTTATGATCAGGGTTGTACAGAGGAATTCCAGGGTGCTATGAAGGATTGGTTCGATGGTAACTATGCTTCATATGATGAGGCTCTTGAGGCATTCAAGACTGCTATATCAGAGAAGTATCCTGACCTTACAATCGAGTAAGTTCATTAGTTTTACAACTGGTTAAGACATAACATTTTAAGCGTGCCTGTTTGGCACAAACCAAACAGACACGCTTTTTTTAACAAAATTTATAAGTGAATTTTTTATGAAGTTTAAATGAATTTTAAATGAAAAGGTATAGCGGAGGTTGTAGAATATGAGAAAAAATAATGTAGTACGCTATAACCGTTGGGGCTACATCTTTCTGGTCCCTTTTATAGTTGTTTTTATTATTTTTCAGTTGATTCCACTTGTTTCTACAATTTATAACAGTTTTTTTGAACATTACTTCAAAAACGGACTTATGGAAGTGGGACCAAACTTTATTGGATTATCGAATTATCAGAAGTTGTTCTCCGGTAAAGATATCTGGAAATATTTTGGCAATACAATGATCATGTGGATAATGGGCTTCATACCACAGATTCTTCTTTCACTTTTACTTGCAGCATGGTTCTCAAACCCAAGCTTAAGATTAAAGGGTAAGCCATTCTTCCAGACAGTTATTTACCTTCCAAACCTTATTATGGCATCAGCGTTCTCAATGCTTTTCTTTGCACTGTTCTCTGATAGCGGTCCTGTTAACTCAATGCTTGTAAATATGCATATATTATCAGAACCGTACAGATTCCTGGCTAATACAGGTTCAGCAAGATGGCTTATCGCATTTATGAACTTCCTGATGTGGTTTGGTAATACAACTATTTTATTACTTGCAGGTATGCTTGGTATAGATACGTCACTTTATGAGGCTGCCGAGGTAGACGGTGCTACTTCGACACAGGTATTCTTCAGAATCACACTGCCTATCTTAAGACCTATCCTTGTGTATGTTATGATTACATCACTTATCGGTGGTCTTCAGATGTTCGATGTACCACAGATTCTTACAAACGGCGATGGTTCTCCTGCAAGATCTACAATGACTCTTATTATGTATTTGAATAAGCACTTATACAGTAAGAACTACGGTATGGGTGGAGCATTGTCAGTATTCTTATTCGTTATAACAGGTATCTTGAGTTTGATTATCTTTAGATTTAATTCTAAGGGTGACAAGTAGAAAGGGGGACGAATATGGATACTAAGAATGAAAACGGCTTAGGCGTTCATGCAAGAAGAGTTATAGCTTATGTTGTACTTGTACTTGTTACAATCATGTGTCTTTTCTGGTTTTACGTACTTTTTGTAAATGCAACCAGATCAAATGCAGAGTTAAACAGAGGTTTTACGCTTATTCCAAGCAGCAATGCAGGCAAGAACCTGCATAATATCATACACGGCACACAGCCTATAGTATCAGGTCTTTTGAACAGTTTACTTATATCGGCTTGTACCGCAGTACTCTGTACATACTTCTCGACAATGACGGCATATGCTATATACGCTTATGACTTCAAGCTTAAGAAGTTTATGTTTACAATGATTTTAGCAATAATGATGATTCCTACACAGGTAACTGCGCTTGGTTTCCTTCAGTTAATCGACAAGATGCACCTGATGGACAGCCGTATACCGCTTATAGTTCCTGCTATAGCATCACCGGTAACTTTCTTCTATCTGAAGCAGTATATGGATAGTTCGTTACCTATGGAGCTTATGGAATCCGCACGTATAGATGGTGCAGGAGAGTTCCTTATCTTCAATAAGATAGCTCTTCCACTTATGAGACCTGCAATTGCCGTTCAGGCAATCTTCTCATTCGTACAAAGCTGGAATAACTACTTCACTCCGGCTCTCGTACTTGAGTCAGACAGCAAGAAGACTTTGCCTATACTTATAGCAAACCTTCGTTCAGCTGACTTCCTTAAGTTCGATATGGGACAGGTTTATATGTTTATAGCATGTTCAATCCTTCCGGTTATCGTTGTATATTTGTTCATGGCAAAGAACATCGTATCCGGTATGACAGTTGGTGCTGTAAAGGGTTAATATTCTATTATTAAAAAGGTGCACATTTGCTTGTGCACCTTTTTTAATTAGTTGGAGTAATAAATGAGTGATAAAAATATAAAAAATAAGAATGAAAACGTAAATAACGAAAGCAAAAACAAACGTAATGAAGCAAACGAAGGCGGCAAACCGAAGCTTAATTTTTATCAAAAGGTTGATAAATTCGGAGACCTTGTGTTCTTGAATCTTATGTTTGTTGTGTCGTGCATCCCCGTTATTACTATTGGTGCAGCAGTCACTGCTATGTATGCATATCTTTTTAAGATGGTAGATGATGAGGAAGATTCCTTGTGGAAGGGCTATTGGGGATATTTTAAGAGCAATTTTAAACCTGCTACAAAAGCCTGGGGTGTGCTTATCATTATATTCGGCATAATGTTCGGAGAGTTTTATGCTTCACTTGCCATGACCGGTACGAGTGCTCTTTTTATGACGGCGTTAATCGGCATCGAGGCAGTATTTTTAAGCTTTATACTTCCTCTTCTGTTTCCGCTTATAGCCAGATATGAAAATACTACATTTAATTATTTTAAGAATTCTTTTTTGATATCAATATCCAACCTTGGCACGTGGTTTTATCTGTTCTTTATATGGTTCATACCTATTTTGATATATGCGACCACAACCAAGATACTGGTTTACTCCTGGTACCTGTGGCTTCTGATATATATAAGCCTTTTTGCATACGCAAGCTCGTATCAGCTTAAGAAGCTGTTTAAAAAGATTGAAGAAACTGTAGAAAAATAGCACTCGTTATCACACTATCGCGTCTACCCTCTGCTTTATCAACTCATTCATATCTTCCTTCATAGCTTGAGGCATATATGAGTTATCGCACAGTTCCATAAATTCATCAGATAATGATATTATCTTATCAAGCATTCTTTGTGCTGATTTTTCCTGCATTTCGATTTTTTCTGCAAGTGTCTCACACCCTCTCATCTTTATCCTCCTGTGTTAATCCGGCTTCTTTTCTCAATTCTTTGAATTTTGCTCCTATAACATTCATTGTATCACCATTCCATTTTAGTAATATTTAATACACAAACAATACACCCTATAGGGTATAATATCAATATAAACATATATTTTTATACCTTATAGGGTGTAATTTAATTTGTGTAAACCATTTTTATACCCTAACGGGTATTATATATTAATTTACAAATTTCTTACTATCGGGTCATATAAATCAAGTCTGCAATGCTCATCATCCGCAAAATGTGTGCAGGTAAGGCAGCTTACCGAATCACCTGCAAGGTCTGTAAATCTGTCACGGCAGTGCTTGCAGTCATACTCGCTGCATCTTTGGGCTACCTCATGGTAGGTCTCCTGTGTACTACGCATATTCTTATTCCTCCTTATATTTGATAATTTAATTATCTTTATATAAGGAAAGTATGCCACTTAATTTGATTATTTATGCGCTCATCATATCATACTGTATCATAAAGCTATTCAACCACCAGCACTCTTGTAGAAACCTTCTTAATCCTTCTTGATACAAG
>JAFTFE010000124.1 GCA_017449765.1 Lachnospiraceae bacterium | reverse complement strand
ATTGTAACAGTATCGCCATCAACTGTTTCGCTGACAACAACTTCATCAGGATTATCGACAAGAGATTTTGCGATAATTTCTACTAATTCCTTCATTACCGGCACCTCCTTGAACTACTTTTCGATACCTGCCTGCTTAAACAACTTTGCTACTGTGTCTGTAGGCTGTGCGCCATTATTAAGCCACTTCTTAGCTGCATCAGCATCAATCTTAACGATACTCGGTTCCTGATTTGGATCATAAGTACCAATCTCCTCGATGAACCTGCCATCTCTTGGTGATCTTGAGTCTGCAACGATTACTCTATAAAAAGGATGCTTCTTATATCCCATTCTTCTTAATCTAATCTTTACTGCCATTTTATCTTTCACCTCCCTTTATTCTCATGAATCTTATCATGAATTTGTCCTTTGAATAATCTATAATAAGTTGTCACCTATTATCAAAAACCAAACGGAAGTTTGAAGCCGCCACGCTTCTTACCACCCATCATACCTGACATCTGTTTCATCATCTTCTTAGACTGGTCGAACTGTTTTATAAGCTTGTTGACATCACTTATATCAACGCCTGCTCCGTTTGCAATTCTCTTTTTTCTACTTGGATTAATAATGTCAGGATTTTCTCTTTCCTCCGGAGTCATGGAAAGTATGATTGCCTTCGGCATATTCATTGCATTATCATCTATATCAATATTCTGTAATTGTTTATTTGAACTAAATCCCGGAAGCATCTTAAGTATATCATTCATGCCACCCATCTGCTCCATCTGCTCCATCTGATCTAAGAAGTCATTAAAATTAAATGAAGCCTTACGTATTTTCTGCTCCATCTCCTTAGCTTTTTCTTCGTCGATGGCGTTCTGAGCCTTCTCAATAAGGCTCTCAACATCCCCCATACCGAGTATACGGCTTGCCATTCTGTCAGGATAAAACATCTCAAGATCTGTAAGTTTTTCTCCCATACCGGCATATAATATAGGTTTTCCGGTAACAGCCTTAATTGAAAGAGCAGCTCCACCTCTGGTATCACCATCAAGTTTTGTTAAAATAACACCGTCTATACCTATCTTTTCATTAAATGATGTAGCTACGTTTACGGCATCCTGACCTGTCATGGAATCTACCGTGAGTATAGTATGTGTTATATCTAAACTTTCTTTGATCTGTTTAAGCTCGTTCATCATTTCTTCATCTACATGAAGACGACCCGCAGTATCTATGAAAACAAGATTTATGCCGTTTTTTGAAGCATGCTCTATAGCAGCCTTAGCAATATTTACCGGACTGTGTCCGTCTCCCATGGTAAATACCGGCACACCAACCTTTTCACCATTTATTTCAAGCTGTTTAATTGCCGCAGGTCTGTACACATCACATGCTACAAGCAAAGGCTTTCTTCCCTTATTCTTAAATTGTCCTGCAAGCTTTGCTGCTGTGGTGGTTTTACCGGCACCCTGCAAGCCACACATCATAATTATTGTGATTTCATTTGACGGAAGAAGCTTGAGTTCTGTTACCTCGGAGCCCATAAGAGCGTCCATTTCTTCCTTAACAATCTTAATAACCATCTGTCCCGGATTAAGTCCCTTTAAGACCTCTTCACCAACAGCTCTTGCACTTACTGATTTTATAAACTGCTTTACAACTTTGAAGTTAACATCAGCCTCAAGCAATGCTCTCTTAACTTCTTTCATTGCCTCATTTACATCATCCTCAGTAAGCATGCCCTTACTTCTTAATTTTTTAAATACATTTTGTAATTTATCGGTTAAACTATCAAATGCCATATTAAAACTCCATTAAAACTAAAAAATCTCTAAAAGCTCCGCTATATCTTTTTCAATCTCTGATAAGTACCCATTCGGATTACTATCCTTATTTTCACACTTAATCTTATCTATACTTATTTTTATATCAGATATTTTGCCCTTTGCATATACAAATTTTTCAACAAGCTTAAGCTTATCCTCATATCCCTCTAAAATCCTGTCACATCGTTTAATCATATCATATATGCCCTGTCTGGATATACCATAGATATCTGCAAGCTCGGAATATGACATATCGTTCATTACTACGTCTTCATATATTTTTTTCTGATGTTCAGTCAAAAGCTCCCCATAAAAATCATAAAGAAGCGATTGCCTTACGATTTTTTCCATTGTATAAAACCTCTTATGTAAAGTCTTTTCACTTGACAACAATATGTATATTATACTAATCAGGATGATATGTCAAGCATTTTTTCTTTACACGTTTAATATAATTAAATAAAAAAAAGTAAGGGCATTGCTATGGATAGTTCCAATATAACGGCAAATGATACAGGTAAACTCAGAATACGTGTAACAGAAGGAGCTAATCTTGAACCGGTAACTAACGCAAAAATATCCATAAGTTCTACCGGCAATCCGAATTTCACAATTGAAGAGCTTGAAACCGACGAAAACGGAATAACAGAAAATATTGATCTTGCAGCACCGCCACTTGAATTCAGTCAGGAACCGTCTGACAACCAGCCGTATTCTGAATATAATATTCGAGTCACCTCTGAAGGTTATGATGAAAGGCTCATCACGGGAATTCAGATATTCTCAGGCGAAACCGGCATACAGAGTGTAAGACTTACAAGTAATATAGGCGATGATGAAATCTATAATCCAACTGTAATCGCAGGACATACATTATGGGAATTTTATCCGCCCAAGATAGCCGAAGAAGCTATTAAACCTCTCAATGAAACCGGAGAAATTGTATTAAGCAGAGTTGTTGTTCCCGAGACCATAGTGGTTCATGACGGTGTCCCCACAGATACAACAGCTCCCAATTATTATGTTTCATATCTTGATTACATAAAAAATGTTGCCTGCTGTGAAATATATACAACCTGGTCTGATGAGGCAATTAAAGCTAATATATTGGCTATTATGTCATTTACCCTTAACAGGGTTTATACGGAATGGTACAGAAACAAAGGCTACAATTTTACTATAACCTCATCTACGGCCTTTGATCACAAATGGACATATGGTAAAACAATATATGAAAAGGTCTCACAAATAGCAGACAGCTTATTTGCAAGTTTTCTTGCACTGCCAAATGTAAGACAACCGATTTTAACACAATACTGTGACGGAAAAAGAACTACCTGTCCGGGATGGCTAAGTCAGTGGGGGTCAAAAGCACTTGCGGATGACGGTCTGTCAGCCATAGAAATACTAAGATATTACTACAGTTCCAATATGTATATAGGCAAAGCTCAAGCTGTGTCAGGTATTCCTTCATCTTACCCGGGTTATGATTTAAACATCGGTTCATCGGGAGAGCCAGTAATAACAGTTCAGGAGCAGTTAAATGCAATATCGAGAAACTATCCCGCGATTACACCTGTATCTGTGGATGGAATATTTGGTCCGAAAACAAAGGCTTCAGTAGCAAAATTCCAGTCAATATTTGATCTGCCGGCCTCAGGCATCGTTGACTATCCTACATGGTACAGATTGTCCGAAATATATGTGGCAGTTTCAAAGATAGCAGAATAAAAAAATGCCCCAGGGACGGGGCATTTTAAACTGCTTAGTTATAATCTATATTATCATATGAATCCAACAGTAAATACCATTTGTTATTTATCTCAATAAACGACATATTCATCGTGATATTAAGATTGGCACCATTTTCCAACTTGCTGCTGTCTCCATCAACCAATACATTAAAGGTTACCTTCAAATCATATGCAGATGTTATTCTTGCAGTCTTAGATGTCTGTAATTTTATTGCATCCTGTAATTCATATAAATCTTTATCAGCATAAAATACTTTATCATCTATAGAATAACTGTTAATATAAAGTGATGACATATTATTAAGTATATCCTTTGCCGAAGCTTCTCTGTCACTAAGATATGGAGGCATTATTCCTCTCATATAATCCAAATCATTATCATTGATGGCTTTCATATAATTTCCTATAGCGTCATCATAGCTATATGCCTTTTTGTTGGAAAATACAAAATAATCAAGAAGGTAATAAGCTCCGTAAGCAACAGCCAACAATAATAAGATTCTGAAAATGGTTCTGCCTATATGGCTTTTATGCTTAACCTCATAATCTCCTATGTCATTTTTTGATAATGAAATCGGAATTGAACCTCCCACAGAAGAGTATTCTTCTTCCATACCATCATTTAAAATATCTGTAAGTCCGGACCCCGTACTTACTGTAGTTCCTATAGAATGTGCGTTACTTTTCTTAGGTGCAGGTCCACCGCCTTTCAATGAAAAACCACTTGTATCCGCTATCGGACATCCGCATTCCGGACATTCAGTTGCATGATCATCAACTTCAACACCACACATAGGACACTTCTTCATAATATTAACCCCCTAACTATTAATTATTATCATCATCGTCGTCATCATCAAAATCAAAGTCGCTGTTGATGAATTCCTTGCTGCTTACTCTCTTTCTGTCTCGCTCTTCTTCAACATAAGAAGAAATAAGTTCTTTTACTTCACGAGGTTTTTTTATATTCTTAATTTCAAAATTCTTAAGTGTTCTATCAGAAGAATGACAGGTAATAGTTCCAAGTCCAAACAATCTCTGCCAGAAGGTTCGTGCAACAGAAACATCAGTTATTCTGTATAATCTAACCTCATCTTCTTTCACATTAAAAAAACCTGTTTCCATAAAAAATCTGTCCTCAGACAAACCGTATTTTGTAAATGTCCAAGGAAGTCCGAATATTATTCTTTTTCGGTCTTTCCATACAGTATTTACCATATAATACCTCCATATTAATATTATATTATTGGATAAATAATATTTTTACATATTATTGTCTATAGTATATACCAAATATAAAAATCAATCAAGTTTTTCGACAAAACTAAACAAATATTATTATTTTTTATTTATAAATTTTATAAACGGACTTATATTCTTATGCTTTCCCGATATATTTTCGGGAGAAAAAATATAAAGTTCGTGCCTTGCTCTGGTCATGGCCACATAAAGCATGCGTCTTTCTTCTTCTATCTCAGAGTCAAGCTTAGCCTTTCTGTACGGTATATATCCGTCTACTACATTCATTATATAGACCACATCAAATTCCAAACCTTTGGAGCTGTGCATGGTAATAAGTCTTAATCCCTTTCTTTTCTTATCCTTTGTCTGCTGCTTTCTGAGTATCTGTGAGTAATCCTCAATAAAGTCAAACATCTCCTCAAAGCTTTTAAAATCCGCAATCATGGCAGCAAATTCGTCAAGTACCTCGTATAGTTCATCCTCATCTATCTGTCTGTATTCCGAATAATCCTTAATATAATCGTCATATCCTACAGCATTTCTAATAAAATTAAGCGCCGGATACGGTCGCATCCTGCTTATAAGCTTTAAGTCAGAATACAGTTTGTCAATTCGTTCAACTACATATTCCTTATCCCTGACACGATATCTTAAAGCATCAAAATCTATTATGTCTTCCTTAAGAATATCTCTGCTTATGTATCTGCTTGGTTTATTCATTATTTTTAGGAATAATGCCCTGCTTCTTTCTCCAAGTGCGAACCTCATATAATCAAGTACTCCCTGCACGATAAAATGCTCAAATATATTAGGCAATGTATCACTTACGGTATACGGGATATTGTATTGATTTAGTTTATACACAAGATGTCTCGGTTCTATATTTGTTCTATATAAAACAGCCTGTTTTTCATACGGAATACCATCATTAAAATGCTTTCTTACCATAGCAATAATTTTTTCGTATTCTTCAGAGTTATCCTCAGTTTTTATAAGTTTAAATTCTCCTGCATTTTTACTCCTTGATACAAGCTTCTTATCAAATCTTTTATTATTACCTGCTATAAGCTTTGAAGATAATTCTGTAATAATCCTGTCACATCTGTAGTTTTCTACAAGATAAAGCCTTTTTGTATTCTTAAAATCCTTCTCAAATCTTAGCATTATCTCAGGTCTCGCACCTCGAAAGCCATATACTGACTGATCATCATCTCCTACTATAAACACATTTTCGCGTGGTTTTGCCAGAAGTTTAAAAATCTCATATTGAATTTTATTACTATCCTGGAATTCATCAATCATAATATATTTGAATATATCTCTGCATCTGTTAAGTATATCCGGTCTTTTATTTAGAAGTTCATAACACATTACCATCATATCATCAAAATCAATCTTTCCGAAGCGAAGCATTTCTTTATTAAAACGACGGTATATCTGCCTGAATTCATTCTCAGGCATATCCTTACTGTAATAATAATCAATATCAAGCATATCACATTTTACTATACTTATCTGTGATATTATACTGCTTATAACTTCATCTTTGTTCTCATATACCAAAGACATTTCTGTTAATATTTTATCAATCATCTTTATTTTTTCTTCACCGGAAATTACGCTTTGATTATTTAAATTATATGCTGTTTTTATTATCCAATAATAGATAGAATGAAATGTGCCGAATCTGACCGGATAGTCATGGACACCTGTTAATTTTTTAAATCTTTGCTCCATTTCTGAAGCTGCTGCTTTAGTAAAAGTTATAACAAGAATTTCTGCGGGTGAAACACCCGCAGATTCTATAAGATATTTTGTTCTTTCTGTTATGACTGTTGTTTTTCCGGAACCCGGTCCTGCTATAACCATACAAGGACCATCAACATGCATTATAGCATGTCTTTGTTCTACGCTGTAATTCATAGTTTATACTGCTCCACAACACTTCTTATATTTCTTGCCGCTTCCACACGGACAAGGATCATTACGTCCTACCTTTGGAGGCTTGACAATTGTCTTTGATGATTTCTCAATCTTATATAATTCCTTACGTTTTTCCTCCGAGAAAATCTTGTCCCACTGTGGCAGAGTGTATAACCACTCTGCATTACAACCAACCATATTCATATAAAGTTTTTCAGGATCATATAAAAGTGAAACCTCACTGTCTTCAGTGATTTCATCTACATTATTAGGCTTTATAAGGCTGTCCTCTATACCATCTAAAATTCCCACCATAATCTCAAGTGGAAGATCAAATTTTTCGCTAAGTTCCTTAACCGTACCCTTTACTTCTTTCTTAGGGTCCTCAAGTATCTGCTCATATACAGTCTTTTCCTTCTGAAAATAATTAAACCAAAAATCCTTTCCTTCAGGTGTCCTATCATCAAGCCCATATGCGTGTTCACGCCATTCTGTAAGTAAACTCATAATATTTCTCCTCTATCAATAAATAATTAATATAATAATTACCAAATACCAATCGTTAGTATATCAAAAGAGAGAATTTATTTCAATATTTTATTTCTATTTATCATTTATATCCTCTTCCACATCCAATGTATCATCATCAACACCGGAACCGTTTAATACTTTTCCAAGCCACAGTGCTATATACATAAAAAATGGTATAACTATAGTAAGCGCAAGGAAAGGCAGGAACAATCCGCTTCCCATAATACCTGTAACAAAGGTTGCAATAATAAGGCTTATGATAATAATTAAACAAATCCATGCAATAATCCTTGCAAGTGGTTTTTTTGATAATCCTGACAGATATTTGTCATTTTCCTTCATGAAATAACCTCACATATTAAAACATTATTCGTATCTTAATGCATCTATAGGATTAAGATTTGCTGCCTTAACGGATGGAATAAAGCCGAATATTATTCCAATAAACATTGAAAATGCAACAGAAATAACAATCGATGCTCCGCTTATTGCGACTGGAACCTGCGCAACATCCGATATAAGGTAAGCAAGACCGATACCTGCACCTACACCTATAAGTCCGCCAAGACTTGTAAGAACAGCCGCTTCAGTAAGAAATTGTGCAAGTATAACTTTTTTACGTGCTCCAAGAGCCTTCTTAAGACCTATCTCTCTTGTTCTTTCTGTTACCGAAACAAGCATAATATTCATAACACCTATACCACCGACCAAAAGCGATATACTGGCAATCCATATAAGCTGTTTACTTGTTGAATTACTTATCTCCTGAAGTGTTTTTGCCTTTTCAAGCAAATCTTCACTCTTATATTTAAGTGAATTATAGCTATCTTCTTCGCTCTGTCCATCGGAGTTATTATTTGCACCGATATACTCATTTAGCAGTTCAGCGGTCTTTCTTCCTGCTCTCGTCATATCCTCAGTACTTCTCGGTTTTACAACAATATTATAAGGCTCATCAAACCCGAAAATCATAGGCCAAATTACATCACATACAAAAATTTTTCCCGAAACATCATTATAATAATATGTGTACCAGTCATTCATATTTTCTACAGTAGGGCTAAAGGAATCCTGTTGCTCAACTACTCCTATTACAACATAAGCATCCTGTTTAATCTCTACAGTCTTACCGACTATCTGCTTTTCTCCTGAAAATAATGTATCAGCAGCTACAGAATCCAGAATTACGAACTTATTATGATTCTTTCTGTCCTGCTCAGAAAAAAGCCTTCCTTTTTTCACAGAAAAACCCATAACCGCAAAATAATCCTCATCAACCCCGATAAATGTTGCGTTATTCATGGAAGTATCCTTATAATTGATACCTTCATACATAGAACCCATCCTGTATGAAGCTACTCCGGTTACCTCATCAATATCAAGTATCTGCGACTTTACATTTTCATCAACTATCGGAAGCTTATTTCCTCCTGATGATTCACCGGATCGATAATTCCAATCTCCCTGATATAGTTCAACTTTTACAACATTTGTTCCTGAACCAACCAGGTTTTCTTTAATCTGTTCACTTGTCCCTTTAATAGTTGACACTATTGCTATAATTGCAGCAATTCCGATAATAATACCAAGCATAGTAAGGAAGGAACGCATCTTATGTGCCCATATACCTTGAAAAGACAATCTAATATTCTCAATCATATAATTTTCCTCCCTTTATCAATAATATAACTCATCTATAGATGCGTGTTTTGTCTTTGTTCCCTCTACCGCATCACTTGCATAAGGAAATGCAATATAATCATTATATCCTATACCTCTCTTTATCTCTAAGGTATCTCCCCAAATGATTTTACCACCTTCAACATAGACCTTTTTTAATTCACCATTTACTTCCTTCATAACATAATAATTATCATTATCACGCTTTACAAACGGCATAGGAAGATAATATGAATTAGAAACTTCTCCCGTATCAGGCAGACTTATCTCCATATACATTCCCTGTTCCAAATCATCCGCATCTTCAATGGTAATAGTCATAGGATAATTGGTCTGCAATAAACTACTATAGGAATAGCTATCATCTGTAGGAATCATGGAAATATCAGTTATTTTTCCACTATAATTCATACCTGTGTCATAACAGAATAAATCGACAACATCTCCTATTGAAACCTTATCCAATGAAAGCTCTCCGATTGATGATCTCACCGTATAGCCCGAATTACCGCTTATAACTATCATAGCCTGATTATTTGCTAAAGCTTCTTCTTCGTCTGTTACCGATTTTACAACTCCGTCAAAATTAGCAACAACCTGTCCGTTACTTATCTGATATTGCATTATCTCATATTCAATCTCTTTTAATTGATATTCAATATTAAGGCTTTTAATCTCGTTTTGTTTGTCTGAAATAGCTTTTGCAAGTTCTTCCCGTGTATATAAAGTCTCACCATCTTCAAAATCATCAAAGCCGCTATCATCCTGTTCGTTATCAGGCCAATCTTCCTGAGGTGCTTCTGTAACAGGTTCTTCTGCTGCCGGCGCCTCAGTAGCAGGTTCCTCTGTCACAGGTGCTTCGGTAACAGGTTCTTCTGTCGCCGGTGCCTCTGTAGCAGGTGCTTCCGTAACAGGTGCTTCTGTCGCCGGTTCTTCTGTAGCAGGTGCTTCCGTAACAGGTTCCTCCTGCTTTGATGCATCTGTTGCTGTAGCTTCTGATGTCGGTGTTTCCGTAGGAGGAGTCTCCGTAGTTGGCGCCTCCGTAGCAGGTGCTTCCGTCGTTGGCGCCTCCGTAGTAGGTACTTCCGTCGTTGGAGCCTCTGTAGCAGGGGCTTCCGTCGTTGGCGCCTCCGTAGCAGGTGCTTCCGTCGTTGGCGCCTCCGTAGACGGTTCCTCTGTAGTTGGTTGAGGCATATCCTCTATAGGTATTACTTTTTTTAATTCATCAAGTTCTCTCTCAGCAACAAGTACAGCAGTTCTTGCAAGCTCTACCTCAGTTCTTTCTGTTTCTAATTTAAGCGCCTGAGCAGTGGTATCATATTCGATTATTACATCTCCCGCTTTAACAACATCGCCTTCAGTCACATATATTTCCTTTATCTTCTGTGAAGATATAGGATATATTTTCTGTTCCATATTAATTGATACTGTTCCGCCAAATGAGTTATAATCATCACCATAATAATAATCATTACCAACCTCAGAAACTGCGTACACATTTACGGTTTTGCTATTTGCACTGTTTTTCTTAACATTATGAAGTACAATAAATACTACAGCAACTACTATTGCTATGGAAATAACAGCAATGATTATCTTTTTTCCTATACTCATTCTGCCACCTCCCCTGCAAGTTCGTAAGCTTCCTCTTCAAAATTATTTTCATACGAGGCATCAATATCAACTTTATTTTCAGAATCTATCAGCTCACCATCAATTATCTTTACCGTCTTATCCGCATAAGCAGCTATCTCATCGGAGTGTGTTATCATTATAATGGTAACTCCCTGTTCGTTAAGTTCACGAAATAGATTCATAACCTGTATTCCCGACTTAGAATCAAGTGCTCCGGTAGGTTCATCAGCAAGAAGTATCTTAGGATGATTAACCATAGCCCTTGCTATGGCAACTCTCTGCTTTTGTCCTCCCGAAAGCTGTGTGGGTTTAAAATTTACTCTGTCTGAAAGCCCAACCATATCAAGAGCTTCGAGACACATATTCTTTCTCTCTTTCTTCGGAACCTTAGCATATTGCAGAGGAAGTCCGACATTGTCAAGAGCGCTCTGTCTCGGCATAAGATTAAATGTCTGAAATACAAAGCCTATTTGTTTGTTACGGACAAATGACAGTTCCTTATCATTAAGATTATTAATCTCCTGACCGTCTAAAAGATATGTTCCCGCTGTGGGTTTATCAATACATCCAATTATATTCATAAGCGTAGATTTTCCTGAGCCTGATGGTCCCATTACAGCTACATATTCACCTTCTTCAACTGATAAGTTGATATTCTTTAGGACCGGAACATCCATATTACCCTGAATATAATTCTTATATATATTTTTTAATTCAAGTAACATATTATTCCGCCTCCTCATTCGTGTCGGAGACTCCATCTTCCGGATTAGCTTCTATATCTTCACCTTCATCCTCAGACATATCCTCATTATTAATATCTTCATCCTGCATCATATCTTCATCATTAAATTTTCCGTCGTCAAGCATATCCTCATCATAATTAAACTCTCCGTCGTCAAGCATATCCTCATCAAAATTATATTCTCCGTCATCAAACATATCCTCATCATAGTAGAACATTTCTTCATCCATGATGTTATCATAGTCCACGTCATCATAAATCATAACATCCTCATAATTTCTCGTAGTCTTCATACCCTCATGGACACGTTCCTCCGGAAAAGCTATATAATCACTGTCTGACAGTCCGCCGGTAATCTCATATTCCCACATATCCTCATCGTACTCACCGAGAGTAACCATTCTTTTCTCTATCTTACCTTTGGAATCCTCTGCCCATACATAAGTACCATCAGAATCAGTAACAATATAGAATTCGCTGAGCCATACACCATCCTTAGTATCACCCTGACCATAGTCAAGTTCTATATATACATGTTCTCCAAGTATTAAACCGTCAAGATTATCCAGATTAATGTAAAACGGATAGTTTGATGTATTTTCGGATGAGCCCCCATCATAATAATACATATTATTATTGTTATTTTCTGTATGTTCAAGATCGATTTCCGAGATAGTTCCCTTCCATGTCAGCGTTTCATCTAATCGTGAATGAACAATAACCGGATCACCCTTTGTCATACTTCTGACATTTAATTCACTTGCAGTTCCCTTAACCCTATAGTCTCCCATCGCCATAATGGATATATATGCCTTATCACTTGAACCGCCCTGACTATAACCATAACCATAGCCATAATCATCATAGCCGCTGTTATCACTTGCTGCACTTTCATTTATCTCCTTTACAACACCATCCATAGGAGAGGTAACCACGTTGTTATCCATGGCAGCATTTTGTCTGTCGATTTCAAGCTGCTTTGCACTTGCATCATAATTATTCTGATTAACCTGTGCCTGAAGATTCTGTATCTGGCTTGTATACTCTATCTTATTCTCTGCGGGAGCGGCATCTCTTTCTTTTACGAGTTCATTAATCTGGGAATTAAGTGTAGCTGTAGTATTATTTATGCTCTGAAGCTCTAATTCAAGCTGCTTAAGTTTAAGATTCATCTCTTCGGTATCATATTCAAACAAAGGGTCCCCTGTCTTAACAGTATCTCCTTCGCTTACCAAAAGCTGCTTGACCTTCTTATCACTATCAGGATTTACGCTCTTTGTCTCCTGTGCTTCAACGATTCCCATATATCTGCTGTCTGCCACATAGCCTGTTCCCATTATATTTGCTATGGAATCTACATAGACATATCCTTCAGATGAATCATTCTCCTTATCACGCAGCAAAAAGAATCCAACAGTTCCGCCAATTATCGCAAGCAGTAAAATTATTACAATTATTATTTTTGTCTTCTTCTTCATATCAATGCTCCCCTCTTGTTAATCATTTTGATGAAAATATACTATAATATTTATTAATTATAAATCTTGTAAGTGTTTAAGATTTTATTAATTTTTTTCATTATTATCTTTTATATATTCTAACCATTTTCTGATATCCTTTTCATATCCGTTTTCTCCCGGTTCATAGAATGTCCTGCCGGCCAGCGCATCAGGCAGATATTGTTGGTTAACATAATGTTTGGGATAATCATGTGCATATTTATATCCGACATTTCCAAGATTTTTTGCTCCCGAATAATGTGCATCTCTTAAATATACCGGAACCTCCGCATTTCCGGTTTCCTTTACTGCAGCTGTTGCGGAATAAATTGCATTTACGACTGAATTACTCTTAGGCGCACAAGCCACATATATCGCAGCATGTGCCAATATTATCTGTGACTCAGGCATTCCTACACGCTCTACCGCCTGTGCACATGAAGCTGCGACAACTATTGCCTGTGGATCAGCATTCCCTACATCTTCACATGCGCATATCATTATTCTTCTGGCAATGAAGGTTACACTTTCCCCGCCATATAACATCTTGGCCAGATAATACACTGCCGCATCAGGGTCTGAACCACGCATACTTTTTATAAAAGCGGATATTATATCGTAATGATTGTCCCCATCCTTATCATATTTTATTGAACGTCTTTGTACACATTCCTCAGCAACCTTTAAATCAATGATTATCTTACCGCTTACTTCATCACGCTCTGTGGATAGTATTCCAAGTTCTACAGCATTAAGAGCATTACGTGCATCTCCCTCAGATACATCAGCCAAAAAACTTACTGCTTCATCGGTTATCTCAGCATTATATGCTCCCATACCCTTCTCCCTGTTACTTACCGCACGCCTTATCAGGGTTTCTATATCAGATTTAGAAAGAGGCTTCAATTGAAAAATCGTCGAGCGTGAAACAAGAGCACTATTTACCTCAAAATATGGATTCTCAGTTGTCGCACCAATCAGAATAACGGTTCCATCTTCGACATAAGGAAGAAGATAATCCTGCTGAGCCTTGTTAAATCTGTGTATCTCATCAACAAAAAGTATGGTTTTCCTGCCATACATTCCCATATTATCCTGAGCTTCTTTGATAACCTCACTTATGTCCTTTTTACCTGAAGTCGTAGCATTTATCTCCTTAAATGCCGCACTTGTTGTATGAGCAATAACCATAGCAAGGGTAGTCTTACCCGTTCCCGGAGGCCCATATAAAATTATGGAGCTCAGCTTGTCCGCCTTTATTACTCTGTATAATAATTTATCCGGACCAAGTATATGTTCCTGTCCTACAATTTCATCAAGAGTTGTAGGTCTTAATCTTTTTGCCAGCGGAGAATCCTTATCCTTATTATTCTCCCTGATATAATCAAATAAATCCATAGTTTCTCCAATTTTATAATATATTTGCCCTTTACGCTAAGGTAGAGTGGAAAAATCCACTCTACCTCATTTTATATTAATCCAAGTTTTCTTATTGTTTCATCAAATTTCATTATATCTATAGGCTTACATAGATATTCTTCATAATCATCACTTGCATAGCTTGAGTCGAAGCCTTCATCAAGGGCACTTATCATAACCACCTTACACCTTGAATCTCTTGCCAATCCAAGTTTTCGTTCAGCATCTCTTATAGATGCAAGAGCCTTATATCCGTCTATCTTAGGCATCATAATATCCATGCAGATAAGGTCAAACTTCTCATTATTATTAATCGCATTTACAAATTCATCGACTGCCGCAAAACCATCTCTTGCCAAAACCACCTCTCCATATTTTGACAAAAGCTTCTGCATGAACTTTCCGCTTGCTATATCGTCTTCTGCTACTAAAACCTTCATTAATATCTATTCCCCCTTCTCAACCGAAATTTTCAATAATTCAAGCCATTTACATAAGTTATCCATAAACTCCTGTTTAAAAGTCTTTTTATGATATATGATTCTTCTTTTTAATATATGAGCCATAAACATACCGGATACATCACCTGCCAATTCATCTGAAGTCATCGTATCTGTGATCTCCTTATCATCAATAGCTTTCTGAAATATATCACTTAGAAATTCCCGTCTAAGTGCAATACATGACGATACCTTTTCTCTTGTATTTATATTGTGTAATAACTCTTCATATTGAAGCATAAGTGTTGATATTGCATAATAATTATCATAATATGTGGCATAAGCATCAAAATATTCTATTATCTTATCAATACCCGCTCCTTCTTTAGACGCTACAGTCTTTCTGATACGTTCATCAAAACTAAAATAATAATCAACGACCTCAATCAAAACCTCATCAATACCACTAAAGTATTTATACAAAAGTGCTTCTGACATGTTTTCCTTCTCTGCCAGATTATGTGTGGTTAGCCCCGACAAACCAAGTTCGCTGATAATCTCTATAGCTGAAGATACAATACTGTACCTTCGTGATACAAAATTCTCTGCCATTCACATCATCCCACTCCCAAAATATAGTATTACTTCCCCATATATACTCTTTAATTGTATGCCATTTAGCTGTATTTGTCAACGATAAAAGAGCCATCACGTACATATGTGACGGCTCTTTCGGCGTTTACTCAATGATATAACAATTCGCAATCAAATATTTAGTATAAAAATGTTACAGAATATATTTAATAGGTACTATGTTATTAAGATTAAGTTGTAGCTATTTTACTACAGTTACATTAGTTGCCTGTGGTCCCTTTGCACCTTCTACAACTTCAAATTCTACAGTCTGATTTTCCTCAAGAGTCTTAAAGCCCTCCATATTCAGTCCGGTAAAGTGTACAAACACGTCCTGACCATTCTCATCTGTGATAAATCCAAAGCCCTTCTGGTTGTTGAACCATTTTACTGTACCTTTCGTCATGATAAATCCTCCAAAAAAATGATATATGGCACCTTTTCAGATGCAACTATAAAATAGCACATACTTTTATTTAAGTCAAGTTCTTATATTATATGTAATCCGTCAGAAATGCTAAAATAATATATATTATCAGACAGAAAATCCACTCCCGGAACAAGAAGTTCATTTACATCTTTGATAAGCAGCCTAAGATTATCCGGATTGCATTCAGCCTTACTCTTAACAAGTATAAGTTCATGTACGCTCGATGGAATAATATAGAAATCACATTCATTTTTTTTAGAAAAATCCGAAAGAAAATCCTTATAAATAATATAGACCGAACCATTTAAACCACAATCACTTGACAGTAGATAGAAACCACTGTATACTGCGTTACCGATATACTCCTCCAAACCATTAAAGAGGACATCATCAAGTCTTTTAATAACCGGCGGAAATATTTTTTTAGTATTTTCATATGCCTGATTATATAATTCTCTTGTATCGATGTTCCATTCTTTTGTCAATCTGTTAGTTACAAGAACAGACGACATTCCACTGTTGTCTTTGAAAACCATATATCTGAAGGTTATTGCAAGGTCATGAAACGGTATATAAGGACAGCTTGCAAGTTCTTCCTTATTCTTCTCATAATTAACAACCTTGATAAATACTCTTTCCTTATACTCACTTATATACTGAATCTGCTGTTCTGCTTTTTTTGCATTTTTTAAAGAAGCAGCGTATTCGTCACGTATATTTGACATAATATCTTCCATGTTCATACCGTTTTTATATGCCTTGTAATATGGTTCAAGATAAATCGTTGGCGCAATACCTGTCTCATCTGTCTTTATGACAAGCCCGTTATATATTATTCCGTTATTTTTATATACTTCCTTTATATATATATTAGTCACATTATAATTTAGGAGATAATCACCTAAATCCCCCTTTACCTTCTCAATAAATTCATCAAAACTCATTTAATCAGCCTCCAAATTATTTAACATAATTAATATGGATAAGGTTTAAGGAAAAAAGATAAATTTTATTAATATACAGAAATCAATATAATTATATCAGTGAATAAAATTATAAACAAGCACAAAAAACGAACCTGTGTAAACAAAAGTTTACACAGGCTCTCACAATCCCTCTAAAAATCAAACTAAAAGAGACTTTAAAAAACCAAGAAAAATTTCCATTTCCTCTCGAGTACCGATTGTAACTCTCAAATAATTATCAATCCTCGGTCTGTTAAAATATCTGACATATATTTTATTGGCTTTTGCTTTCTCAAATATTTCCCCCGCAGCGATGTTATTATGCGTCATAAACAAAAAGTTTGTTGATGACTTCGGACATTCAAATCCAAGCTTTAATATTTCTTCTCTGAACCATTCTCTTGTCTCTATAACCTTATTTACCGTTTCTTGGAAATATTCATCGTCCTTTAAGCTTTCCGTGCCAAGAATCTGCGACGGCATATTCATAGTATATGAATTATAAGAAAACTTAACATCATTCATATATTTTATAAGTTTTTTACTGCCTATGGCATAGCCTATCCTTAGTCCTGCCATCGAGCGCGACTTAGAGAAGGTTCTGACTACAAGCAGATTATCATATTTATCTGTAAGCGAAAGCGCACTCTCACCTCCGAAATCCACATAAGCTTCATCCACAATAACTACAACATCTTTGTTGTGACCTACTATATCTTCAACAAATGAAACAGGTTCGGATATACTTGTAGGTGCATTAGGATTAGGGAATACTATACCACCGTTTTCTCCATAATAATCCTCTTTTACAAGTCTGAAATTTTCATCAAGCGCCGGCTGTCTGTAGGGTATATCAAGAAGCTTGGCCCAAACATCATAAAATGAATATGTTATATCCGGAAAAAGTATCTCTTTATCAGAATTAAAAAAAGTCATGAATGCCATAGCAAGCACATCATCAGAACCTACTCCGACAAACACCTGATCACTGTCAACCTTATGATAATCCGCCAATGCTTCAACCAAAACTGCTGCCTTGTCATCCGGATAAAGTCTTAAATTATTAAGTTCCATCTGCTTGCGGACAACCATTGGCGACGGCGGATAAGGATTTTCATTTGTATTAAGCTTTATTATACCGCTTATCTTAGGCTGCTCTCCGGGTACATACGGTACAACCCTTCTTACGTTATCTTCCCATGTGCTCATTTTATATCTCCTTGTATATTATTAATCTATGAATTTTAATATGTTGTATTATTTAAGTTTCTTAAGTATCTCAAGAATATAGTCCCAGTATCTTTTCACACTATCGATATATAACTTCTCATTGGTAGTATGGATCCCCTCCATCTTAGGACCAATTGAAACACAGTCAAGCCCATCTATCTTACCTGCAAATATTCCGCATTCGAGTCCTGCATGGACTGCAAGGGTATCAGGTCTTTCACCGAACATTTCAAAATAAGTCTCTGACATTATATCCCTTAACCCGGAATCTTTTTTGTATTCCCATGCGGGATAATCCCCGGATATGCTTATCTCTCCATCAAAGACCCGTATCAGACTCTCTATAATTTCAATCAACTCCTGTTTCTCACTTTTCACACTGCTTCTTACAGAGAAAACAAAAACAATCTCTTTGTTCATTGCAACCTCTTCAGTCTTAAGAATGCCAAGATTAAGAGAAGTCTGAACAAGTCCTTTTATATCGTTGCTCATTTTCCTTACTCCGTTTGGAAGATTCAAAAGTAACGCTATAATATCCTCCGTAGGATTTTTATAATCAGCATAAAGATTAAACAAATCTTCATCAGAATTAATATCAAACATTACATCCTCTACGTCAAGTCTAATATCAGAATCAGTTGCTGCATACTCTTTTTTAAGCATCTCATTTAATATATCCGTCTTATCTCTTATAACCTTGGATATAAATTCTATATGCTCATTACTTTCTTCCTCTATATATACATCAAAGATGGCATATGCCTCTCTTGGAATAGCGTTATCCTTTAAGCCTCCACCTAACTCAACAAGATTAATGTATATATCATCAGTTTTATTTAAAGCATATAATGCCCTTCCAAGTATTTTATTGGCATTTGCTCCCTGTCTGTCAATCTCTATACCGGAATGTCCGCCTTTTATACCACTTACATTAAGTCTCATTCTAATATAGCTGTCATCATCCAGATAGCCTTTTGCCAGTCTTTCATTTAAAGGCTTAACGACCTGACACGGTGCGGTATATTTTAAACTCACTGTAGCACCGCCTGCACAGCTTACTAAAAGCTGTCCCTCATCCTCTGAATCCAAATTCAACATCATCTTAGATGATAAGACTGAAGTATCGAGTGAAGCTGCGCCAAGCATACCTATCTCTTCATCTACGGTAATAACCACCTCAAGCGGCGGATGAGCTATATCATCAGAATCAAGTATAGCAAGGGCATATGCAACAGCTATACCGTCGTCACCTCCAAGAGTTGTACCCTCAGCATAGATATATTCATCGGTTTTAGCAAGACTAAGTCCATCCCTCTCAAAATCAATATCCCTCTCTGTCTCTTTCTCACACACCATATCCATATGACCTTGTATTATAAGTGAAGGAGAGTTCTCATAACCACTTGTACCCGCTTTGAAAATTATTACATTATTGTCCTTATCCTGAATATATTTTAGATTTCTGTCTTTTGCAAATTGTACAAGATAATCACTTATCTTCTTAGTATTCCTTGAGCCATGTGGTATACTGCATATTTCTTCAAAATAATTAAATACTTTCTTAGGCTCTAAGTCATTTAAAACTGCCATTTTTATTCTCCTTTATCAATCAAATGAAAAATCATGCCCTGCTTTCATTACAGGTAAAATATATTATCTGATATTCTTTAGATATATCCTGAAGCAGCCTCAAGGTCATATCCAGCTTGGCATTATCAAAATTAACAAACATATCATCTATAATTATAAATGGTCTTTCTTTCCGGTACATAGCATCTATCAATGCCATCTTCATGCAAAGTCCTGCAAGATCCTTATAACCGGAACTTAAAAATTTTGTATCTCTGTTAAGTCCAAGTTCCTTACGATACAGATTAATATTGGCATCAAGTTCATAAGTATTATCATTAATCTGCTCAATTTTATTATAATACTTATCAAAACCTGTCTTTATCGGCTCTGTGTATTTCTTTGTAAATGCCGCCTTCGCATTTTCAAGCATAAGCTTTGTCTCTTCTAATATTTTGTATTTGTGATTATTCTCCTCATATATTTCCTTCAAAGAATCATACTCAGACTCACAATCATTTAAATATTCAAGTTTCTCCTCAATCTCATCTATCTGTCTGTTATAGCTTGCAATATTCTTACTGTGCACCTCTGCGGCACTCATTATCTTCCTCAATCTATCATTAATCTCAGATAATGAAATATCAGAAGACATATTACCTATAGCCTTTAATTCTTCAATATCATGTTCTCTTTCAAAAGCCTTTTTCTGCATATTTATCTTTCCAAAAGTTTTCTTGATATCATTATATTCATTATTCTTCTTCTCAATATCAATAAGCTGGCTGTATAAATCTGCCATAGGCTCATATCCGAGTCCCGTAATATATTTTTTCACCTCATAATTATATGTCTCATAAACTTCCTTAGCCTCTGCATAGTCATTCTTCTGCTCGGACAGCTTGTCATAAATATACAGGTTTTGACGATACATTTTTTCATCATGGTTCTCATCTTCCCCCATACTTTCTTCCACATTACCATTGTGTTCACTCTGAACAGGCTTAAATTTCTTTTTACCTGCCGCATAACTTTTACGTTCCCGTCTCGTCTCAGATATGACCATAACTATATCTATTACGTCAATTATAAGGAGAACCGCTATAACACCTATTATAAATATAAGAAGCTTAGGTCTGTTACCCTGACTGCTGTTTAAAGTATACATCACACAAAAGGTCTCGATAAAAATATACAGCAGCCCCTTCAATATCAGCAGCTTTTTCTTACCAAAATGAAGATGTGCGGCAAAATGATGCTTATGAGCTTCCCGAACCATTCTTTCTTCTTCTGCTATTCTCTCCGCTTCTTTTTTCTTAGTTTCATACTCATCTATATCATGTTTTAATTCTTCATATTTTGCCTCATCCTCCTCTGAAAAAGCGAGTGATTCCATTGTTTTTTCTTTCTCAGATATAAGATATGCCTTCTGCTTGTATTCCTTTAATTCATCTTTATCTTCTATTTCATTTTTTAT